>JABXKB010000039.1 GCA_013375485.1 Promethearchaeota archaeon | reverse complement strand
TGATATCTAATTCTGGAAAAGAAATTAATGGATTTAAAAATGAATAATAATTCTACTAAAAAGCAAACTCGAAGCAGATCACCTGAAAAAAAAGCAGCTCAATTTGAAAAGATCTTAGAAGCAGGAAAAAAATTATTTTTAGAAAAAGGCAGAGAAGGTTTTAGTCTGCGAGGGTTAGCTAAAAATCTTGCTATGAATCAAAATAATTTGTATAATTACGTAGAAAGTAAGAGAGAATTATGGATAGCTATCCGAAACAAGTTTTTTAAGCAATATAGAGAAGAAAATATAAAAATAATTAAAGACCATAAAGGTCCTACTAAAAATCTGTTAATGAACATTTTTAAAAACTTTTTAGAATTTGCTGAAAAAGATTTTGGGGCTTTTAGTATGATGCATCTCAGAGAATATCCCCCTTCTAACAAGATAGGACCCTTTGAAAAAGAATATCGTGAATTTAATTATCTAAGAGGTACAGCTAAAGTGATACAGAATGCCATTGAAGCAGGAGAAATTAAGGATTCTAATGCCGGAATGTTAACCTTCTTTACTTATAGTTTAATTTTAGGAACCGCTTTAGTAGAACGACATATGAGGATAGTTGAGCAAGACCCCAAATATAAAGAGGATTATGCTAGTGAAATCTTACAATTTGGACAAGCTGATTTTAGTAGGGAAGAATTTCGAAATTTTGTATTAGAAAAATTAGAGCATTTGCTAAAAGATTAAATTTCATTCATAGGTCTAATTACCAAATTGATTTATAGAACTAATTTATCATTGAATAATATAAGTGTGGTGTAATTAAAGGAAAGTTGGATGGAAAAATGCTATAATAACGGGTACTGGACGTGGTTTAGACCATGAAGCAGCACTCACTATGGCAAAATTTACCATACAAACTGGAATATACCATAACACTAAAAGAAATCATAAGTTAATAAATATTTTAAGGTTGGAAAAAGAAAGATAAATATATGATTCACGCTCATACTAAGCAAAATGTTGTTATTAGTGATAAAATGCAGTAATCGAAAAAAAATTTAAAAAGCTAATTTTTAAAGAGATGATTTAATGAAAAATTTAGAAAATAACATGAATGAAGAAGATATTAAGATTGTCCGTACAACATCTACATTTGATTGTGGAGGAAGGTGCCCTCTTAGACTGCATATTAAAGAAGGTAAGATTATTAGAGTGGAAGGAGATGATTATGAAGAAAAAGATGAACAACTTAGAACTTGTTTAAGATGTAGAGCTCTTAGACAATATGTATATCATCCAAAACGTTTAAAATATCCATTAAAGAGAGATGGTCCAAAAGGATCTGGTAAATTCAAACGTATTTCATGGGATAAGGCATTAACTGAGATTGCCAAAAAACTTAAAGAAGTTAAACAAAAGTATGGAAATTCAAGTATATTCCTGGTAACTGGTGGTGCTTATCAAGGCGCTTATCATGATGGGATGTTTGCGATGATGAGACTTTTAACTCTATTTGGGGGATATTCAACTCATTATGGTAATATTTCTTCAGAAGGAGCTGTCTATGCAACACAGACTCAATATACATCCCCTTTTGTTGGACACAGTCGTACTGATTTATTAAATTCTAAGCTGATCATTATGTGGGGCTGGGATCCTGCTAGGATGATCTCTGGTTCAGATACAATATTTAATTTAATTAAGGCTAAAGAGAAGGGAATAAAAATAATTTGTATTGACCCAAGATATAGTGATTCTGCTGTGGTTTTAGCAGATCAATGGATCCCTATTATACCTGGGACTGATACAGCGATGATGGTTGCCATAGCTTACGTTATGATCGATGAAAATCTTCATGATCAAGAATTTTTAGATAATTATACTGTAGGATTTGAGGAATTCAAAGATTATGTTATGGGCAAAAAAGATGGAATACCTAAAACCCCTGAATGGGCAGAAAAAATTACTTCTGTACCTGCAGAAACAATTGCTAATCTTGCTCGTGAGTATGCAATAACAAAACCAGCTGCATTGATGGATTGTCAAGGTCCTGCGCGAAGTGCTGTAGGAGAATTATACAATAGAGGTGCTATGACTTTAACTGCTATGACCGGAAATGTAGGTAAACATGGGGGAAGTGCTGCAGGAGGATTAATGGGAATTCCTTATGGTCATATGTTTTTTGCTTCTAGGATACCTCCTCCTTACAGAAATCCAGTTGAAACAGGATTGAAATCGGTCCGAGGTTCTTTAGATTTACAACTTAGATTTCAGGCAAGATGCCATATAAATAAAATATTTGATGCTGTATTAAAAGGTAAAGAGGGAGGATATCCTTTTGATGTTAAATTTGCATGGTTTGTGAATAATAACTTTTTAAACCAATTGGGAAATGCTAATAAATCTGCAGAAGCCTTGAAAAAGCTCGACTACATGGTCATAGCTGATTTATGGCTTACACCAACAGCTAGATATGCTGATATAATTCTTCCTGTAACTAGCATAGCTGAGAAAAGCGATTTAATAAGACCTTGGCCCTCTGGTCCATATTTTGTATGTGCGAACCAAGTAATTGAACCTATGGGAGAGTGTAAGTCTGATTTAAGAATCGCTGAAGAATTAGCAGATAAACTTGGGTTAGAAGAATTTGAAAAATATCCAGATGAGAAAAAAGCTTTAAGATTTTTAATAAAATTACGAGAAGATACCAGAAAAAATTTACGAGATATCAATAAATTTAGAGAGGATGGAATACATCGTCTTAAACTCGAAGAACCTTATGTTGCATTTAAAGAACAGATTGAGGATATTGAAAACAAACCATTTAATACTCCATCAGGTAAGATCGAGATTTTTTCTCAAAGGATTGCAGATTTAAATGATCCTGAAAATCCTCCAATTCCTAAGTACATGGAAAGATGGGAAGGGCGATATGATCCTTTAATTGAAAAGTACCCACTACAATTAATATCACCACATCCTAAAAATAGGGTTCATTCAGAATTGTATTTAGTTGAATGGCTCAGAGAGGTTGATCCTCACGTTGCATGGATTAATCCTATTGATGCTGAGGCAAGAGGAATAAAAGATGGAGATGAAATTCTTGTATTCAATGATAGAGGAAAAATCACAATTAAAGCCTGGCTAACAGAAAGAATAATTCCTGGGGTAATTAGTATTTTTGAAGGAGCCTGGTACGATCCGGATAAAAACGGAATCGATCGAGGAGGATGTGTTAATACTTTAACAAAAGATGCATATTCTCCTGGTGGTGCATCTGCTTTAAACTCTTGTTTAGTAGAAATTAAAAAATTTAAAGGAGGAACCTAATATGCAAGTTGGTTTTTACTTTGATCAAACACGATGTATTGGATGTTCTGCGTGTGCTGTAGCTTGTAAAGATTGGCATGATATCCCCGCTGGATCTGAAAAATGGATGCGAATTCTCTATAATGAGAGAGGAAAATTTCCTAATGTATTTGTAAGCTATCTTATTAATCCCTGTTTTCATTGTGAGGATCCTGTTTGTATACCAGTTTGTCCTGTTAATGCAATCACTAAAAGAGAAGAAGATGGGATTGTTATTGTTGATAGTAATATATGTATAGGTAATGAAGAATGTGATTCAAAGTGTTTAAAAGCATGCCCCTATGATGCCCCTCAATTTGGTCCTGAAAAAGGAGCAAAGATGCGAAAATGCCATTTTTGTTTAGATAGATATTTAGAAGGTAAGTTACCCGCTTGTATTGAAACTTGTCGTACAAGAGCGTTAGATGCAGGGACATTGGAAGAGTTAGAGTCAAAATATGGAAATATTAAAAATGCCGACAACTTCACTTATTCTCAAAGAACTAAACCCGCTATTATATTTAAATCAAAAAAGAAATAGAATTTTCATTAATATAAACCTTTAGCTCGTTTCTTTTTTATTTTAGTTAAATTTTATTAAAGTTCTTTATTTAATTCAGATATAACATTTTAATTCATATCATTTTTAGAGTATAAAATCAGAAATAAAAAATTTTAAAAAAGAAAATAAGAAATTTTGTATTAATTTTACATTACTTCTCAGAAACCGTTTTATCTAAATCATGTACAACCAATTTTGTGGTATTTTTCTCATTGAATTTCAATCTGCTCTTATTTAACTTATCGTCAATTCCGGCAATTTTTTTAACCATCGTTTTTCGGGCTTCAATGTCATATTGGGTTGTAATAGCTATTTCCTCCATAACTGGACTTCCTCCTCCGTGGTAGCTTCCAAAGAGATGGATTCCTCCTGTTGCAGAACACAAACTATCACCAACATACCGCCAGAATTGCGCAGCATTTTCAGGCGATATCTTTGGGTTTCTAGTAATATATTTATAGAGTTTATCCTTCAATTTAGGATTAACAAAATCTCTTTCATGTGGGAACGTTGCTGGAATGCCACCACAAATATCCGTTATTATCTCAGCTTCACGAAATACATTTTCTCCGGTTAGACACCTTCCAACATTGCAGTAAATTGAGTTTGGAATATAGCTTCCAGGACCGAAAGGTATAAAACCCACACCAGGCATGTATACTTCTGATTTTCCTAGATCAGAGGCAGTGTATCCCGCAGCATAACCAAGTTCTGTGACCAAAATTAATTCTGCTAATTTATGCCTAACATGTGATGCCTTAGCTATGTTGTTATATTCCGCAGCCAATGCTGCTGTTCCCGTTATTATATCTCCAATTGCGGGTTTGCATCCCGAGTAACTATGCCGGTGAAAGAGACCAAATAGTAAAGCAAGGGCACCCCCATGCTGGTTTTCACCGCATAAAAAAACTCTTTCCCAGGGAACGAAAACATCGTCAAAAATTATATACGAATCCGTAGCTCCTGGTTGAAAACCACGTGGAAAATGTTCCCTATTACGATAATTATGAATGGTAACCACTTGAGTAACACCCTCATAATCTCCAGGTACAGCGAACGCAACCGCATAATCTTTATCTTCTGGTCTTAATGCTCTTGTTGGGATAACTAGTAGTTCATCAGAAACGGAAGCTTCTGAGATATGCAATTTACAGCCACAAACTATAATTCCATCTTTCTTCTTTTCTACAACATGGACATACATATCAGGATCTGCTTGATCAGCGGGACGTTTAATTCGATCACCTTTTACATCAGTTTGAGCACCAGCTGCGACTAAATCTTCCTGTTGAAATCTTAAAAGCCATTTTTTAAAATTTTCATGGTAATGAGATTCTCCGTTATTAACTTTATCAGCCTCATATGAAACGTTGTATATTGCATTTGCTGCATCACAACCCATGCATCTCTGAATGCATCCACCAACCTTTTGACATAATTTACGTGTCATATCTTGCTTTTTATGAAGGTCTTCGGTACTATGATGAATATGCGTAAATCTATTAATAATTTCACCAGTAAGATGAGATTTTACTTGTACTAAATCTTTGTACTCAGGATCATCGAAAGCTTCGAAGGTAGTCCCAATCGTATTTAGACAAGCCATTTGGCGGTCATCTAGCCTATCAATTTCTTCGCCATTATGATATAGATTCGGTTTCATTCTACCTAAATCTTTCATGTACTGTTCTTTTGTTCTAACCATTTCTCATCAGTTTTTTAAAATATATTTTTTAGTTAAATTGTTTATGTATATTTATGGGTTTTTAATTTTAATACATTTCTCTTTCTAATTGATTAAAAAATTGGAAAAAAAAAACTATTTTAAATCTTTTGGAACGTTTTCCTTTATCTAAAGAAAAATGTTATAATGAATATAGCTACACCAAATACTGCTAAAAATACCCAAAGAATCTTACTTAAATTCCAGATCCGCTTTCCATTATACACTTCAAGTGGAAAAAATGGTAAAGCAGTGTCTAATAATGATAAAGTAGCACCAGTTTTAATCCCTATATCATACCATACAGCAAAAGTAGTTGGAACAGTAATATAAAATGGTATTAAATATAACATCCATGTACTGGCTACTATTATAAAGGATCCCATAAATGCCATTAATCCCAATTTTTTTGAGATTTCTCGGTATGTCCAAGTGTCTTCTTTAGGGTAGAGATTACCTGGTACGGGAACCCAAGCTCCTCCTGCTAGAGCCAATATAAAACTCATACCAAACCAATCTTCAATCGGGCGAAACCGGACCTTTAATCTCATAATAACCGCGAAAAGTTTCATAAATATATACCGCATCCAAAAGAAATATATTAAAACTAAGGAAATACCGAAAAAAGTGACTAAATTAAATTGAACACCTGAATCGGGTCTTATAGGTAAAAGCATAAATATTAGTATATTGACCATAAGGCTTACAACGCACTGGAACCATGATTTATCATTTTTCTCAATTTTAGTCCGTACCCATAGACATTGTCCTTTTGCCAAAATATGCATAGTACCAAGCCAAAGTGGAATAATCCCCGCTCCATAGCGCTTTACTTGTTGACCGGGTGAAAGAATTGTAAAACCTCGCAAAGAAAAATTCTTACTTGAACTGGTGTTATCACCTTTAATCTGAGTCATCACCTCATCAACTTCTTGTTTCTCAAAATATTCAAGGGAAGATTCTACCAATTGTTGTCCGAATCCCATGCCTCGAACTTCAGGATCAGTAAAAATATATTCAACAAAGCCACCTTTTTTCTTCTTAGGTAGTGAAAAAATTCTTAATGCTACAGCCCCAACAATCTTTTCATTGTGTTCAACTACTAACACATGGGGTGTAAATCGAAATGGCCATGCCTCTGTTACTGGAAAGCAATGTCAAACTAGTCTTCGAACTTGTTTTCTTTCTTCTTTTTTCATATTTCGAATGGTAAAGTTGGATCCAGTCTTTTTAAATTCAATAGCTTCTTGTTTCATTTTGCTCTCACTCTCGTTTATATATTAAAATTGTGAATTTAACACACAAATTCATTAACTAATCATATTAAAGGGATAAACTTATATAAAAACTTAATTATCATTCACTTGTACTATTGCTTCTTTTTTATTTTAACTGAGTTTTGAGCTTTCTTTTTTACTACCATTTCTCCAATATTTGTAATTCTTCGTGCCAATTCGGAGATTTTCCATTTCTCGTATCCTTTCACATAGGTAGAAAATGTATCTTGTAATGGATCTTTCCATTTTGAAGGTATTTTATCAGCACCAAGTTGAGCTCCTAGTATTGCTCCAATGTTACCACAATTACAATCTGTATCATACCCCATCATAGCAGCAATACAAATAGAACGACCTAATGGGTCTTCATTATCTTCAGCTCCATATAAAAGGGATAAAATAATTATTCCAATATTAGGTAATACATGAACCTCTGATTCTTTTCCTTGTAATATTTCTATTCTCTCTGTTTGTAAATTTGAACACTTACTAATTAATTGTTGTTTAAGACGAGCCCAATATTCATTAATTAAAATGTCTCTTGCTTTTCTGAAATCTCCTGAATTTTGCTCATACAAATCTATACTTTTTTTTATAGTTTGAGTATATAGGCTCTTTTTTTCATGAGGTAGAAATTTTTGAGATTTATCTATATTTTTCCGTATACTAATTTCAAAAAATGCATTAGAAATTAAAGCAGCGATATAGACCTCCCCTTCGATTCCAATTCCGGAGTGGGAAATAGAACCATCCATTTCAGCATATTTCTTTGCAGTTTCTGGACATCCAGGAGTAATTTGCCCCCATATATCTGCCCTCATTTGAGCACCTATAAAATCAAAATAGGGATTGTTCTTTACTCCCGATTCGGGAGGTAAAATATTTAACTTTATATTAATTAGGGCTGCTTTTTCAGCAGTAAATACAGCTCGTTCATATTTTAGAAGATGTAACCATTCTAATGCAATATCATTAGCACTAATATCTATCCCATATTTTTCTAAAGAGATGAGAGCGATGATTTCATACATTTCATCATCATTTACATAATTCAGATTAATCTTTTTAGGATAATATTTGATTTCGCCATATCTACGCTCAATATATTTAACATCTCTAAGCTCTACTGGAGCGCCAACAAAATCTCCAGCAACACGACCTAACCATGATCCTAGGACTTTATTATAATATTCTTTATAACTAATTTCCTTCATTTTTTATTCATGAATTAAAATATGCTCACAAAAAAATCATAAATGAAATATGTATATTTAATAAATAGTTCTTAATTAAATAATAATAGAATAATATTAGGTAAAAAAAATTACGGAATACCAAGAGAGTGAAAAAAATGGTTTTAGAGACAAATATAACCAAAATGCTTGGAATTAAGCATCCAATTGTTGCTGCTCCTATGGGTCCATTCTATACAACTGAATTGACAATTGCGGTTTCAGAAGCGGGAGGGTTAGGAGTGCTAAGCCATAGTGCTCTATTGAGCGACTATGTGAGCGGAAGGAATCCAGTAGATATAATGAAGGAGAATATGCTTAAAGTTGTTGAGTATACTGATAAACCATTTGGTTTTAATGTGAGAACTTCTCGAAGAGAAACTTATACTCCTCAATTTGTTAAAGAGATACCTAGGTTTATAATGGAAAATCAAAGAGTAAAAGAACAATGTGTCTATGCTATTACAAGTGCGGGGTCATCAAAAACTTTACCACAATCGAAATCTTATCAAAAATTAAAAGAAAGCGGTTCTAATATTAAACATTTTCATGTAGCTCCAGCATTATGGCTTACTGATAAGTGTGTTGCTTCAAATGTGGATGGGGTAGTAGTAACTGGTGGTGAAGGTGGAGGCCATCAATCTTATGAAAAAGTTAGTACCTTAGTTTTGCTACAACAAGTTATAAAAAAATACCCCAATTTCCCAGTAATTGCTTGTGGAGGTTTTGCTACGGGAGAAGGACTTGCTGCTGCATTAGCAATGGGGGCGGGAGCTATAGCGATGGGTTCTAGATTTATTGCCTCAAAAGAAAGTGAATTTGATGAAGGTTATAAGGGAGTTGTTCCTCCAGCAAAAGCTCAAGATACAGTATTGGTGACGGGTGCGCTTGGTCCAATTAGACTTTGGAAAAATGAATATTCTTTACATCATGGGCTTGTATCAGGTAAGGAAGCAAAAATGGCGGAAGAAGCAGCAATGACTCAAGAAGATTTAATAGCAGAAGGAAAGGCGTATGAAGCAGCATACACGGGAGATATTAATTCCGGAGCTGTTTTATTAGGACAAAGCATTGGAGTAATAAAAAGTATAGAAAATGTAAAAACCTTAGTTGATGAAATTGTCAATGATGCAGAAAATCGTTTACAAAAAGCTCATAATTTAATTAAATAATTAAAATAGAAGGAGAATTTATTTTCTCACTTCCTTAATTTATTTTTATCATAATACCTTGATTTATCATTTGAAAACTGTAAACTTTTTAAAGATATCTTTTTCTTAGTTAATACAAAATTCGAATTTAAATAATTTAAGATAATATCAAAGATTATATAATAATAATATATTTAAATCGTTTTAAGATTCTCATCAGACCTAATAATTGATTGCGATGGTAAAACCTGTTCATAAATTTAAAATTTTTAAATCGGATGCAGCACCTTTTTTCTTTTATATAGAAATTTTTCCTCTCGACCTTGCATATTATAAAATAGAACGTACATTAATGCTCTTAAAAAAAATAAATACCAATCCAATTATGCCTTTACCCATGAGAGTGGATCGTGTATTCAATGGCGAAAAATCTCTTTTAATACGCCCCAAAGAGCCTATCTCCTTCTCAATAATGGATGATCTGAATGCAACAATCAATCCTACTGCTTTTCTTCAATATGGGACAGAAAAGTTGATATATTTTGCTGAAATTCGTGCTTTTGAAAAATTTGTAATTCCACTTAAAATTGAAAAAGTTAACAAATGGTGGGAATCAACAAAATTTCTTTATGCAAAATTATCGCGTATTGAAGAAGATTTCTCAGCATTTTTAAGAGCATATCTTAGTACAGTATTGAAAGCAAAGCTTAATAATGAAGATCTTATAAATGCAGCGACCAATTATTGTAAAATTATTCAAGAAGTATGTGAAAAGAGAATTAATGAGAATTCTATTTTAATAGAAACTACAAGGAAAGAAACAAATGTTAGAATGTATATGCAAAAAGTAGCAAAATATCGTGAAAAGATGAAAAGAGTTGAAAGAGTTGAATATCATCCTGAACTTGTAGATATTGATATATATGACCTAGCTGAAAAAGGTTTCAAATACAATATAGATAAACAGGATTTATTTTTAGATGATATAAAACCAAAAGAAATAAAGTATATTCCTCTTCTTTTCTATGATGATCTACTTGAATGTATGCTCCAAAATCTTAAAAAGTTAGACGAAGGAGACGATGATATATTAGATCCTACATTTATGTTGGATAAGAATATAATCACTCTGCAAAACTCTAAAGAATTAGATAATATTAATACTCAGGAGTTTTCATGGTTTAGTCCTTTCGAGGAACTAAATTTTGAGTCATCAATACAATCAATAAGATCTGCACTTTTAGATTATTTTAAAACAAAGGGGTATATTGATAAAAATACTTCAAATTCTTCTAGTTCTCCAAGCAGCTCTAGATAAAGTTCATTTTATTTAACTAGTTAATAAATAATTTTAAAAAAAGAATTAATGATCTTTATTTAAGGAGTTAAAAGTAGAACTTTACAAAAGAGTCAATGCTTGATAAGAAAGAAAGACCAGCAATCTTAATGTTTCAAGACGGAACTTATTTTGAGGGTATAGGCTTTGGTGCTACTGAAAAAGTTAGTGGTGAGATCACTTTTTCTACTATTCCTGGATCTGGATATGTAGAGATCCTTACAGATCCAACCTATAAAGACCATATTGTACTCTTTACATATCCTTCAATTGGCAACTTTGGAGTTCCTGATAAGTTAAAGGATGAATTTGGAATACTCAAACAGTTTGAATCAGATTCTATCAAAATAAAAGGTTTGATTGTAAATGAATACTGTGAGGAACCAAGTCATTATGAAAGCATTAGAACTCTTGAAGATTGGTTAATTGAAGAAAATATTCCTGGTATCCAATGGATTGATACCAGAAGATTAACTCAAGAATTTGTTATAAACGGTAGTAAATTAGGTTTAATTCAAGTATTTGAGGCAGGAGAAAAACCTAATATTGATGCATTAAAAGTAGAAGTTCAAAATCTCGAAGATCCGATTAAAAAAAATCTCGTAGAGACTGTATCCATTAAGAATGTTAAAAAAATAAAGCTTAAAAATCCAAAAGGTTCTGTTGTAATTATAGATTTGGGTGTTAAAAACAATATTTTAAGGACTCTAGTATCAAAAAATATTGAGGTAGCCATAGTTCCTTATAATTATTCTTATGAAAAGATCATGGAAATAAAACCAAATGGTGTTTTGATATCGAATGGTCCTGGAAATCCAAGCTTATATAAAGATACTATTGAAACTGTTAAAAATTTAATAAAAGATGGTATTCCCTCTATGGGAATTGGTCTTGGAAATATGATAATAGGTATTGCTAATGGTTCCGAATGCTATAAAATGACGGCAGAACATCGAGGAGGTAGAACTACAGTAGAAAGTGCTACGGATCGTTGTTATATTACATTTCAGAATCATGCCTATTGCCTTAAAGATGTGAAGGAAAATGATTTTAAACAATTCTTTCATGACAAAGATGATAATACTAATGAAGGTCTAATTCATAAAAGTAAACCAATATTTTCGGTAACATTTAACCCTGAAGCATCACCGGGGGCATTGGATATGAAAGAGCTAATCTTTAACAAATTTATTGAACTTATGCAGGTGTAAAAAAGCATGCCTTTAGATGAATCTTTAAAGAAGGTTATGGTCCTTGGTTCGGGTGCAGTTAGAATAGGTCAAGCGGGGGAATTTGATTATAGCGGCAGCCAAGTCTTAAAAGCCCTTAATGAAGAAGGCATTAAGTCAATCCTTATTAACCCAAATATCGCTACAATACAGACTGATCCACAGATGAGTCATCGGGTTTATTTACTCCCTATAAACATTAAATATTGCGAAGAAATAATTAAAAAAGAGAGACCTGATGGGATTTGTTTAGCTTTTGGAGGTCAAACAGGTCTTAATGTAGGCGTTGAGTTAAAAGAAGCGGGAATTTTAGAGAAATATGATGTTAGAGTATGTGGTACTCCAGTTGAAGCTATAGAAGTAACAGAAGATAGAGATTTATTTGTTAAAGCAATGAATGATGCAGATTGTCCTGTATGTAGAAGTGTAGCGGTAAATAATTATAAAGATGCTATAGAAGCAGCCAAAAAAATTGGATTTCCTATAATGTTAAGAGTTGGGTATGTATTAGGAGGCCAAGGTTCGGCATTTATTTACAATTGGGAACAATTTGAAAGATTAGCTAAAAGAGGTTTAGCTCAATCAAGGATAAATCAAATTTTGATTGAAGAAAGCGTATGGGGTTGGAAAGAAATAGAATTTGAGATTTTAAGAGATGCAGAGGATAATTGTTTCATCAACTGTAGTATGGAGAACGTGGATCCTTGTGGAATTCATACAGGAGATTCTATTGTTGTAGCTCCGGCTCAAACCTTACCTGATGAGGAATTACAAATGCTCCGCTCCGCATCTATACGAGCAACAAAGGAGGTAGGTGTTTGCGGGGAATGCAATATTCAATGGGCTCTTGATCCATTCTCTAAGAAGCATAGAGCTATTGAGATTAATGCGAGATTATCTAGATCATCTGCTTTAGCCTCAAAAGCAACAGGCTATCCTTTAGCATATATAGCAGCAAAAATAGCAATAGGATATACATTACCTGAATTATTAAATCAGATAACACTAAAAACTACGGCAAATTTTGAACCCGTGACAGATTATATGGTAATGAAATATCCTCGATGGGATCTAACTAAATTTGAGAAAGTTGATAGACGCATAGGGCCACAAATGAAAGGTGTTGGAGAATGCATGAGTATCGGACGAAACTTCGAGGAAATTTGTCAAAAAGCAATCCGTATGCTTGATATTGGGCTAAGAGGTTTTGTAGGTAACGATCTTAAGCCAATCGAGGATATAAATGAATTGAAATATGAGTTAAGAAATCCCACAGATCTGAGATTCATAAGAATCGGAGAAGCAATAAAAAGAGGAATTAGTATTGACGAAATTTATGAAAGATCTAAGATTGATAAATGGTTCCTCTATAAGTTAAAGAACATAATTGACATTGAAGATGAACTTAAAAAACTAAGTCTACTTGAATCTTCAGATGATGATAAGCGATATTGGATACTAAAAGCAAAGAAATATGGTTTTTCGGACGGACAGATTGCACACATTTTAGGAATTGATACTCCAACGATAAGGAGGCTAAGAAAAAGATATAATATTGTTCCATATGTCAAGCAAATTGATACTTTGGCAGGTCAAGTTGTCCCGACAAGGCAGTACTTATATCTTACTTATTGGGGAGATAAACACGACGTTGATTACGAACAAGAAGAAAGAGATAATCTTAGGAAGGTTATTGTTCTAGGTTGTGGTACTTATAGAATAGGAAGTAGCTGCGAATTCGACTGGGGTAGTGTTAATTGCTTATGGGGGCTTCAGAAATTGGGAGTAGATAAAGCTATCATGATTAATTACAATCCAGAGACGGTTAGCACTGATTATGATCTAGTTGATCGCTTATATTTCGAAGAGCTTTCTGGTGAAAGGGTCTTGGACATTGCTGAGCTAGAGAAAGCCCAAGGTGTCGTTTTGAATGCAGGTGGTCAAATTGCCCAAAACCTTGCTGCAAAATTCGCTAAATATTCTGAATTCTACCGTAAAGCAGGTATAAATATCTTAGGGACCCATGGTTCTAGGGTAGACATGGCTGAAGATAGAGCAAAGTTTAGTAGCTTACTAGATCAACTTGGTATAAACCAACCTGAGTGGGCCATGTTAACAGCTAATGAAGAAGCGATTAATTTCGCTAAAAAAGTCGGATATCCTGTTCTTGTACGACCTTCATATGTTTTAAGCGGTGCGGCAATGAGAGTTTCATATGATGAGAAAACTTTGAGAGACACTCTTGATTTAGCAGCTGCAGTTTCAAGAGAATATCCAGTAGTGATTACAAAATTCTTTAAGGATTCAAGAGAAGTAGAGTGTGATGGAATATGCGACGAAGATAATGTTCTTATCGGAGCTATAGTAGAGCATATTGAAAATGCGGGCGTCCATTCAGGCGATGCAACAATGGTTATTCCTCCAATTACGATTTCAGATAAAGTTAAAAAGGATGTTGAGGATTATACCAGAAGAATTGCATTAGCGCTTAAAATTCAAGGGCCCTTTAATATACAATATCTTGTAAAGAATGATGAAGTATTCGTTATTGAGTGTAATCTCCGTTCAAGTAGAAGTATGCCTTATGTATCCAAAGTCAGAGGAATAAATCTGATGAAATTAGCTGCGGAAGTCGTTATGGGCAAAAAGATACCTAGGAGACTAATAAATTTGCCCTACGGAGATTTTGTTGCTGTGAAATCCCCAATGTTTTCATTCATGCGCCTAGACAATGCAGATCCAATATTAGGCGTGGAGATGAACAGTACGGGCGAGGTAGCCTGTATTGGTAAAGATTTACCGGACGCTTTGATGAAAGCATTAGAGGCTGCTGAGCAATATATACCAGTTGATGGAGGTAATGTCTTAATCTCAGTTGGTGGAGATAAGTTAAAGAAACAGATTATTCCAATCGCCGCTAAATTGAAAAATTTGGGATTTACTATTTTTGCAACGAAACACACGGCAGAATCGCTTCGAGAAAATGGAATTCCTGTTGTGAAGTTATATAAGGTAAGTGATCGGGGAATGGAACCAAACATTCGGGAGTGCATGGTAAATGGAAGAATTGATATGGTTATTAACGTTCCTCTCCCAACAACAGTAGAAGAAAAGTTCCGCAAAGTAATAGAAGATGAATATCAAATAAGGCGTATGGCAGTTGATTTTAATATTCCCGTTATAATTAATTTACAGCTTGCTAAAGCTGTTGTAGATGCCATTGAAAATGTACGTAAGAAAAAAGTTGAGATTAAATCTCTCAATGAGTATCACGAGACTTTAAAAGAAGTTTATTGGTAGATCAGATTGATATTATAATTAATTATTACTATTTTGATCTACCTTTTATATACGCAATTAATGCTACAAGAGCACTAAATATCAATAAATTTACGACAACACTACTTAAAGCCTCAACTTTTAATTTTTAGAATGCCAAATTGATGATAATTTAGCTCTTGCTACTAATTCTTTCCTAAATAGAAATCTTGAAAAATATTAAATAATTTATTACTATTTATTATAGGATTTGATAAACAGCAAGATAAGAAAAATCATATTAGTACGCAGGTGTTAAATTAATCTACTATCGTGGATATATTTTAATTCGATTGAAAATCATCGGTACTCAATGGAAAGTGACAAAAAAATTAAAAAATTTGAAACCTAGAGATTTAGATAAAGATTGGCAGATCACCTATGTTACACCTATATATGGTGGTTGGGATCTACTAGTTGAGTGTAAATTCAACAATCTTGAGGATTTAGATAAAATTGTTTCATTCTGCAGAACTGACTCAGAATTGTCTCAATGGATAGAGGCAACGACAACTTTAATTAGCACTAAAAGGAATTACTAGGATTAAATTTTAATGAAATTGCATAAAAAGAATTAACTCAGTATTTATCTTGAAAGGTTCTTCACTATTAGTAAATGATATTGTTCAGGCATGATCTGTAATTCTTCATTTAACCATATTTGTAGTTTTATTTCCTCTAACCTTTCTTCCAACCTTACATCATACGCAATTTCTTTATCCGACACAATTATTTAATAAAACTGATAATATTTAAATTAATGGTTAATAATTCATAGAAATTTTCCAAACTTATTAATCTGTTAATATGATTCCTAACTTTTGTGTACAAATTGTTATAACGAAATTATAGAAACATTTCCATGAATATTTCATCTTCATATTCACCATTAATTTTTACTTGATTAGATAATACTCCCTTTTGAACAAATTCTAGAAATTTATAGAATTTTAGTGCACTAGAATTTCCTGCTCGCACATAGATAACAATCTTCTCATAAGCATGCTTCTGAGCAAAATTAAAGGTATGTTTTGCTAATTTATATCCAATTTTTCTCTTTCGCCACTCAGGAAGTACAAATGTTCCGATAACACCTACATGATCAAATGAATCTGAAAAGTCTGCCCATTTATCTAATGATTGAAAACCAATGATTTGGCCTTTTAATTCAGCCACAAAGATGCCCTCACGATCAGAAAGAGAAGATATATATTTTCTCTCCTGTTGAGGTGTGAAAGGTTTATTTATAGCTGAAAAGATTTTCTCTGAACAAATGATTCTCCATATATTGGATATCTCTTCAGCATCTTGAACAGTAGCCTTTCTAATCGAGATTTCCATAGATCTATTTCACCAATTTAAACTTAAATATTACATTTTTTAATAATTTATAATTTAAATATAAAAAATCTATTAATAACTAAATATTTTACAAATAATAAAACGAGAATTATAATTTTTATTAAAGAAAATTTTACCAATGCCGAAAAACAATATGAAAATTATCAATACTCATTATGTAGAATTTTCACCAGGAAAGGATCCTTTTGAAAAATCTCGACGAAAAGGACCTCGTAGATGGATCCTTAAACACATTTTACATAGCTCTAATAAAATTCTGTTCATTATTGTTTTAGCTACCACAATAATCGCTTCGAATTTATCTTCTATTATTTATATAATTCTTGGGAATGCTATATCTGATTTTATAATTGGGAATTATTCTGCTTTAGTTTATTACACTACAATCATCTTATTGTTAAGTATAGGAACACCCATACTGAGATTGGCAAATTATATATTACGAGAAGTAATAGCACAAAGATTGGAAAGAGATTGTAGAAGAGAGTTTTATACTAATCTTTTAGGTAAAAGTCAATCATTTCATGAGCAACAAAAAATAGGAGATCTTATGGCAAGAGTAACTGATGATGTTCGCATGCTCAATTTTTTAATAAGTCCAGCACTTTCTTTAATTTTTGAATCATTTACATCATTAGTTATACCTCTTATTTATATTATCATTTTTTATCCACCCCAATTAATATTTGCACCTTTAATGTTTTCTATACTCTTTTTATTTTTCTTAAGATCATATGTTCGTAAATTAGGGCCAATTACAGGAAGATTGAGAGGTTCATTTGGAATGATGAATGCCACTTTAAATGAAACTCTTACTGGAATAGAAGTGGTTAAAGGTACTGTTCAAGAGGCTAAAGAAATGGAAAAATATTATTCAAATGCTAAATTGTATCGAGATGCATATATAGATCAAGGTAAAATTCAAGCAAAATATCTACCAATATTAATTTTATCGATATCAATGACAATAGCTTTTGCTCATGCAATAATCTTAAATTTTCTCAATTTAATGAGTATAGGAGAGATTATTGCTTATTATGGGTTAATAGCCCAATTACGTTTTCCAACTTTTATATCTATTTTTGTCTTTGCAATCATTCGACTAGCTATTACAAGCTCCGAAAGACTACTTGAGTTAATGAATAGGGAAACTGAAATTGATGAAAATATAAAAGGTATTACTAAAGTAATAGAAGGCGAAATTAAATTCGAAGGAGTGTCGTTTACTTATCCTGAAAGTAAAAAACTTGTATTAAAAAACATTTCGTTTACGGTTCAACCCGGTCAAACTGTAGCTATTGTTGGAACAACAGGATCTGGAAAATCGACTCTGACTAAATTGATTTCCCGGTTGTATGATGTAAATAGAGGAAAAATATTAATTGATAATATAGATATAAGAGATTATGCATTAGAATCATTAAGAAGTCAGATCTCATTTATTGAGCAAGATGTTTTCTTATTCTCTGATACTATTTTTAACAATATATCGTTTGGGAGAACATCCTCAATCGAAGAAATTATTCAGGTTGCCAACGAAGCTCAAGCTAATGAATTTATTATGAACTTTTCAAGTCAATATCAATCAGAGGTAGGTGAAAGGGGTGTTCAACTTAGTGGCGGTGAAAGGCAACGGATAGCAATCGCTCGCGCTTTTCTCTCTGATCCAAAAATTCTCATTTTGGATGATTCTACCTCGGCAATTGATTCCAATACCGAGGATAAAATACAACGAGCAATTCGAAATATTCTTAAAGACAGAACTACAATCCTAATAACGCATAGACTTTCACAAATTCGATGGGCTGATTTAATAATAGTCTTGAAAAAAGGTGAAATTTCTGCCATGGGTTCACATGAGGATCTTCTGAAATCCTCTGAGGAATATCGAAGAATTTTCATCAAAAAATTTGATATCGATATCAATACATTAATAAAACAAGAAGAGGATTCCTAAATGGGAATGTATGTGGGACTTGAAGCTGAAGAGTATGACAGAGATTTTAGTGATAGAGATTTACTGAAACGTATTTTTCATTATTTCGGTCCATATAAACGCTCAATGCTTATTGTGATTCTTTTTTTAACAATTTCTTCCCTCACTTATTCCTTTGTACCTGTTCTTGTTAGTACAGCAATTAATAATTTAGAAACAAATAGAAATGTAGTCTATCTCATTTTCTTATTAAATGTTATTCTTATATTAAATCTATTATCTTGGGTTTTTAATTATTTTACTGTAAGATATTCCGTACAAGTAATCGGAAATGTTGTTTTAGATCTGAGACGAGATGCTGGACAAGCTGTTTTAAATCACGATCTGTCATTTTTTGATCGAAATCCTATTGGTAAAATAGTATCAAGGACAAACACAGATTCACGCGATTTCGGAACTACTGTAGATTTAACTCTTCAGTTAATTTCGTCATTATTGGTCATTATTTTTTTACTGATTATTATGTCCTTCATCAATCTCACATTAACGCTAATTACTATAATTACTTTTCCATTCTTTTTTGTTTTAGCTTTATCTTTTAGAAAAGTAGCTCGTTCAAAAACATTATTAGGTCAAAGAGCCTTAGCTTCTGTTAATGCATTTGTTAAAGAAAGTTTTTCTGGTATTCAAATAGCGAAAACATTTCGGCAAGAGGAGAAATTATACAATAATTTTAATGAAGTAAATACTACATCTTATAATGTTAATTTACGACGAGCTTTTGTGTTGAATGCCATTTTTCCTTCCTTAGGTGTTATCCAGGGAATAGTATTAACATTATTACTTTTTTATGGTGGAAGTGGAGTTTTAGGAAATAATATAAGTGTGGGAGATTTGAGTCTATTTATACAAGGTTTAACTTATCTGTTTTTTCCATTATTAACTTTAGCTTCTTTTTGGCCTACATTTCAAACGGGTATGGCTGCATCAGAAAGAATTTTTGCTCTCATAGATACATTACCTTTAGTAATTCAAAAGGATGATATAAAACCAACAACATTCAATGGTGAAATCGAATTTAAAAACCTCTCCTTTAAATATGAAGAATCAAAAGAAGTTTTCCAGAATTTTAACTTAAAAATTAAATCTGGAGAATCTGTTGCAATCGTTGGTCATACTGGGGCAGGAAAATCAAGCTTAGCAAAGCTTTTAGCAAGATTTTATGAATTTCAGGAAGGAGATATTCTAATTGATGGGATGAGTATTAGAAATTATGATCTTATGGAATATCGTAGACAAATAGGAATTATTCCTCAATCTCCATTCCTTTGGGCAGATACAATTGAAAATAATATAAAATATGGTAATAGAAAGGCAACAAGAAAGGATGTTCAAAATGCTTTGGATTCAACAAGTGGTGCTGATTGGATAAAAGATTTATCAAGAGGATTAGGAACTAAAACTGGAGAAAGAGGCAGTTTAATTTCAATGGGACAACGCCAATTAGTTGTTTTTGCACGCGTTCTCTTAGAAAATCCTGCGATACTTATCCTAGACGAAGCAACTGCTTCAGTAGATCCCTTCACCGAAACACGAATTCAAGATGCCTTACAAAAAACAATTGAAGGTCGTACTTCAATCATAATTGCTCATCGTCTCTGGACAGTACGGCATGTTAATAGGATAATTGTGCTTGACCATGGGAAAATTATAGAAGAAGGTAATCATGATGAGTTAATCTCTAAAGGTGGAATGTATGCCGAACTCTACAATACTTATTTTCGCCATCAGTCGTTAGAATACATAGAAAAAATGAAGGAATTAGTATAGAATCCCTATTTTATTAAAAAAAAGAATAAGAAATTGGTTAATTTCGAATTTAATCCATTCAATCAGCTATTTTCGCTAAAATCCATGCGAAAATTAAGACTCCACCAACTATCATCATCATAATCATCCCTAACCCAATTGTATAAGCTAATTCAACTCCAGGGTAATTATCGGCTATGAAGTCTGGAATGAAAAATAACATTATTGCTATTACTATTACTTGGCTTATAATCCTGGATAATCCACCAGTTAACCATTTTTTTCTTGCTTTTTCAAGTTCTTTGCTTCCAGTCATAACTCTAATACCACCAATAAATAAGAATAAGGCATCAAGTCCGAATAGAATAGCAAAAATAATTCCTACCCAGAAAAAAGCATTCTGAAGATCACCAGCTTCAGGGACTGTAGCAACATAGGGTTCAAGCTCATCCAGAATTCCTCCTCCAAGAGGCATGACATCTCCAGTTATAGCGGGATCTATAACTCCAGAACTAAATATACTTAAACCCATTATCGGTAGAAACAAAGAAACAATCAACAACACAACACAAATAATAGGAAAAATTCCTATCCATTTACCAGCCATTAAATATCTTACCTTTTTATAATTTCTT
>JABXKB010000038.1 GCA_013375485.1 Promethearchaeota archaeon | reverse complement strand
TATATTTTTCTCTCAAATAATCCTCAGAGTTTAAAAATATCTCACAATCACAAAATCCACCAGAATTTCTGCAATCTTCTAAAAATTCTTCTTGTTCTTCTTTCGGTATCTTCATTTCTTTCAGTATAATTTCAGCATTAGTTAAATCGCGGCCATTACATCCATAGATTTCTAGTAATTCCTCTAATCGGTTAAAGAATTTTTCTAAATCTTGTTTATTCATTATAATTTGCCTAGTTTAAATTTAAATTATTCTCCTTTTCTGTTAACCTCCCCTTCTAAAAGCTGAATTAACTCTTTTTTGCTTTTTTGAATATCCACGTCCATATCTTCATCTGCGGAAAATAAGCCATTTTCATCCTCAATATCAAGCACATTCATCTTTTCGATGTACCCACCATATAAATCATCGATAATCTTATTTAAATTCGAGATTGAATGTTTGATATTGGAATTTGCTTTCAGGGATTCCTCATTTGAACTAGTCTCTATCTCTCTGCTGATATTTTTCAACTCTCCTGACATTTTTTCTAAGGATTCAAATATATATCGATCGTTTAATAGCACCGTAATCTTCTCTTCTTCTGATTTTTTTCTTGTTTCTTCCAAGGTTTCCCAATATAGATCCTTTACCCATTCTCTGATTAAAAGTTCGGTTTTTATTATTCTCTCTTTATCATCTTCGTCGTATTTGTTTAACTCTTTAATATGAAACCCAGTAAAAATATCTTCATTTGATCGCATTCTTTCTACAAATTTCTTGCATAAGGATGCGATACTCTCTACAATTTCAGGAGATATTTGCGTGTTAATCATTATTGAGAGCATTAACATTTCTCTATTGCCACGCGCCCAATCTGAACGAATTTGAAAGTAATAGTTTAATAACTTTAAATTTCCGAAGGTATGAGTAAAAAATTCTTCTTCCTTCTGCTGAGTCATAACATCGTATAATCTATCCGAGATTTCACTACCCACCTTAGTTTTTGGGAATGTGTAGAAAATATCTGTACCGATTCTAGTATGAAAATATGATAATATAACAATCATCCTAATCCACCCCTCTATCTAATTCTCTCCTAATAATTTATATGAAATTCTCAGTATATAAATTTCACAATTTATATTATACTGTTTACAATAATAAACATTACATTTAGAAATATTTATTTTTATGAACAAATAAATCATACGCTTATAGTATATTATAAAAAAAAATTGAAAATGCAATTAGAAATTTTAAGAAAACTCCAAAATTTTAAATATTTGAAGTTTTATATGTGGAATAAACTAAAGTAGCAAGCAGTTGAGATTTTATGGGAAAGGAAAAAGATAAAGATAAGGATAAAAAAGATAAAGACAAAGATAAAGAGAAAAAGGAAAAGAAGGAAAAAGAGGAGAAAGAAAAAGATAAAGACAAAAAGGACAAGGATAAAAAAGATAAAGATAAAAAGGATAAGGATAAAGAAAAAGAAAAGAAAGACAAAGATAAAATCTATGTGGAACAAGAATGGAAATTATCTATAAGTAAGAACCTTGATGCCCTAACGCATGCGTATGAAAAAATTACAAATAAATTTAGAGATATTGACAATTATGTTTTGAAAGATGCTAAATCAGAGGAAGAATTTATAGAAAAAGTCAAAAAATATGTTGAAGATTTACCAGATGCGTCCAAACAAATATTCCTCGCTTTCTTAGAATCTATCTAAAAATATTTTTAATTATTTTATTAATTTTTTATTTTATGTTTCTCAATATTAACAAACTTATAATTAAGGTTTTATAAGCATTTCTTGATATTATTCTTTGTTCTTCTAAGTAATGTAATTTACTCTATTACTATATATTTATTAATAATTTTAATAATCTTATTCCTTAGTTAACCTCTCAAGGGAAATTTCTCTTAAAGAATTAGAACTCTTAAACATAAGTTTATAAATTTCATTTGCCCTTTTCTTGATTTTATCCCTTTCATAAGACTTATTTTTAGGATACTTTTTGTACCTCTTCATTGCAATCTTTCTCCATTTCTTTTTCCAAGATGGGAACCCCATCTTGACGAAGCGTTCACGATTTGGAAAATCTCGGCATACCCAATTAAATAAAATAAAATATCTTTGGATACCCGATTCTTTTGTAAGCTTGTTAGAAGTTATTCCGAGTTTTCTAAGGTGTTGAATATATCTACCCTCTACAGCGTCTTGGAGTTCTCCTTCGATAATCGCAGGCTCGTAATATATGTCATTTTCATTAAAATGTTGTCTAACAAGATCAAAACAATCACCCCTACATAGAAGTATCCTATCTGCTTTATTATGATTAAGTGCTCTAAGAGCTTTTATTACTATCTTTACTATGTATTTTTTTGGTTTATTATCATCCTTATTATCTTCGTTATAGAGACCCACGGGAACTGACTGAAATATTATATTTCTGGTTTCCGAGTCTCGAAATCCAATGAAGACATCTCCGACGAGATCTCCCGTCCCAGCGTCATCGATTTCTATTGTTCTTCCCTTCCACTCACGGGGATTATTAGTGGATTGGCACGACTCATTGTCGTTTTTACTTTTTTTTGGATTCATTAATAAAATAAATAATTAGGGTCATAAATACATTACGATTTTCCCTTTAGACTGAAACTCAGGAAAAATTTAATCTGAATGAAATTATGCCATTATTTTTTTAAAAATCCAATTTAATTTACATTGCCGGGAACAGAAAAATCGTTTTTTTGGGTCTTGACATATATTGATATGGTGATATTCCTTATTCCACTTACTACCTACAATGTTTTTTCCGCAGAATTCACACTTAACCATTAGCTTATTCTTTTTTTGTTTCATTTCTTTAAATTTTTCTAAGAGTTCAGTGTTGAGGCTCATTATTCTATTTTGCTCACAGAATTTAGACCATAAATATTAAGACTATATTACTGTTAATGTTAATTGCCTTTTATATATAAGTTAAAAAATAGAAAAAAAAATCTCTTAAAGGATTATTTTAAATCTGGTTTATTAAAGACTGAGAGGATTGGTATGTGCATTTTTTGTACACTCTAAATAAATAGAAACAATTACTTTTTGAAAGATGCTAAATCAAAAGAAGAATTCATAGAAAAAGTCAAAAAATATGTTGAAGAATTACCAGATGCGTCCAAATTAATATTACTTTCTTTCTTAGAATCTATATAATAATCCAAATAACAAATTTTTAATTTTTTTTTATTTAAATTTTTTCCCAACTACTCCTACATATATTGCTGTTTCATTAATCCCATCGATTTCTAATAACTCATTAAGTTCGTCATCGTATATTGCCCCTATCGTACATGCACCTAAACCTAATGCCTCAGCAGTTAAATAAAAATTCTGTCCAATATGACCCGCATCTAAATAGATATAACGATAGCATCTTTGGAGATATTTCCAACTAGATCTTTCTATTACCGCGGTCCACACGAAATTCACAGCTGAATTATATGCTATTTGTTGATCTAAACAACCTTTGGCAATTTCAACTCGAAAATCTCCCGCTCTCAATAATTCAAGCATGTGTTTTGCAATGTTATAGTGATATATTCCTTTATCTAATTCTTCCACATTATTTATTATAGGATATATTTCAATAGGAAATAATCCCCCTGCCGACGGAACTGTTCTAAAAGCGAATTGGGTTGAAATTCGTGTCAAACCGGTCATTCCATATAATAATTGGCTAAGATGTGATTGCGTTATTGGCTCTTGTTTAAATTTACGAGTAGATTTTCTATTAAAAACTACATTCCAAAATTTTATTTGATCATCAAATTCTGGATCCAACAATTTTATAGTTTTAATTGCATTTGAATATGTCTTAAAAGATTTTGGTTTATTTGTCCAATCTAATCGATGTTGTGGTAGCTTATTTCTAATATACTTAGATTTTTGTTGAAAATTGTTTCCATATTTCTCCAATTGATTATTCATATTGAAATGAGATTAAGAAATGCTTAAAAGTTTTCATTTAATAATTTAAAAGTGTAGATTTATAAGTCTAAGTTTAAATCTAAATCAAACAACTACTTTTACCTAAGTTTTTTAGTTTCTTTTGAAAAAAGATATTCTTTAAAAGAAATATAATATAACCTTTTTATCTTGAAATGAATGTAATAGATGTTAGTAAAATTATTCAAAAAAAAAGTTTATGGGTCCTGGAATCTTATCAAGCATTTTGGCAGGATTTACATTAACCTTAACGGCAATATTTCTTAAAGAAACATTACCAATTAAAACTGCAAATTATAATGAGATTAGAAAGGAAATAAGTATTCCTTTCGCGAATACTGATTTGGTTAACTCAGTTAATATTAATGCGGGAGTAATCCCTTCAATATGGAAAAATAATCAAACTGTTATTATATTTGTCCAATACTTTTTCCTAGCCATTGCTGCTGGAGTCTTTCAAACCACGTTCAGTCTTTTTGGGAATATTAGATTAAATTTAAACCCACAAGCCATTGGATTACTCCTTTCTTCAATGGGTATATTTCAAGTAATCTTTAGAGCGTTCTTTTTTAATAAAATCAGAAATCATTTTGGTGATCCAAAAACAGCGATGTTAGGTCTTGGAAGCTATATTTTAGCATACTTTCTTTTAGGAATTATATCAGAAACTTGGCATTTAGTACTTATCCTTTTCTACATTAGTTTCTCTGGTGCAACATCAAGAGGGATAACAATTGGATTTCTTAGTCGTTCTGTTGACTTTCGAAATCAAGGTAAAATAATGGGAATAAGTTCATCCGTAGATAATATATCTCAAATTTTAGGGCCATTAATAGGAGGACTTCTACTCAGTTTTCCAAATTCATACTTATTTGGTTTAATATTGAGTTTTTTGAGTATAATGCCGTTCGTTTTAAGTTTTCAAGTATTAAGATTTGGTTTTGATAATAGAAATGTGAGTATCTCAACAAAAATAAAACCGTTTGAAACATAATTTTATTCAAAGAAGAGTTAATTTTCCAAAATTTTATCTTAAAGTTTTACCTGAAAGTTTTAATTTAGTTGGCTCCATTAATTTAGACAAATCCCGAGCAAGTTTTTTCATAATTGGAACATGCCCTTCAATTAGAATACGATCTTCAAAGATAATTACTGGTGGAATTAAATTCCCAAATTTATTTATGTTTTCACTTGAGTAAATATCTTCATAACTCACTTTAATTTTTTGTTTGAATTCTGGCATTGAAGTAAATATTCTCTCAATTATGTTTCTTGTTTTGCAGCATTTTGCACAATAGGTATCATCTTCACTTTTTAATAAAACATGGAGAAATGACTTAGAAATTATATATCACTATTTCCCAATTATTTCCATTTAACTTAAAATATTAAATATTTTGGTTGATAAATGATTTTTGGAAAAAAATATTCTATAAAATTTTCTTTTTAATCATTCCTATCTTTAATTAATTATGATAATCTCTTTACCATACCTAGAAATTATAATCAAAATAACCATTTATTTAAATTCCACTTATAAAAATAAAAGAAAAAGAGTTTGAAAAAATATGAATTCCTTATTAGGGTTTTTAATGATTTTTATCATAGGATGTCTCAGTTTACTTGGTATATTAATGATTTCAATGAAAGAAAAAACTTTAGATAAAATATTATTCATACTTGTAGCCTTTGCTACAGGAACTATTCTCGCAACAGCATTATTTGATTTAATTCCAGAATCACTACATCATCTTGAAGAATTAAATGCAGAAGGAGCAGGAGTGGCTGAAAGTCTTCTTTTTACATATGTTATTATTGGATTTGTGATATTCTTCATAATTGAGCGATTTATTTATTGGTTTCATGGACATGCACATCAAAAAGAAGATCAATTTGTTTGTTATGAAACTCTCACTGAAGGTAGTAATGTAGCTTTAAATAGGGGCGCCAATATAAAAAACTTTGCACTTCTTAATCTAATTGGTGATGGATTACACAATTTTTTAGATGGGATTATTATAATGGTCGCATTTTTAAGTGGAATGAGGAATGGTGTAATTATTACACTTGCTGTCTTATTTCATGAATTACCACAGGAGATTGGTGATTTCGGAATTCTTGTATATGGGGGCTTTACTAAGAAAAAGGCTTTATTTTTTAACTTTTTAAGTGCAATGATTGCTCTACTAGGGGGATTATTAGCTTTATTCTTATCAGATACAATTGAAGTATTTAATTTATTTTTCTTAGCTTTTTCTGGTGGTGGGTTTTTATATATTGCCACTACTGAGCTCATGCCAGAACTAATAAAAGAGAAAAACCTAAAGAAATCTATTATTCAAGCATCAATTTTCCTCTGTGGGTTGATCCTTATTATGCTTTTGGTGGGTTTAATACCACATGCATGAATCCCTTAGATCTTAAATCTTTTATCTAAACTAATAGATATAATGAATAAATTTATATAATATAATCAAATCTGTTATAATTCAGAGGAATTTTATTTTTCTTATGAAAAAATTATCTAAAGAAGAGCTTTTAAGAAAATCAAAAATTCCTGGAATAAATGCTATCAAAATGCATAAATTCTATAAAGGTAAAATACAGCTAGTTCCTCGTTGTCAAATTCGAGATTATAACGACTTTGCGATATGGTATTCTCCTGGGGTATCCGCTCCTTCTTCTGAAATTTTCAAGGATAAACAAAAAGTGTACGAATATACAAATAAATGGAACTCTATAGCGATTGTAAGTGATGGAACAAGAGTCTTAGGCCTTGGAGATATTGGCCCTGAAGCAGCTTTGCCAGTAATGGAAGGAAAATCTTTGTTGTTCAAATATTTAGGTGGAATTGATGCCATTCCCTTATGTATAGGTAAAGAAGCATGTTGTGAAGCAAACCATATAATTGAATTTGTGAAAATGATTCAACCTACATTTGGAGGCATTAATTTAGAAGATATTGAGAAACCTAAATGTTTTTCTGTTTTAGATGGATTACGTGCGGATCCAGAAGTGGAAATACCTGTATGGCATGATGATCAACAAGGAACTGCATGTGTAACTCTTGCAGGATTAATAAATTCATTAAGAATCATAGGAAAGAAAAAAAGTGAAGTAAAAGTTGTTTTTAATGGAGTTGGTGCAGCAAATTTCGGTATTTATCGGTTATTAAAAGCAGATGGATTTAATTTAACAAAATTTTTGTTTGTTGATTCAAAAGGAATTTTATATCAAGAAAGATCAGATTTAGAAGATCCTGAAGATTACAAGCATGAATTAATTAAAATTAGTAATCCTGAACAATTACAAGGTGATTGCGGTGTAGCAATGGAAGGTGCTGATATTCTTATATCTTCTAGTATTCCAGGCCCCAATATCATTAAGAAAGAATGGATCTCAAAAATGGCTGATGATGCTATAGTTTTTGTATTAGCTAACCCAATTCCTGAAATTTTTCCTTGGGATGCATTAGAAGCTGGTGCGAGAATTGTAGGAACAGGACGTTCAGATTTTCCAAATCAGGTAAATAATTCTCTATGTTTTCCTGGAGTCTTTAGAGGAACCTTAGATGTGTGCGCAAAAACTATTACAGATGAAATGTGCATCGCGGCTTCTTATGCTTTAGCAAATTTAGTTGATGAGATTAAAGGATGTTTAATAGAGTCATGTATCCTTCCAACTATGGAATATGATGAACTCTTTATTAGAGAAGCTGTTGCTGCGGGCTTGAAAGCGATTGAACAAGGAATAGCTCGCTTTAACCTTACTGAAGAAGAGTTGTATTCTAATGCTAAGATTATGATTGAAAAATCTCATTCCGAATTGAAAATGCTAATGAAAAAAGGATTTATACCCGAATTCAAGGACTATACAAAATAAAATTAGATTTTAAGACGTTTTGAGAGTTTTTTAACATTTTCTAACAAATTAAATGTAATATTTAACCTCCTCTTCAATTCAATTTAATCTAAATTAAAATATTGGTTTATAATTATTATAGAAAAAAATTAAATTAAATGATAAAAATTAATTATCTATTATACTATTAGAAGGAATTTATAGATAAAATGGCAAACATAAAGAAATGGGAAGATATCGAACACTGGGTTGAAATTGATTTAGATTTATGTATAGGTGCTGAAGAATGCATAAATGTATGCCCTACAGATGTATATAAACTTATAGATGGTAAAGTTATAGCAGATAATATTAGTGAGTGCACCGATTGCATGGCATGTCAAGATGTCTGTCCTACTAACGCAATTTTAGATCACTCCTCTTGGTAAACGCTCGGACGTAAATTTAAGTAATAAAAGCAGTTGAGTATTGTTATAAAAGATGCTAGTATAAACCATTTGATGAAGGTTGATACTTTTCTATTAATTCATTTGCAGGAATGCTCCAAAAAGAGGTATTTTCTTGAATTATATTAAATAATAATTAATTATTAGAGAGTTTATTAAAATCTTTATTGAGAAACAAAATTGATTTTAGAACAATCAGACAAGTCTCAAGTAAAATCTGCGGATCCACTTTTTCTGGTGTGTCATTTTCACTATGGGTAAATATTGCTGCAGCACGAGTAGTAAAATCAATTGAATCGAATTTTCTTAAATGAAAAGCTAATGAATCCGTATGAGCACCGACTGAAACGTGGAAATCACGGAGTTCAATATTTTCTTCAATAGCTGCTTCATGAATATATTTGCTTAATTTTAACGAAATTTTTTTTCGAGGGAAAATACCATAAGATTTAATATATTCAACCTGATTTTTTTTACTTTCTGCCATTGATACCATATCAAAATTAAATTGAAATGTTGAATCTTTTAAAAATTCTTTTTCATAGATATCAAGAAAGTTTCGAGAACCCATAGTTCCTCTCTCTTCAGCCGAAAATTGACAAAACCATAGATTATAATTGTCTAAGGGATTTTTTCTAAAAAAGGAGCTGAGTTCAAATACAATTGCCATTCCAGAAGCATTATCCAATGAACCTGGTGATTTATTATCAGTTTTTAGAAATAATAA
The DNA here is from genome assembly GCA_013375485.1 of Promethearchaeota archaeon. Taxonomy (GTDB): domain Archaea; phylum Asgardarchaeota; class Lokiarchaeia; order Sigyniarchaeales; family SOKP01; genus Loki-b32. The sequence goes on along the minus strand of JABXKB010000038.1, from coordinate 12,031 downwards.
ATAAATGTTGGAGAAAATGACTAAACAAGTTGATATAATTATTCCTATTTCAATAATTATAAGAATTGGTTTAAAATTAGCAAGATTATGATAATCAACTAAAAAAAAAGTATATAGAATTAATAAACCAATATCACCAAATAACCAAGATCTTGAAAAAATTACTCTCCAAATTGTTTTAAATGTCTGTGACTTTGAGTCTAAATGAGCAGATATAATAATATCTCCAGATCTTTCTGGTTTAGCTTTTTTAGAGGGAACTCTTACAAAAACATTAGTTGCTTGATAAAACGTACCAAAATGCTTTACCCAAAATTTATTAAATTCGGGATATCTTAACAATTTGATCATTAAAAGAAAGATAAGAATAAAAATTCCAATTATCGCAATAGTTAAGAAAGTATATATATATTTGATTATAAAAACAATTACTATAAAAATTAGGTTCATTAAGACAAAAATTTTTATAAGTTTTTCAGAATAAAAATTTGAGAATTTAAACCGTTGTTTTATAATTTGATTTTTCTCAAATCCAATATTTTTAAAAGTTTCTATAGAAAGATCGACGGCTCTTTTCTCTCCTTCAGTTCCCGCAAGACGAGGAAAATTGAATGTTTTAATATATTCATAAATATGATCTTTATCGAATGGTTGAGCCTTAGCAGTGGTTATAATGGACATTTTCAATTAGATTTATTTAATTCAAACATATATTTAAAAACTTAAGTCTGGACTAATTTTAGAAATTATTTAAATTATAATATACACAATATAAAATAATTTTTCTCTCAGCATTTAATACTAAAAGTTTTTGGGAATTTACATCTAAATTTTTATTTCCGTTGTTTAAAATTATATCTTCGTGTCAATATTCTAAGAGCTGAAACCGCTTGAACTGCTTCTTCAATGCTATGAAAAACAGGGATATTCGAAAGCTCTAAAGCTTCTATAATCATTCCATATTTTTGAATATATGGTATAAAACATATTAATGGTTTTTTATCTATTGACACTCTATTCGCTATTCTTCTCCCGATCTGGAAAGAAATCGAAGGTGTATATGGCAAAATAAGTACAATTATGCATTCAATCCGTTCAATTTTGGAAAGATAGTGGATTATATTTTCAATATCTTCATCTCTTGCAGAGCCAGTAAGATCTATTGGGTTATCAAATGAAGCAATATTACGAGCAACTGGGTTTACTAATTCTTTCATTTCTTTTTTTTCTTTTTCTGTAAATTCAACGCCAAATAAACCATATTTCTTAAGTAGATCGACACATAAGACTCCGTGTCCTCCAGAAATTGATAAAATAGCAATTCGCCCATATATAATTGTATTTGAATCAAATAGCTTTCTTTTATGAGATAATACATCAAATAATTTCAAATATGTAAGTAACTCAAGTTCTGATCTTGGTTGAACTATTAAATTCTGTTTTAATGCTGCTGAAATGATTTTATCATTTCCCGATAAACTCGCGGTATGAGATTTAGTAGCTTTTATTCCTTGCTCAGATAAACCTCCGAAATAAATAATCACAGTATCTTTTGATTCCCTTGCCAATTCAAGAAATTTTTTACTCTTGTTTGATTTAAATCCTTCTAAATAAAAAGCAATATTAGAAGTTTCTTTATCATATTTACTAAAGTATTCTAATAACATAGTTTCATCTACTACTGCGCGATTTCCTATCGAAACAGCAGTAGAGACCCCTATTTTGATTTCATTAAATTTATGAAAGAATTGATCTACTAAAACCCCTCCTGATTGACTAATTAGTGCCACTGTACCTTTAGATGGACGTGTTAACCGCTCTGTGGGCATAAAGATTGTATCAAGTAGGGGAGGGGAATAAACTCCTATACAATTAGGCCCCAATACAGCGATATCATTATCATTTGCTACTCTCTCCAATTTTTTTTGCCGTTTAATTCCTTCAGATCCTATTTCAGCAAATCCCCCACCAATAATTATACATGCTGGAATATTTAAATCTGCACAAACTTGTACATAATCTAACGTATCTTCAGCAGAGATTGCAATGACTAATAGATTGGGTATTTCTGGTAATTCATCTAATCGAGTATATAAATTTACGCCTTCAATCTCTCCGCCTTCTGGATGAATTCCATACACTTCTACTTCCATTTCAAAAACATTCTTTACAAAAATTATTCTCCCAGGACTTAATGGATTCTTTTTACTAATTCCTACTACAGCCATTGATTTTGGTTTAAATAAATTTTCTAATTTCATAATAATTATTCATTCCTAATTCTGCTTTTTATTACCCCTTTAATTTAATTATTCTTTTATAGATTATTTTTTGTTTTTTCTACTTAAAGATTTGTTATCCTTATTAATCTTTATATAGATAAGTAGGAATAAAAAAATAATTTAAATCTTATTTTTATAATTTATACATCATCTAACTGCCTGAGTGCATCTCTACAATGATTCTGAGTGAATCCCTAATATTTTTTTACAACTATTACATATACTTACTCTAATAAATGTCCACGCCGTTTTTCCAGCACCTACATACCCCGGTGATCTGATATGTATATTATAAATGCCATCTATTTGAGGCTGTCTTTTATGAGTATAATCAATCTCCATTTTAGCTTCACAATAAGGACAAACTATATATTCAGGATGTTCTACCGTTATTTTTGCTTCACCTTTTATTTTCTCCTTTAACTTTTAAAATTATCTATTAAATTTTTATAAGAAATTCTTGATAATTTCTATTTTGTTATTATGATATATAATTCTATAATTTCTATCAAAAAAAAAGGAGGACTTTTAACATCCCTAAATTAAATAAGGTTTCTGCTAAGTATCTTAGATCTTTTTAATATCCTATTAAATAAATCACAAAAACACTTTAAATATTTAATCTAGAATCTAAAAAGTTCTCTAGCATTTCTCAATACCTGATTAATAAAAACTTCGGGCTCAATTTCCTTTAAATTAGCAATCTCGTCAGTTATTAAAACCACATCTTCTGGAAGAATAAATCTCTTAGGGGAATCCATTATATGAAATGGAGCATCTGTTTCAACAAGTATCCGTTCCAACGGAGTTATTTCAATTATCCTCTTTAATTCCTCTTCCCTTGGATGATTATATCCAAAGGAAAAGTAAAAGCCCATATCGAGAAGTTCGGAAACCAACTCGACTTTAGACATATATCCATGGATTTGTACTCCCACCTCTTGAGCTTGTTCGTGTTTTAAAATTTCTACAAGATCTTTATCTGTACCATACCCAGCATGAACGACAATAGGTACATCAATTTCTTTCGCTAACTGTATTTGTCTTCCAAATAATTCCCGTTGTTTTTTCTTAAATGTATTTTTCTCATGCTCATTTAACTTATCAAAACCGTATAAATATTCCAACCCAATCTCACCTATCCCATGAGGCACTTTTCTTTCAATTTCCTTTTCTAATTGTGAGATCATATGCGATTGGTCTTCAAGCGCGCTATTTCTTGAGATTCCAATAACATGTATAATATTTTCAAGCTTCAATTGTTCTTGATAACTGGTAAAATCATTTGGATTGCTTATTACTCCAACAATATGCCTTACTCCTTTCTTTTTTGCGTTAGAGATCATTTTACCTATAAAATCCATATTAGGAGTTGGGATCTCACCTGTGATATCTTCATCAATGGCTTCTGCGGGAATAGGGCTAAAAAATAGGTGAGCATGACAATCAATATACAAATCTATCAACACCTCTCGTTTAAAAATTATAACGTAATTAACATAATGAATTCTGCCAATTTATAGTTTAAACTATTGAACATCATTGAAACTTATGTTTACCTTTACAAACATTATCATTATTCCTATAAGCTAATTACATATCAAAATTTAAATAATTCATTATCTATATTTATTACGAAAGATGAGTCCAACAATAGAAGTAAATGATCTTGTGAAAAATAAATTAGATGAATTTTGAGAAAAAAGTGGAAGTGAAACCTATTCAGATACTATTAATGTTTGTTTAATCCAATTAAAATTACTCGAAGACAATCGAAAATTAATGACAGAAGTCCGGGATACATTAAGGATAGTGACCACTGCTTCAAAAACAGACATGCAAGTGATTGATGCATTAAGAAATTATGTTAATTCTGAAGAAGGAAGCGATAAATTGGGAATAATTTTCAGACTAATCAATTCATTTTAGTTTTTAAAGTGCCTATTAAAGCAATATAAATAAATAAAAGCTTAAAAAAGTTAACAACAACGTCGATGTGAAATTCTTTTGCTTTTTTCTTTTTTAATTTGTTCATTACTTTCTTTAACCGCAATATTTAATTCAAAACCACACGTTTCGCAAAAATTCTGATTAACATTATTAATTGTTATTCCACAATCTGGACACTCCATATATTAATCCCTCGTAAATTGATCTTTAATTTCTTTTCAGAAAACTATATTTTTTATTACTTTTATGCAATAAAACTGCTATTATTAACTTATGTATAATATCTTATATGTAGATCTTTATCAAATTTTAGATTTCATTACCCTATAATCCGCCTCTTTTAATAAATATAAGTATTTCATTCTTATTCAAAACGATTGATTCTTCGAGATTCAGTAATAAAGAGAAATTTCCAATATCCTTTCCCTCTTTAAATTTAAATTAAAATAAAAAAAAAGTTTGAATTAAGAAAATTTACTACCAACTAAATGTACTTAGATATGTTATCATTGAGTCGTATACCTTAAGTGCGTAATCAATAGTATTTGACCCTAAAACATAAATACTGAGTACATTCGAATTGTAAATGGAAATTCTACTCGATTCATAAGCGTACACTAAATATATGCTGGCATTTGTGATAGATGCTAAGGAATTTCCCCATGCCATCACTCCATCAATATAACCAATTTGAGTTACGTTTAAAATAGAATCGTCAAAAAGACAGATTTGTTCATATATTGAACAATTTTGAACAGTTATATTAGCTGAATCTCTAGCTATAAGGTTTTCAAAAGTTGAATTTTTACATATTAGCTCTGAATCATCAATACATAAAATATCAAACTGAGAAGAATAGTCTTGTATAGTTACTTGAGCAGTTCCATTTATTTCTATGTTTCTCAAAGATCTTGATATTAAAATGTTCGTATTTACGAGAGTAGTGGAATTCTTATAATTTCCCGTACCAGAAAAACCTCCAGAATTTAAAATTAATGACCCAGAATATACAATTACACCTTCTGCTAATCTACTAATAGTACAGTTTTCAACGTATACTACATCCCTCCCACCTACATTTAAATCAAATATAGTTGAATTTACAATGTATATATTATCTCCAGCCAAGTTTGAATCGAAGGAATGGGTCCAAATGTCACTAATACTACAATTATTAACAGTTATTGAATTTGTACTATCGCAGTCCAAGTCAGAAAGTGTGGTATGGTTCAAAATTAGCTTACTATTATCTAGGCATGTCAAATATCCTGGAAATAAATCGTTGTTTTCCATAGTTAAAGAAGAAGAATCCATCAATGTTCCATAAAATATTGAGAAATGTGTAAACATTAAGGATGAATCAGTAAGGTTAGCAATAGTTGCCCTAGAATCATCGTGAAGATAAACCGAACAAGAAAAATTGTTCATTTTTACAACCGCTGAACTATTTGCAGCAACTGATATTACTAAAGGATTTGGTACAACAGAATTAATTAATCTTGTGTTGTTGATATAACCCGTGCCAGTTACTTTACCTTCAACGATATTTGTAGTTCCTGAGTATGCTACAATTCCATAACCATAATTAGTTATAACCATACTCTGATCTAAAACAGCTCGTGCCATATCGTGAACATATAGACTAGTAAGATTAGATCCATAAAATCTCAGATTTGCATATCCTCTTGCTAATACTCCTTTTAAGGTGCAGTTTTCTATATTTGCAGTTACAGGTATGAGTGGTGAAATTGTATCGATAAAAATCGACCACCCTCCACCTAACTTGCTATCTTTTACAAATAGTTCGCATCCCTCAGTTATACCAATAGAATAAACTGTAGAATTCTCTATAATGGAGAGAGAGGTTTGGTAATTATATACTCCTGGAACTTCCATAGGATTGGATACTCTCACATATTCAATCGATGAATTCTTGATTATAGCCGAGCTAAGATCGAAAAGCCAAAGTTCATAGAAAGTACAATTCTCGATTATGAGAGAACTATTGTCATGTAAATAAATAGCAAGATCCGTATAATTGATGTTTTTGAGATTTACATTTACATCATTATGCAATGAGATTGTTAATAATCGAGTTTCATTATTAATCGAACAATTTAAGCAATCAGTCGAATTAATGAAAGAATAGGTATTAATCGTTCCATTAAAAATAGTTATGTCATTTTCAAGTATAATATTACCACTGGTAAACTTTACAGAATATTTAAGATAATCTATTGACGATTCCTCTGCATATGTGTTAGCTTCTGGACCTTCTGGTGTTGGTGTTGGTGTTGGTTCTCCTGATGGTCTCAAGAATAAAATATAAATGAACCCAATAGATATGATCCCAATAATTAGGATCAAAATAATTATAAATATTTTGAATCCTTTTTTCAATTTTTAACCCTTTTTTTAGATAATTTTACTATTTTTTCTATAGTAGTTAACAGTTAAATATCCTTTTCAGTTATTTAAGTTTATTTATTGGAAAAAAACTAAAAGGAAGACTTAAAATCTAAAATTTACATAATAATGAATTTAGTATGTTTGTATAAAATGTACATATAAATTAACGAATGAATACCATTCGAAAAGATAAAAACGCCGTTAAGCTCATAATTGTAATTAAGCATGCTTCTATTTTACTAATTCCAGATAATTCACGGATAAAATAAAAAAGAAACACTCCATAAAATGAAACGGAAATTGGGCGAATAAAAGCCCAATATTCCCAGGGAATAATAATTCCTATAATATCTATAACAAAGCCACTAATCCAATTGTATTACTTACAAGTACATAGAAATATGTGATTTTTAATGGATTTATCTGCTCATTTTTATAAATTTTTGAAAATCCATAAATTATGGCCATTGAAACAATAAAGCAGCTAAAATGGATCAATGGAAATATGAAAATCTCTAATAAGCGATATTCTGAATCTGAAATGGGAAAAAGCTTTGGTAAAGGGAGCAAAGCTTCCTTCAATAAAAAAGCCCTAATATAGAGAATTTCATGCCCTACTGCAAAGAGGATAAACGGTAAAATTATATAAGAAAATAAATTTTGTTCAGAAATTTATTCCTTAATTAACAATTTTGGTTTAGAATAGCAATATCCTAAATATCTAAAATTTTTTTTCAAAGAATAATCTTTGGATACCATAAACCTTATCCTTGAATATACTTCTTAATATAATTACTTTATTCTTTCTCATTTTTAGGAGATACATTTTTGGATAACGTATTTAGTAGAATAAAACTCAAACAGATTAAATACATCATATTTTTAAAAATATTATCGAGATTATCTCGCCATAATACAATTTCTTATTATTCTTAAAAACTAATCACATATTAAAATTTAAATAATTCATTATCTATATTTATTACGAAAGATGAGTCCAACAATAGAAGTAAATGATGTTGTAAAAAATAAATTAGACGAATTCAGAGAAAAAAGTGGAAGTGAAACCTATTCAGATGCTATTAATGTTTGTTTAATCCAATTAAAATTACTCGAAGACAATCGAAAATTAATGACAGAAGTCCGGGATACATTAAGGACAGTAACCACTGCTTCAAAAACAGACATGCAAGTGATTGATGCGTTAAGAAATTATGTTAATTCTGAAGAAGGAAGTGATAAATTGGGAATAATTGTCAGATTAATTGACTCGAAAGCCAATACCCATAAACTCTTAGTATCTCAAGGCAAAGTAAGAGAAGCTGAAAATATGTACGCTGAATGGAAAGCATTAGTCGAAGTTGCAAATTTACTGGGCATAGAATCCGAACTAGAGATGATAAAAAAAGGAGAATAACTTTATTCTTTGGTTTAAGAATACAAAGGCTTTAGTAATATTAAATTCGCCTGTAATTACATAATTCAGATTCTATAATCTATATACGGTAGATTTTCAATATTATATGGAAGTTTAGAATTATCGGGGATTGGATCAATATAAAACCGTCTAAAGTTTGGATGTTGCATTCTACAACAAGTACTTCGATGATTATATGCTGGATGGTGTACCATTTTATTCCAGATCTCCTTTATGGGTTTATTTCTTACGTTCCCAAATGATAAAGGAGTAAAGTCACACGGTGATACATCCCCATAAGCTGAAACGTAATATTGAAGATTTACAGCTAAACAGCCTAAACCACCAAGATATCCTTCTATAGAATTCTGCCAAGATTGAGAATTTAATTGCGGTACCATCCGATGCCTAAAAATATTAGAAGAGAACTTTCGAATTTCTTCATGTTGCTTTGAAGTGAGCATCTCACTAGTATTATTTAATGTATTTCCTGTTGGCACACCATCAAAAAGGATTAAATTCTCGACACCAAGTCCTCTTGCTAACGAATAAAGCTTTTTATACATTCCCTTTTGAGTTGCCGAGCGAGTAGCATAGGATGATATTCCAACAAATCCTCCTTTAGCTTGCATTCTCTTTATTCCTTTAATAGCAGATTCAAATAAACCAGCTAAACCTCTTAATTGATCATGTTCTTCAGGAATGGGACTATCAATACTTACAAAAAGTGAATATAATCCAGCATCAACTAATTTCTCAATATTTTCTTTAGTAAGTAAGAGTCCATTTGTAAAAAGAATAGTTAAAGCTTTCTTTTTATCAACATAAGAAATTAATTCATAGATATCATCACGTAATAAGGGTTCTCCTCCTGTGAATGCAATAAGTGCAACTCCAAGATTTTGACTTTGATCTATTAAAGCTTTCGCCTCTTTTGTGGAAAGTTCACGCAAATCATTCCTCAAGTGCCTTCCTGCACTGCAATGTTTACAAGTACATTGACATTCATAAGTTACTGCGAAAGTCATAGCAACTGGAAATGTATGACGAAAAATTCTTGTCATTATACTGGCTTTTAATACCCTTAGCATCGGACTACTTCCAACTGGCGGTGCAAAGGTGTTCGCTACTCTCTTACCCCTCCAGTTTCCTAAATTCTTATATTGCCTATAGAAATTGGCTTGGAAGACCATCATAATAAGGAATCGCAATTTGTCGAAAATTGGATTTAATAACCCTGTTCCAATCACTTCCCCAGTATCTAACTTTTTGAAACTTAAGAGCTTTTTTCCAAACAATCTCAATAATATTTTTTCTCGCTCCATCGACAATTCAATAAATATGGCAAGTTTAATTTAAATATTCACTTTTAGTTCTAAGAATATATAAAAAGTATATATCTCCTTCAAAATTGAAAAGAAAATAAAAAAGAAAAAAAATTTAAAAGAATTATTTTGCTATCTGAGTATAATATCCATGAAGAACCAACCAAGCCATTAGTGAAAAGAAAGCCATCCATTCAAAAAAGCAAGCTAAAAGTTTGAATGATTCTGAAATTAATTCTGAGATTTCAAATCCAAGGAACAATACATAACAAGCAACAACAAGTATTCCAACAAACGGTAAGTATTTTGGCACGTTTTCTGTTTTTAACTCCATTTTTGATATACTTATTTGAATGACAATAACACCGATAAAATAAACAAAGGCTCCAAGCATATGGAAAAGTCGTGAAATATCATGTGGATTCAATGCTAGAACGGTTGAGCCTATGGCAGCGATCACCATAAAATAAGCTGTGATCTTAATGGTTTTTTTATTTGCACCTCGTTTTTCTAAGAATTTAAGTAAGTAGAACCCAAATAAAATTCTAATGGGAGCAGATATGATCATACTTATATTCCAAAATAATGATGAACCTTTTGTAGAAGCACCTAGGTCACTGATATAATGTGTGAAAATAGTAAAACTGGGATCATTATACAATACTATAGCGATGGACATAAAAGCCACTGAAAAAATAAAGCCTATATAAGCTATATAACTTCCAGGGAATTTTTCATAAAACCTATTTAATTTTTCCATTTTTTTTTGCACTCTTCTTATATTTTTTTGTATGATAAATGAGTATATGCTCACTAATATAGATGAGTTTTTACTCATATATAAACATTCTTATTTTCTTTTGATTGAAATGAGATAATACATAGTTTTATATATATTGATGTATATATTATATATTAAAAATGTATGAAATAATTCATACTTTTAAAATCTAAAAAAAAGATTATCAATGGAAACTAAGAGAAACAATAAAGAACTTAAAAATGATCCACTAGATATATATTTTTCAATGAATAAAGATAAAGCATTAATTGAATATATCACAAACAATCCAAATTTATTAAAGAAAGATCTTGTGTTTGAACTTACTCACAAGTATCTAACTAATGAAAACGAAAATCTACAAGTCGATAAGTACCTTAAGAAATATGCGACTTCTGAATACAATTTAATTTTTCTTCAAAAAGAAAGAGGAAGAATAATTAAAATAAACAGACTAATGTCATATTTCACATTACATCAAAAATTGAAACAATTAGTAGATTCTGAATATATTAATTTTAATGAAGAAAAAAAAACTTATTCATATAATAAACGAGCGATAAAATTCAAACGAAACAAGGCAGAAAAAATTGAAGGTATTTATAAAGTATTTTTTGATCTTATATTGGAGAAGGGTTATGCGAAGACTAGTACGAATAAAATTGCTGAAGTAGCAGAAGTAAGCATAGGAACAATATACAGGTATTTTCCTCAGGGAAAAAAAGATATTATAAGGAAGTATTTTGAAAACTCTGTAGAAACTACTTTTGATCTTGGAGAATTCGAAAAATTTAACAAGTCTAATATGGCTTCCTTTTTTAAAGGTTTTGTCTTAAATGTACTGAGGAATCATAAAGAGAATAAAGCTTATTATATTGCATTTAGATCTGCTATATTATCAGATGAAAGTTTAGCTCAGGCTCACAAGGAAAGAGTCATTGAAACTTCTACTAGAATCGCAAATAAAATGCAAGAGAAAAGTGAATTTTTTAAATCACGAGAGAAAGTGCGTCTGATTAGAAGTTTTGTATTTATTTACAATATCGTTAATGCAATTATATATCAACATATCGTATTCATGGGTTTATTTGAGAAGGATGAAGATTTAATTGATTATATTTCCAATTTATTGGCATTTACAATAAGTTACCTACAAAAAAAATAAAAATATTAAAAATATAGCATCATCTAGAACCTCATCATTCAACGAGTTAGGTTCTTATCAAAATACACAAAAATTACACATCCTATTTTTACTATATTGTTGAATTAATAAAAAAAAGACTAAAAGTATAAACACAAAGAAAATTTTTTTTTCTATAACTTAATAATTTGAGGTTGAGGAATTTGAATCCTATTTCATCTAATAATTTACTTGAGTGCCCTTTTTCACATATTTGTACTCTTCCAGTAAATCAGAATTCATGCAATTTTCCTGAATTTAAAGTGTGCCCAGAATATCAAATAAGATTGAAGAAAATTAAATCTCCCTCGAAAGTTTTACATTAAAAAACAGCTCCTAATCTTTTTAAAGAATTTTCAGCTTAGAATTTTCTACATTTTTAATTTACTTAAAATATTATCGAGATAAGCTATTTTTCTCAATTTAGGCCTTTCCTTAATGCATTTATTAATGAAAATGTATTCATCCTTATTTCCACCCACTTATTGAGGATTAAGTTAAAGAACTAATTATTGGTATTTTGACTAAAATAAGGAAGACCTTTGAATTATTAATATTAGATTTAATAATGATAATGTAATTAAATTTCTAAGAACATATTTTTATAGAAAAGAAATCTTTAGAAGTAAGAAAATCATGATAGAGGAAATCGAAAAAATTTCTAACTCTTCCATAATGAGAGAT
>JABXKB010000328.1 GCA_013375485.1 Promethearchaeota archaeon | reverse complement strand
ATTATAGACCAATGGTCTTTGATATTTTAGATTCCTTGAAAGATGAAGGGAAAATTCAAAATTATGGTGTAAGTGTGGAAAAAGTTGAAGAGGCATTAAAAGCTATTGAATTTCCAAATGTATCAACTGTACAAATTATTTTTAATATGTTTCGACAAAGGCCAAGCGAATTATTTTTTGAGCAAGCTAAAAAGAAAAACATTGGTATTATTGTTCGTGTTCCATTAGCAAGTGGATTACTTACTGGAAAATTCACCAAGGATACTGTATTCAAAGAGGGAGATCATAGAAATTTTAATAGGAATGGACAAGCATTTGATAAAGGTGAAACATTTTCGGGAGTGGATTATGAAATAGGATTAAAAACTGTTGAAGAAATAAGGAAAGTCTTTGGAAATCCTGAAAACCTTGCTCCCTATGCCTTACGTTGGATTTTAATGTTTGATGCTGTTTCTTGTATCATTCCTGGTGCAAGTCGGGTATCCCATGTTGAATCAAACATTCAAGCTTCAGATTTAGAGCCTTTATCAAATGATCAAATGGTTGAAATTCAAGAAATCTATGAAAAATATATTAAAAAGACAATTCATCATATCTGGTAAATAAAATTACTCCCATTTTTTATATGCACTCTCAAGATTCTCACTAGCTAAGTTTTCATATAAATAGTAATAGTTCTAATCCCAAAGCTTAGTAATTTAAAGAAAAGGTGAATTTTAAAAAAATATGTAATCTTAATTTTTTTTTTTTGGTACTTATAAGTCATTTTTTCTAAAAAAAGTTAAATCTTACAGAATCTAGATAATAATTAGAACCAAAAGTATGTATTCATATGAATTTTTTAATGAGTTCTGATAAAGTTTTAGAAGATTTATCAATCCAAATAAAAGAAACTGCTAACGATTGTGAATTATATAGGAAAAGGTGCAATGAAGTCGAATATGATTTTGACGCAACTTTGAAAGAATCAACTCTTGGGGAGATTCCATATATTCCTTGGGGCTTTTTTAAACAATCGAATAGTATGTTTAAGGGATTATTACGAGGGAATACTTTCGATAAATTAGATTATTGGATGGAATCATCGTCAACTTGTGGAGATCCTTCAATTGTTGGAAGACTTGATAAGGATATTGAAGTTTTAAAGGCAAATTATAATGCAGTTTTCAATTCTTTTTCAAAAAAGGAAACTGTAAATAATTTAATCTTATTTGCTCCGGACATGAGAATTATTAATAAGATAAGGCATAACTTCTATGGGAAGAATGCATATCTTTTATACAAGAGTATTGTTGATATTTGGGAAGGAAGAAATGTTAACTTTTTATTACAATTCTTTTTAAGAAAAACTATTTGGAAAATGGTTACCACCTTCAAAGCTCGTGCTGTGATTGGGATTAATGGAGAACTATTAAAATCTGAACTCAAACGTGTTGAAAAGAATAAGATTCCAACAATTATGGCTAATTCCCCACTTTGGATGCATAGAGTATTAAAGGATTATTATCAAAAAGAGAAGAAAGCATTCGATTTAAGTGATCATTTTTATATTATTACTGGTGGTGGTGGTTGGGACGGAACTAAAGGCCGTGTTAAATTAGGATATAGGGTTAAAAAATCTGAATTCATAGAACAAATGTGTGATATGTTCAATATTACTCTAGATAAATTCTGTGATAATTTTGCTGCCACTGAAAGTCCGATGGCATGTGGAGGTCATTGGTCAAAACATTATAACGACTTTATTCTTCACGTTAATAAAGACCAAGGACGAATTGTAGTTCGAGATATCGAAACTTTAGAACCCATTAAAGAAACGGGAAAACTTGGACTCTTAGAATTGATAACTCCTTATGGTGTAGATAGCTATGCAGGTGTAGCTGTATTATTAGATGATATTGTTCAAGTGGAAAATTGGGAAAGATGCCCAGAATGTGGTCGAGAAGGTGCCATTTTTAGAGTTTTGGGACGCTTAACTCCATCAATAGGGAAAGGATGCAGTTCTTTATTTAGTTTGGATGCATTTAAATTATAAAAGGATTTAAATCAATTACTTATACTATTTTTAATTTTTTGTTTACTCTAATATCCTGCAATAGTTTATATTAAGTTAGTGAGATAATCATCAACGTTAAATATAATTCATTTTATTTTAAATGAGTTTATCCTATAGGAGTTTCTTGGAAGAGAATTTCTTAATTCAGAATAACTAATTAAGGTTTATAATCAGGGTGTCTAACGCCGAGTTCCTCTAATAAGGGCATTAAAAATTCATTATAAAAACCTTTTATATGTAACACTTTCCCTAAATATAGATCTAAAAATTCTTGAATGTCGTACTTAATTTTATCAATATCTATAAAGTCATATTCAGGTTCAATTATTATCTTATCTAATTTTAAAGAATTTAATTGCTTCATGATTAAATATCGCATAAATTGAGTAAAACTACTCTCAACTAACTGCTCTTCCTCTTCATTTAGTTCATATACATCATGAGCTATTTTATTTTTTAACTCTTCTACATCTTTTGTTAATATTTCAAGGTTTTTAGGTAAATTTAGTGCCTCAATCTTTTGTACAACAGATTTATTATTAGAATCCTCAACTTGGGCATCTAAATATTCTATTAAAGTCGAGTAAAAGTGTATTAAGAATTTGAATGAATCAATAGATTTATCCTCTTTCCATTTGTTATAAGAACTCCCCCAATGGTCAAAATTCACCTCATCTAAAGCATTTTTGATACTTATTTTAATATTATCTACTTTTTCTATAAAATAATCTGAATAATCCATATAGGGTTTGTTATTTGCATCAAACTGGTATTTATAAGTCTTTCCAAATTCCTTAATTGCCCCCAATTTTTTTATAAGAGAGGGGTCTTCAATTACTTCTTTTCTCCCAATTTCTCCAGCAAATTTTATTAGATATCTACATTGAGGACAATAAGTTACATATGAACCCCGGAGCGAAGTGAATGGCTTAAGCTCAATCTGATGCTTACCATTCGGAAATTCTACAATCTCACCCTTGGATTCTATTTGATCAAAATGTGTCTTTTCATAATGAAAAGATTCTGGAATAAATTGAAAACCACAAACAGAACATTTAACTTTCTCTTTTTTTGGTTTCATATTATTACTCTGTTATATTTTTTTGTGATAAGCCGACAAGTTACAAAATAGTAAACCCTTATATATTAGGTTTATTAAAAATAATCGCCAAAAGTATTATTAAATAATATATTATGTCAAAATTAACCAATACTATTTTTATTAGGAAAATCTTTTAAAATAAAAGTGTATAGGGCATGGATAAAAGAGGAAAGAAAATTATATATTTAAGCCAATGTCTACTTAACCAAAACTTAAGATTTCCCGGCATTGCCGTAGAAAGTGGAGCCATCGCTGAGCTTTTAATACCTATTATAAAAAATGGAATAGGAATTGAACCATTGCCATGTCTTGAGAGATTGGGTTGGGGTGGTGTTAAAAGGAAAACTTTTTTCAAATATTTTCCAATGATTTCTAAAAATACAGGTTCACCAAAGTTTCCAATTATTAAGTTATTTCTTAGATTATGGTTGAAAAAATTTAAGAACCTATGTAAGAAAGAAACAAAAAAGATTATTCTTCAAATGCAAGATTATAATAATTCAGGATATACAATTTTAGGAATTATCACGACAAATGATAGTCCTACGTGTGGTTATACTAAAACAATTAATTTCCTTGGAATTATTTCAAAATTTAAGGAATTAGGTATAAAAGATGAATTTGAAAATCCCACCCTTGAAAAAATGAAAAACATTATTCCTAGTCTATGTGAAAATGGATCTGGCTATTTTATGTCCGAAATCACAAAACTAATAAAAAGAAGTGAGCTTGAAGTTGATGTTATTGGATTCAATGTTTGGAATAATTTATCTGAAGAAACTCAAAGAGTATTAGGTAAGTTGAATCTTTCTACTTAATATTCTAAATATTTTTTATTTCTCGTTTCTATTTTTCATTAAGAGCTTTATTTTCTTCAAGATCTTCAGGAGGCCAACCCCTAGGTGTTTGATAATCCTTAATGAATCGAAAGTCACACATGTCTGCTCCTGCTGCTATCGTTTTTGTTCTTTTAAAACCAATACCAAGCGCTCGCATCCTAGCATAATCACATAAACATGCATAAGGAGCTACATCACCAGCACTTTCTTTATCTACAAGTTTAAGCCATCCACATTCGGTAAAGTTAATACCATAATTGAATGATTTACTATCACTTTCTACAAAATCTCCGACCCAATTTTCAAAAAACAAATGCTTTTTGCTCTTTATTAACCAATTTCTCCAATAATTTTTCATCTTTTCAGAGAAAATAGCTTTTCGATATAACCATTTTTTAAGTGATGAGATAGAGTGAGAATAAATCTCAGCAGTTTCGTAAATTAACTTTCCCATTTCTCGTTCAGATAAGCCAAGGGATTTATAGGCCTTATAAAATGCTATAGTTTCTGCTGATTGGATCATCAAGGAGGTGAAAGGTGACTTATCACCACCAACATATGGGAGTCTTGAGAGAAGATTCTCAAGCTCGTTATAAGCCTGTTTTGTAATATCTTCAACAACGACGGTGTTATAATTTGGTGAAATTATTTGTTTTGTTACTTTAACTAACGAATTAAATTGTTTGATAATTTTCTTTTTATTTTTTACATAATATCCTTTATTACCTTTAATTTTCCTTTCTTCATTACTCAAATTTTTCACTCTTGAATTATAAATAAGATGTTTATCTGACTTAATTTAATAAACTATAAAGATTTTATTGATGGTGAGACGTAGATAACTTTTTTTTTAATTTTTTAACAAATTTTTCATTAGAACCAGGATATCCATCGTCAATTAGTAAATACCCTATATTACACTCCAGAAGTTAGCAATTTGTGAATCCAACTCTGATAAATTTATGTTCTTTCTCTTTATTGTTTAATATCTTGATTATTTCAATTGTTAGATTATATTCTCTTCTAAAATTATTTTCAAATTTTGACCTTCTTCAATCATGTGCTGAGTAATTTTTCCCACTGTTTTCTTAGCAGTTTTTGAAAGAAATTTTCCCATCCGGAAATCTAGAGTGGCTATGAAAATACTACCATTTTTTGAGGTCTCGATTTCAAATGTACCACCTATTAGAATGAGTTTTAAAGAACCTACGGTTTTAAATTTATATAATTTATTTGGAATAAGA
>JABXKB010000327.1 GCA_013375485.1 Promethearchaeota archaeon | reverse complement strand
TCGTTTGTGAGTTTCATTTTAATATGGTTAATTATACTCCAAGGTTCTCCATTTGGCATATCTTGCCAAACTAAGATGCCAATTTTATCGCAATGATAATACCAACGAGCAGGTTCTACTTTAACATGTTTTCGAATCATATTAAAACCAAGTTCTTTCGTGACTTCAATATCATATTTAAGGGCATCATCAGTGGGGGCTACATATAGTCCATCAGGCCAATATCCCTGATCTAGGGCACCATATTGAAATAATATTTCATTATTTAATTCTATTCGCTTAATACCATCTTCACTCTTACTAAGTGATACTTTTCGCATCCCAAAATAACTTTCTATTTCATCTATAATTGTTTTACCTCTTTTAATCCCTATGATGATATTATAAAGATGTGGAGAATCTGGACTCCAAAGTTTAGGAGATGGAATCTTAAGAGAAAAAAATTTTTCAGATGTTTCCTGATTGGCTATAATTTGATTATTTCTATCAAGAATGGTTGTATGTATGATCTCATTAGGTTTTGGATTATTTATATTCACTTTAAGGTCTAGAGTTTCATTATCGATATTTGGAACCATTTTCAAATCTTTAATATGAGTATCTGAGACGGGTTCAAGCCAAACAGTCTGCCAGATCCCTGAAACTGCAGTATAGAGGATTATTCTTGGTTTTAAAGATTGCTTACCATGTTCTTGATGTCCCTTGTCTGTAGGATCCCAGACCGACAGAACTATATCATTTTTTTCTCTGTTTTTTAAATATTTTGATATTTCGAAATAGAACGGAATATATCCTCCTTTATGAGTGCCAATTAATTTCTCATTAATCCAGATTGTAGTTTCCCAATCTACAGCTCCAAAATGTAGAAGAATTTTCTTTGCTTTCCACGATTCAGGGATGGTAAATGTTCGATGATACCATAATTTCTGGTTCGGTTTTAATTTCCTTTTCACACCGGACAACGCAGATTCTATAGGATAGGGAACAAGTATATTCCCTTCAAACTTTTTTACAAATTTTTCATCTTTGGGTAGTATAGCATAATCCCATAATCCATTTAAATTCGACCATTCCTTACGTTTAAGCTGCGGTCTTGGATATTCCGGAAGTGGATTTTTTGGATCAATTTCACTAACCCATCGAGTTATTATTTGATCTTTTATAGGTTCCCTGGAAGAAATATCACTTTTATTCATAGAATATTAACTCTACTTAACGTTTTTCTTAGGAAAGAACATACCTGTTTGATTTTTGTAATCAATATAGGGTTTTCCATATCTTATTATTAAATCTTTTTCTTCTGTATTACAAAACCAATAAAATATTGGAAACCAGACTATAGAATATAGAAATAGAAATGGGGAGTTTAACAGTAAGGCAACTGCCCACCAAATAAAAACTTCTCCTAAAGCTTGAGGATGACGAATTTTTTCATATATTCCTCCATAAAGACCATGTTTCTTATCCGGAAAAAGAGCTTCTCTTCCTGCATCTTTAACGCCTTTAAGCATAATATATAAACAAGGAATAAGAATGGCAATACTAAGAATTACAGAAATCCAATAATCCCAAATAAAGAATTGAGGTAAAGGAATTGGTAGAGGGAAAAATAAGTAAAGAATAAAATTTACAATTGTTATTAATTCAAAAAAACTCGCAATAATTCGATAACGTCCGCATTTTTTATAAGCAATTTCACCTATTTTTTCTTCTAATTTTGCGGGTCTAACACTTTTAATATAAAAAAAAGCCATTGAAACTGTTGAGATAGTCAAAATTAAGAAATTAATCCATTCTATCATATTATTTTCCAAAAACTAACTATAATATAAAAATTTTCCATTTTTCTCAATTATTTTTACTTTGTTTTGAGCTTGAAGATATAAGAGATGACCTAAAACTTCGCTTAATGCCATATAAGAATTCATTTCATCTAAATCTTCCCCAAAGTGGATTTGAGATACTTTATAAGCAGTCATGGGATTATCTTTAATTACACTTGAAATCTCTGCTAATCTATTTTTATGATGTTCTTTAATCTGTAAAATTCGTTCATGGGGATTATAAATAATTTCTTGATGAGCAGGGAAAATAATTTTTGGATTTAAATTGTCTATTTTATCTAATGATGTTAAATAATGTTTTAAGATATTGTTAAAATCATAATCTTTATATTTTTCTGCTAAATAATTTGGTACTACGAAATTCCCTATATGGGGAGTAATTCTGCTAAGAATGTGATCTCCTGAGAAAAGATATCTTTTCTTCTTATCGAAAATACAAATATGGTCAAAACTATGCCCTGGAGTCCAAATAATTTCTAATCTATCAAATATTACATCTCCATCGTGTATGGTGATATCCGGTTTTTGATATTGTAAAAATTTTGGCCAATATGCAAAGAACTGTACAATTCTATCTCCTTGGTCTTCACTAATCCCATATTTTATTAGTTGGTTTGCTATTTTTCTGGCTTGTTGTTCTAAATCTTTTAAATTTTCATCACAAGTTTCCCATTTTAATAATTCATGAGTTATATCATGCATTAAGATTTTAAGGTTAGGATTCTTTTGTTTGAGAAGCCGAACTAATCCTATATGGTCAGTGTGTAGATGGGTAATGATGCAATAATCAATATCTTGAATAGAAATATTCAATTCTTCAAATGCAGAAAATAACTTTTTCTTCCAATTTCCCATATTCAAGCCAGAATCAATAAGTATGTTCTTCCCATTTAACTTAAAGAGGAAAAGACAAACATACTTAACCGCGAAAGGAACATCTATTTTAATTTGATAAATACCTTCAATTTCATTCACTATAAATTTAAAACTAGTCATTATTAACGAATTTGATATTCTTACTTTATTAATTGAAACTTTAAGAATTTTTGTACTTTCTGTTATTAATATTTAGAATCAATTCGATAAAAAATTAAAAATTTTAATTTAAGAAAAAATAATAATCAATATTCTATCTAGGTTCACTATTTCCTAAAACAATGTCAGAAATGAATGGATTAATCAGACTCTCAAAAAAGCATATCAAACCTGCTAGTAAAGTATTATCTAGGGCTTTCCAGAATGATCCAATAATTCGTTGGCAAATTCCTGATGCAAATCAAAGACTTACTAAACTTCATCATTTCTGGGAATTTGTTATTAGGATTGGAATCAAATATGGTGAAGTATATAGCACCTCCGATGATTTAGAAGGAATTGCAGTATGGCGACCCCCCAAAAGTGTACATCTCTCCTATTGGAAATATATTAAAAAGGGCGCAATCAAATTACCGTTTAAATTTGGAATCAAGGCTATGAAAAGATTAACCTTTTTTCAAGCAGTGAACGATTCTATCCGAAATATCTATATGAAAGTTCCATATTGGTATTTAGGACCGATAGGAGTAGATCCAAAGTATCAAGCAAAAGGTTTTGCGAGTATGCTTTTAAAACCAATGCTAAAACGTATAGATAAAGAAAATTTACCAGTTTGGTTAGAAACTAATTTAGAGAGAAATGTCAATTTTTATGAGCATTTTGATTTTTATATACTTGAGGAAATAATTATTCCGAAGACAAATATCGTGAATTGGTTTATGATTAGAGGTAGTGAGTGACATTTAATTTAAAGAATGATAAAAAAAAATTAGTAAATTAAAATTTAGTTTTCTTTTGGAAAATAATTACACCAATGGCTATAAAAGCTAGTGTAAATGCACATACAATTAAAAGTCCACCCCATATTGGAATTGCAATTGTTTGAGCAGTTGTACCTATTAATGAACTATTATATAAAGGATCTAGCAATCCATCTCCCACTACAGTTATTTGAAGAAATATCTGCTTAGCCCAATATGGAGGTGTGAAAAAAACAATAGCACTTTCAAATGGCCACAAGCTTCCTGAGAGAAATAAAATTGGCATGTAATAGAATAATGCAATTGCGTTAGCAATCTCGGGAGTCTTCGCAATCCCTGAGATTATAATACCAATTCCAACAGATGAAATACCGAATAAAACAGCAATGAGGAACCCTATTATTAATTCAAAAATGCCTTTATATGGAACTTGGAGCACTGCATATCCAAGTATGAACATGATGAGAATCTGAAGCGAAATCATAAAAGTTTCAGACAATAATGCTCCTAAAAAAAGGTTTTTTCTCCCTGTGGGCATTGTATCTAATCGTTCAAGCATACCAGATGTTTTATCCACTGCAAATGATATAGCTGCACTTGTTGTACCTGCTGCTGTTGTATATATTATCATTCCCGGAAATCCATATTGAAATTGGGTACGACCAAGAAAAAAGTAGAAGATCAGTGTAAACATGACAGCAAACCCCAAACTAAAAACCATGTATTGCCAATGGCGCAACTTATCTTTAATATTTTTGATCGCTATTTGGATAGCTTTATTTTCTAAAAAGTTCATTTTAATCTCTCAACCTCCTTCCCGTTAGATTTAGGAATACATCCTCAAGAGAGTTCTGTCTAAACTTCATATTTTCAACTTCATCAATATTTTCAATAAGCCCCTGTTGTAATAGTTTCACAAGGTTTTTTAAGCCACCCTGAAAAGAAATTATTAATGTTTTTCTTTCCTTCTGGTGAATTTCACTCGAATTTGCAACATACGGAAGGTTTCGTATATTATTCTTTACTAATTCAAGGTCTTCCTGTTTAAGGAATGATATTTCTAATGCGTTATCACTCCCATACTTCTCTTTTAATTCAGTAGGAGTTCCTTCAGCAATTATCTTTCCATGGTCTATTATTGCAACTCGATCACTTAAAGAATCAGCCTCAACCATATCATGTGTCATTAGAATAATTGTAATATCTTTATCTTTCAAATCTCGAATAAAATCCCAAACGAGTCTTCTTGCTTGAGGATCAAGACCAGCTGTAGGCTCATCAAGAAATAAAATCTCTGGTTCAAATACTAGAGACATTGCGAGATTTAAACGCCTTTGCATACCCCCTGAGAAACGTTTAGACCAGTCTTTCCTTCCTGCTATGCCAAAATCCTCCAATAATTTTCTAGCTTTCTCTTTCGCTTCTTTACGCGGTATTCCATGCATAACTGCTACAAACTCAACATTTTCTTCAGCTCTCAGAACTTCATAAATGGTAATAACCTGTGGACACACACCAATTTTCTTAACAATTTCATTTTTTCCAGTTAAAATACTATATCCATTGACATTCGCATCACCAGCGGTAGGAGTTAAAACAGTGGTTAACATACGTACTAATGTAGTTTTTCCAGC
>JABXKB010000037.1 GCA_013375485.1 Promethearchaeota archaeon | reverse complement strand
ATTCATTTTTTTCTTAATTTCCTTGTCAGGAGTCTTCTCAATTTCAGCAATAGTAATATTGGAAATAAAGATTTCAAAATTCTTAGTCTCAGCAAAAAAAGATTCTGTAAGAGATTTTCTTTCAGGATTTCTCTCATCAAAAAGCGCTGAGAGAACCGAAGTATCTAAGTATAATTTCAATCTATATTTCAATTCATTCCACTTTTGAAATTAATCAAATTATCTTCTAAAAAAAGTTATTATTTAATTTATTTATTTTTATCTCTTCTTTTATTATTTTACAAGATTAAAATATCACTATTATACATATTAAATAGATAACCCTACGATTTATTATTAACATAATCTCAGTATATAAAAAAATATTTCTTAGCGAAACGATGATTTCACGAATAAAATTAATAAAAAAAATTTATATTTTATTGATTATGGTGACAAGGCATGGAATATCGATTTTACACTACTTTTTCTTCTTCATTTGATACTTTTACTATTGTATGGAAGAAAACTGATTCTGAATCACAAGTACAACGTATTTTTCTTTGTGATCCTGGTCTTAAATCTGAAGAAAAAGCTTTAGAATCTTTCGAAGGAATTGAGTCAGAATCATCTTCACCAATTACAACACTTGGTGAGGAAATCCAACGATTTTTGAAAGGTGAAAAGGTAGAGTTTGATCTAGACCTGCTTGATCTTAATAGATGTTTGGAAATTCAAAAGAGAGTCCTTTTAGCTGATTATAAGATTCCTAGAGGATGGGTAAGTACTTATAAGCGGATTGCGAATCATATAGGTTTATATAACGGAGCAAGAGTAGTTGGAAACGCCCTAGCCAGAAATCCATTTCCTATCGTTATCCCTTGTCATCGAGCAATTAAGACAAATGGAGAACTTGGGGGATATCAAGGTGGTATTGAAATGAAACGTATTCTGTTAGAAATGGAAGGAATAGAGATTTCAGAGAAAGGAAAAGTCATTTCTGAAAAGCTTTTTTATTGAGGTTTAAAATTAATCGTGTTATGTTTTAAAGTCAGTTTTACTCTCTTCAACCATAATTATATATATACTTACTACTTAAATCTCCTGCAGAAATACATATATATCTTTAAAATAAGTGAATGAAATCAAAAATAGAATTCAATAAACTAATTTTAATTTTTGTAGCTATTATATTAATTATATCATCTCTAGTAGCTAATAATTGTTATTTTTATACAGAAAGTAATGAAATAACTTCCTTTTATAATCATGAGTATAGCTATAATGAAAAATGTTTAAAATTTGCTGAATTACAGGAAAAAATTCATATTGATAATAATTGGTCTGCTGCTAAGGAAGCAGGAATATGTTCAGGTGAAGGTACATTTTCGCATCCGTATGTATTAAAGGATTTGAAAATTGATGGAGGAGATTATGGGCATGATATTTCAATTAGGAATTCTAATGTGTACTTTATGATTGAAAATTGTACCTTATCTAATGCAGGAAGTTATCCCAATTATACAGGGGAATTTGGAGGAATCCATTTATCAAACGTGACAAATGCTAAATTAATAGAAAACAATTGTTCATTTAACTATATTGGTATATATCTATTTCAATGTGATAATTGCACCATTATTAGAAATATAGTCAATAATAACTATGCGTATGGTGTACATTTATTTGATTGTAAGAGAACTAAAATATTACGGAATACAGTAAATAATAATTTATACTTAGGAATATATAATGTTGGGGGGAATTTTTTTGGACCTAACAATATTTCTGGAAACATTGTAAATAATAATGAACTAGGAATAATGTTAGGAGGCTGTATTGAAAGTATCCTAATCAATAATTTAGTAGAAAATAACTATGATAATGGGATATTGTTAAGTTCAAGTCATGGTAATACTATTCTTGAGAATAACATTAATAATAACAACGGATCTGGAATCTATTTAAGGGATTGTATGTCAAATAAGATTCATAAAAATAATGTTAATTATAATCTTAAGGGGATTTATTTATCTCATAGCAGTTATAATAACGTTTCACTAAATATATTAAGAGGAAATGAGATTTGTTGGGAAGCAGACGAGGATAGTTTAAAAAATATCTTTGAGAATAACGAATGTAGTGAAGAACAAATTATTTTAGGATATGAGTTATTTCTTCTAATTTGGACTATTTGTCTAACCTCTATTTTTTATTTTGTAAAAAGAAAGAAACCTATAAATTAAAATTTTTAAATTACATTTAATACTGGATTAAGATAATACCGAATTAATTTATAGGATTTTAAAAATTAATAACTTAAACAATATAAAATAATTTCCATGATATGGAAAGTAAAAGGAGGCTTAAAACAAGTGAATAGAATTGGCATTTTAGGAGGAATGTCTTATGAATCCACCATTAAATATTATGATTTAATCCTCGAAAAATACTATGAGAAGTTCAATGATTATAATTATCCTGAAGTATTAATTTTTAGTTTGAATTTTCAGAAGCTCATTGATCATGAACTGGGTAGCAATAAAGCAAAATACATAGAATATTTAATGAGTGGTATTAAATCACTAGAAGGAGGTGGTGCATCTTTTATAGTGATGGCTGCCAATTCACCGCATGCCGTATATAACGATTTGGATAATTTATCAAAAGTACCAATTTTGAGTATCGTGAAAGTTACTGTTGAAAAAGCAAGCCAAGAAAATATGAAAAAATTATTGCTTCTTGGAATAAAATTTACGATGCAAAATACTTTTTATCAGGATAATTGCAAAGAATTAGGTATTGAGGTTATAACACCTTCTAATGAAGAACAAGATGTTATAGATAAAATAATTTTTAATGAACTAGTAATTGGTTTTTTTAAGCAAGAATCAAAAGAAAGATTGCTTCGAATTATAGAAAAATATGAATTAGATGGAGTTATTTTAGGATGTACTGAGCTACCGTTAATATTGACTCAAAATGATACTAAAATTAAATTACTTGACACTATGCAAATTCACGTCGCCGCGACATTAGATTATTACTTATCATTAGAATAAATCATTGTAAGTTTTTTTAAGACTCAAGTGCTATTTATTATAATTACATACTAATGGTAGTTGCTTATTGGACGCTTTCAATTTACTACGGTGAAATTCAAAGATCTGGCACCAATTATATTAGTCATGCTATTACTTTTTGTATCAACTGCATGTGCTAATATGCTCATTCCTAGTTATGCGGCGATACAGCAAGAATTTAATATTCCGGAAGCTTTAATTGCAATTCCCGATGCTTTTTTTGTACTAATTAGCGCTTTTTTTGCTTTATTATGGGGTTATTGGGCGGATCGTGTTGATCGAGGGAAAGTACTCATAATAGGAGCATTCTCATGGACTATAGGAATGCTTTTAACTGCTTTTTCTTCAACATATTTTATGTTAGTAATTTCAAGAGTATCAAGCGGTGCTGGTTTAGGATGTGTATTACCAGTAGGATATTCAGTAATTTCAGATGCGATCCCCGCTGAAGAAAGATCTGGTTGGTTTGGAACCTTAGCAATTTTAAGTTCCATATCCAATGGAGCAGGTCAAGGATTATCTTCTTTTCTTGGTCCTATATTCACATGGAGGTTTCCGTTTCTTCTCTTGTCTGGAATAAGTATTATAGTAATTTTTATTCTGTTTTTTGTTAAAATCCCTAAGCGTGGAGCAGGTGAAGATGAACTTTTAGAATTAATCGAATTAGATTTAGAATATAGTTATCGAATTTCAAAGGAGGATTTGGGATTCATTATTAGAAAAAAATCAAATCTCTATTTGATTGTTCAGGGTTTTTTTACAATTATACCAGGTACAGTTTTAGTATATTTTATGACTTCAATGTTAACTCTTCAATACTTTGATCAAATTCCTACAGAAATACGATTACAAACAGCTACAATTTTTGCTGGAATGATTGGTGTTGGATATCTTCTTGGAAATGCAATTTTTGCTCGTTTAGGAGATATATTATTTCGACGAAATAAAAAAAATAGAGCTAGATTAGCAACTATATGTTTAATTTTTTCAATACCGTTTGCTATAATCCTGCTTCTTTCATTAAGACCAATTAATCCAACTCTATTAGATATTAATTATCCAAGCCCAATTCCTACTGAAGAGCTTTTTTCTTACATTATGCGTACAATTGGTCAAATTTTTGTAGCTTATCCTACATATATTATATTCTTCTTTTTTGCTTTAATGGCTTCAATGTTGGGAGCTGGTCCCGTTGCTAATCGAAATGCTGTTATGATTGATGTTAATATGCCAGAGCATAAAGGAACTGCTGCTTCCTTTTTTAAACTCTCAGAACAAATAAGTAAGGGTATTACATTACTATTATCATATTCCCTTATTTTTCTACTTGGAAGTATTTTCAACATGATATTTTTTAGTATATTTTTTTGGTTCCCCGCAGCCATTTTTTGGCTTTTAGCAAGTAGAAATGTAGAAAAAGATATGAATTATAAATCAAGAATTTTATCAGAAAGAAAACAAGTTAGTTTAATTGATTATATATTTGAATTAGAAATTCAAATGGATAGAGGTATTCAAAAGGTTCAAGATTCAAAATATTATATCAGGACTGATCAAAGTAAATTCAATCAAT
The DNA here is from genome assembly GCA_013375485.1 of Promethearchaeota archaeon. Classification (GTDB taxonomy): domain Archaea; phylum Asgardarchaeota; class Lokiarchaeia; order Sigyniarchaeales; family SOKP01; genus Loki-b32. The sequence continues at coordinate 16,707 of JABXKB010000037.1, read as the reverse complement.
TAATGAATGATGCGTTAAAAATCTTCAAATTCTGTGAACATGAAGGAGAATCTCGAAGTATTACTAACATAGAAAAAAAGGCTCATATATTGTATTTGAGAATTCTTTTGGTTAAGCAAGAAACGAACAATATATATAAACAGCTTAATAATGAAAATTTAACAGCTCAGGAAATAAATCAACGAAGAAATGAATTAAGAAAAATATACTATAGAATCAGCGAATATGAAAAAAGCACATTTGGTGAGATTCAGACTTATTATGAAGATGCTTACTTAAAAATTATTGAAGCTAGACTTAATAGTACTAACCATTTAATAAAAAGTTTAAGTAAAATTGACGAAGCAATTAAAATCTACGAACGTGTGAAATATTTATTGAATGAAAGACTAGAAATTGTCGAAGAAAAACCTGATTTATCAGAAGAAGAATCAATTGTACGTGATAAGGAACAAGAACTATTTGATAAATGCTCTAAATCATTAAATGCTACTATTAAATTAAGAGAAGAAGTAGAAAATGCTTTCAGCCAATTAAAGGAAGAAGATATTCACATGGAAGATTTAAGAAAGATTTCTGATCTTACTCAAGAATATGATGTTGATATCTATGATGTAATTGTTGAAACTTTTCAACATGATAAAAAAACAAAAAATGTACTCATAGAGACCTTAGGGAAAATTGAAGATATTTTCAATCAATATGAGAAGTGGAAAGAAACCGATTTTAAAGTTTTTTAATATAGAATTAATTATTGAATTCACATCTTAATAATTCCTGCATTTGTATTTTTTCTTGTTCAGAAAGGGCTTTTGGTGTTTTACCTTTATTATAGGCATAATCTGGGGAATCAGGATTAAAACACAAATTAACTAATAAAATCAAACAATTTCTGACTCGTATTGTATTTGATATTTCTTTATCGAGATCTTGCATTAATTTAATTAAAGCTTGATATCTCTTTACCTCGCTATTTTCACATACTTCCAATATTTTATCGATGCAATCCGCCATTTTGAAGATAAAATCCCTTAATTCAACTATGTTTTTTATAATTTCTGCACTACTTACGCAGATACATAATGAATCACATATTTAATTGTATTTATTGTCTATTTTCTCATAGGAAAAAAGGTATTTTCCCGCTCCAAATATCTACATAGGATCTTTAATTTCAACAAAGATTAATCCCATTCTTTTAGGAAATATTCCAATTCGATCTCCATTTTTAATTTCTTTTTCAGGATAAGAGTATATATTATTAACAAATATATGACTGATTTCTTCCTGTGTTATGCTGAATTTATTTAAACTATCTAATACTGTTTTTATTCCATCGGTTTCAATATATAGAGTGCTTGGAACCCCAATTTCACCATTTAATGGTGTCACTTTTTCTCTTAAATCCCCATATAATTTTACTTTTATTGTCATGGAATATTACTATAAAAATAGGTAATTTATTGAAAAAATGTATTATCCTATGAATAGAGCAAGCCAGCTTCAATATAAATATTCCTTTTATAGTTTAAAAATGAGTGATAAACAACATCAAGATTATTCCCAACCGAGGATATTGGTGAATATGATGGTCTTATTTGAAAATCATACTTCAATACTTTGTACAAAGTTTTCAATTGTTTGTTCTAAATCTACAATATCTTCTACGTTTTTTATTTCAGAACTTGCTAACTTGGCGAGGAATTCTTTCATTAGTTTTTCTTTAGCCTTATCAGTGGGAAATAATAAACTGGCCTTGTAATGTTCCCAATCGAGAATATTAGTGAACACCAAGAATAGTATCTCGACGTGTGAATAATCGATTAGCCCTTGTAATTTTTCTCTAGTGATCATGATTTTAGTATGATCTGTATAAAAGTCTGATAAGTCATCATAGTAATTTGTCAATCTGGCAATGTTATCTAATTGTGTATGAAGTGCGGCTTGATTAATTGGGCTTTCTTCATCTTTATACATAATATCAAAATACGTATTGATAAAATCTTTCAATTTTTGGAGCTTCTGCTGAAACACCCGGGTTTTTACAATACGCTCGAACATTGGAGATTCTTTGTAGTGATAGAAACGAAGTTCGAATTTGACGATATCCAATATATCAAAAAATAATTCTCGAATATTAATTTCTTCTGCCATATTTTACTCCTCTTTATTAAATTCTTACTAATTTATGAAGCTATAGTAAAAATAATTTCTTTAAAGATACAATTCTAAATAAATTAACAAATATTTATATTTTTATTTTTAGAATTTTAAAAAATTTAATTCTTTTATTCAAATTTGTAATTACATTATTAAAATTTTAAAGGAAAAGTACGATCAGGGATAAGAGGTTCCTTAGGTCTATACACAATACTTGATCTTTGTTGTCTTTTAACTAATTTTTTGTATGATATGGCTTTGGTATGAATTTTTATAATTCGTATTGGACATCGAATCATAAATCCCATATTATTACGTGGTGAATTTCTCAACTGAATAAATTCAGAAAAAAATCTGAAAGCTTTTGATTGTAATCTCTTTCTTTCGAATGAAATAAATCGTTTAGTTAAATTATCTAGGTTTTCTGAATCCCGAAAACAATAAAAATTTGATGCTTTTAAAGACCATTTAATTGCTTCTAATTGATATTTTATTGGATTTAAATTTTTAAGGAATGAAATCGCAATAGAGAAAAGTGAAATCATAATATTCATTACGGTACTTCTAAACATTTCTTGCATTGTAATTTGAATTTTTGGTCTAATTTCATCTCTTAAATCAGCTCCATAGAGAACTGAACTATTTGTTATAATATTACCTAGAACTATTTTTCGGGGAGCAAAAACGGAGGAAAATACTTTATTTACTCGGAATATTTTATGAAAGACAATATCACTCCAATATTTTTTTTTAGTTAGAAAATGACTTACAAAAATACCGGTAGTTTGGTTAATTACACCTAAAATTCTTTTAGAAAGATGATTACTAAATTCTCTAAAATTATGTTTAATTTCTAACGATATAAAATATTTCTCAATTTCCCTGATATGATGATTTGAAACTCTATCTTTAAAGATTATTAGTAAATCACAATCAGATAAAATTGAAATGTCTTCATTATTATTAGCTCTTTGACTGCCAAAAAGTAAAATTGATAAGATTTTATTTACTCCAATTTCTTTATTAACGAGAGTAATTATATCCTTTATATAATTACGTGATTGGTTATTTATTCCATTTATTTTGCTAGAAATTTTATCTTTGATTTTCCTATTACTTTCAAGGATATTTATATCTAGCAAAATAAATCATTAAAGCACACTTAGTATTAAATATTGTAATATGTTCCTTTTTTAATAAATTCTATTTAATTTAGAATAAATTCAAAGAATAATCAACGAAAATAAGAATCTGAACCCCTATCTTCTCGAGGTGGTTTCATAAATTGATCTGCTTGTTTTTTAAATGATTCAAAAATACCTTCCATTTCTTTTATTTTTTCATTTAACTTACTAAAATCCATTTCTATTGAAAAATACTCCATTAATATTGCAACCAAGGCTTTAGAACTACGAGGATCTAACGTCATCATTGGTAAAGGAAGAGTTTCTGCTAATAGACAAATTCCCGGAGCGTACCCTTTTGCTCCTGCCCATGCGGGTAAGATACCATTTGCTCCAGAGATATATCCACCCTCATATAATTTGGTATTTTCTAATTCTAAAAATGTTTGAACTAGATCTTGGTCAGTTCCACAAACATATACCGATGGTTTGTCATTTACTATCTCAGAAATCATAGCTCCAGTACTTACATACATATTTATACCTCCAGTCATCTTGTGTATCTCTTCACAAAAGACTTTAGCAAATTCAAAGACACCTTCTGGTGTTTGGGGTTGGTAAGAACCTGTTAAAATAAAAAAATCATTTCCATCATCTTTATCAGTGGCTTTATAAAACACCGTGGCATTAGGAATTTCTAAAGACCCTTTTTCAACAATTGCTTTCGCAGGAAAATCAAAATATTGAATTTCAAGTAATTCCTGAGCTTGTAATGATTCTTGTATTGAAGTAATTGCTAATTTCGCGACTAATGCGATTCCTGGCCATCCTATTAATAAAACTGGGTTTTTAATATTCTCCTTTTCTAAATCAAACTTTTTTTCAATAGTGATATGCATTTTTGTTATTTCTTCTATTTTTTATGTTCCTAAAACATTTTCTAGGGATTCTCCACAGTTAGAACAGAATTTTTTTGGAGTTTTAATAAGTGTTCCGCAATATGGACAATAAAGTCGGTTTTTGATGCCTATCTCTGGGATGGAAGTAGTTTCCTCAGTTTCGATGTCACGATATGGTTCTTGTCTAAGGATTCTATATGATTCTTGATATATGTCTCTTGAAGGCTGATAAGCTTGTTGAAATTGAACGCCTAAATCTTTTTTAGCCTTTAAAGATGAAAATAATACTGTTAATAAACATATAAATAATGGAGCAAGAATTATATCAACAATACTATAAAGAATATTATATAGTATTAACATTCCAAAATTCCTTGTTGTAGGATCATACCAACCATTAATAATTGGAATTGTTGATTCATTGATTAGAAAAAAATCAATGATAAAATCAAATGTTATGCTAATTATTGAAATAATAATTATATTGATAAGGAAAACTCCAATTATTTTCCAAAAATTACCCTTGGCTATTTTACGAGCTTCTGATAGGGGATTTTTATCCACTTCCATATTATATGTGAATACCGAAAAAATAAAGAAAGCAAAAATAAATAATGCCGGTATATATATTATAAAACTTGCTGGTAAGCAAATTCCTAATATTAAAATAACTAAAAAGATCTTTTTGTTAAATGCTGATTTAAAAGACTCTAGAAAACTAACATCATCATTCATATATTTCTTATAAACGTAGGAGCTAACTGAACACATCGCTATAGCAATAATTATTGCACCTATGACATTTTGTAAAAACATTGAAGCAATACTCAATCCAAAAAAGACCATTAATGTTCTCATTTCTTCTGGAGTAAGAGTGGTCGATTCGATTAATCTATCCATTATTTCAGTAGTTGTTATTCCTAGAGAATCAATATACAAATTCAGATCAGTTAATAACAACACATTTAAAATAATTAGTACAATTTGAAAAAGAGCTAAAGGCATAATTAAAGTTTTATATATTTGAGAAAATAGTTTGAAGCCATCACGAAGTACATCGCCAAAACGCTTATTTGCGAGATTTATTAATTTTTGTGAATTATGTTCCATATTCCTTATAAAAAACTGTTTTATTTTTATAATTTATTATAATTTTTTACATAAAGATATAATTAAATGAATTTATTCAATACTATAGAAGTTATATTTTCAAATAAGTATAACCATTTTTAAATAATTCAATTCAATCATATATGATCATACGAAAAAAGACATCTCGTCAAATCCCAGGAATAATTTCGTATATGGAATTCTTTTCGTCAAAAAAGTTAGCGTATTCCATATTTTTTGGCACTCCAATTACTCTTGGTTTTATATCTCTTCTACTAAACTATTTTTTAATATGGAGATATTTTGATTTCTTTCATTTCTTCCGTTTTGTTTTTCTCTTTGTAATGACCTCTGGTTTTGGTAGTTTATTTTCTATTTTACTCTATTCAAAGAAAGCCCCTATTTTAAAAGCTCCACCAAATGGATGGTCAATTCAAATGAATGCGTTTTTCAGTGCAATAATTCAAGTCACATTCATTTTTGGTCAGATGGTTGCAATTCTTTTGAATGATATTAAACTCCAAGAAGTCTTTCTTATATTAGGAACTATTCTTTCATATATTGTTGCTTTTGTTATTTATTTTTCATTTACCACTGCTGGACGTCCTGGATATTTAATTCTGGCTTTAATTCAACCTGTGGCTACAATTATTCTTTATAGCCTCTATACTTTCCAATTTTTTGATATTTTATTTTTTATTAAAGCCTTACTCTTTTTTGTTATTTGTGCTTTATTATTTGCTATCCCTTACAGAAGAGGATTATTTCGGGTAAGTAATATTTTCCAAGAAGCAACTGGAATGGGGGGATACCCTTTCATCAGAGCGTTTGTTCTTTCTATGTTAACTGATGGAAATGATGACTTAATAGAAAGCTATTTTGATAGGGTTGGTATAAAATCTGACGTGAAAATTCAGTATTTTATAGCCCGAAGTAAGGAAACAAAAAAGTTAAAAGGTTTATTTATAATTCCAAATGTTCATTTTGGACCCTTTAAGACTTGTGGATCGTCTGATTTACCTGAACTTATATATAAAGCATTCCCAGACATACATGGTACTACAGTATATCATACAACTAATACACATGCGCAAAATTTAACAACTCAATTTGAAGTCGACAAAGTTCTTAATCGCATTAAAGAAGATTTAAAAATTGTTGCTGAGAGTAGTTCATTAGAATGGACTTCAGAAGTTATTGACTTTTCCAGGAAAATCTCGAATTCAGCTAAACTTATTGGAATGGTTGTTGATCAAACACCCCTTCTTTTTTTAACGAGGCATCCTCTCCCATCTGATGATATTCAAGTTGAAGTGGGGGACAAAATTCGTAATATAGCAAAGAAACAAGGATTTAATGAAGTGATAGCAATTGATTCACATAACTCAATTATTGGTGATGAAATCTTAATTGAGAGAAATACTATAGAAGCAAATGACTTAATTGATGTAGCTGAGAAATTTATTATAAAAAATAGGCCAGAGGTAACTAAAAAGACCACTTTGTTGTATGGTGTAGCAAAAGATCCAATAAGAGAGTATTCTGAGAAAGATGGAATAGGTTTTGGAGGGATTGTTGTACATTTATTCAAAAACACATCAAATAATCAAAAAACCGTTTTAATTCACTTCGATGGAAATAATGCTTTTTTAGAAATTAGATCATTTATCTTAAATATGCTACAAAATCGGGGTATTGAAAAAGGTGAGATTACTACGTCTGATTCACATACAGTGGCAAGACAATTTTCTAGTCGAGGTTACTCACCTATAGGTGATACAATTAAAATCGATTTTATTCTCAAAAAATTAGGATTATTACTTGAAGAAGCAGAAAAAGATTTAGAGCCAGTTGAGTTTTTATACAAGGATTCTTATGAAAGTGTGAAAATTTGGGGGGATCCACAGTACTTTAATACTATTATTGACACTCTTAAGGAATGTTTGAAAGTGTCCCAAAGTTTGTTAACAATAAGCTTGATTGGTCCGACCTTCTTTTCATTGATATTATTAATATTTTTATATAATATCTAGATTTTTGAGTCTGAATTTATATCAAAAAGTTTCAATATTTATATAATCCAACCTCTTAATTTTTATTTATAACAATAAAATGAATTTAAAATTGGAAAATGTCATTAAACCCTTTAGACACCGTGAATGGAATATTTTCTCTCATATTTGTAGCGATCTCATTATTTGTTGGCGTTATAATTCTTTCAAAATACTTTAGATATAAGGAAAGGATTTATTTAATGGTCGGAGCGACTTGGATATTCATTAGTTGTCCATGGTGGAGTTCAAGCTTATCCTTCCTCGTTGCTCTATCTAATGGTGTTGGAATTACTCCAGAAGCATATTTTACTATTGGAAATATTTTGATACCTTGTGCAATTATTCTTTGGTTATTAGCTTTTACCGAATTTTTATATACTGAAAAACGCAAATTAATTCTTTTGGTATTTGCTTTATATGGTTCAATCTTTGAAATTCTTTTCTTCGCATTCCTTTTTATTAATCCAAATTTAATAGGAGATCTAAATCCGCCTGTTGACGTTAGGTATAATTCTTTCATCATGATATTTCTAATATCATTTCTAGCGATTGTTGTAATAACTGGCTTTTTGTTTGCTAACCTTTCTCTAAAATCTAAAGATCCAGAGGTAAAAATCAAAGGGAAACTATTAGTAATCGCTTATATTACCTTTTCTTTTGGAGCAGTATTAGATTCAGCTATTCCTCTTAATGAGGTAACAATAATTATAACTAGACTAATTTTAATAATAAGCGCAATTTGTTGGTATGGAGGATTCTTACTGCCCAAGTGGATGAAAAAGTATCTTTTAAGAAGTAAATAACTCCTTTTTTTTAATCATAATTTTTGAGTAATACACTGATAATATCGACGTATTATTTAGATTCATATTTTTTTTTAATTCATTCTTTCTTAATAAATCATCTAATTTTATGAATTGAAATGTTGAGTTCTGAAATAGATAAGTTGGCGAAGGTGAGTTTAATAGGATATCCCGCCACTGGAAAAACAACTTTAGCTAAGCTTTTAGCTCAAGATGAAATAGATCGATTATACTTTCCAACTCATGGTTTAGATTTAAAAACTATTAAAGTTGATAACTTTATTTTGAGATTATGGGATTTAGGAGGTCAACAAAGTTATCTGAAAACTTATTCTAAAGATTACCTTTTAGGGTCTGATATTATATTTGTTGTCACTGACTCAACTCCAAGAAATGTATTAGGTTCAAGAGAACTCATTAATTATGCTTGCCATTTTGTAGGAAAAGAGTGTCCTATCATTGCAATTGCAAACAAACAAGACTTAGTAAAAAGTGAGGGGCGAATGGATTATAAAAGAGTTGAAGATATACTACACATTAAAACCTATGGATTGACTGCTATAAATCCTTCAGAACGATTGAAAATGATGAATATTGTTAAAAAAGAATTAAATAAAATAGCTATAAGGAGGAGATTAAAAGAATGAATTTTACTGAAAATGAAATTTTTGGAGCAGCATTAATTGGTTTTGATATGATTGATGGTCCGTTTCTGAAATGGAAGAAAGAATTTTCGCAAGTAAATAAAAGTGTAAATTTAGACGACTTTGCGATGAATTTTTATTTGGCTTTTCGAGGTGGAAATGAATCAGTTAAGAAACCCAGAGCAATTTTATATGATAAATTCTATATTGTCGCGTTTCCTAAAGATTTAGAACTATGTTGTCTTTTTATGAAACCAAAAAATGCTATTGATAATAACATAAATCAATTAAATAAAATCGCATCTAGAATAATAACAGAGATGGAAATAGACGAAACCGACGATAAGAGTATTGATGATTCTGATGAAAATACTATTGAAGAAATTAAAAGACTAATCCCGAATTTATTGAATGGTACCAAAATGACAACCCCAGAATTGAGAAGATATTTTAAATTGAGTAATTCTCAGATTTGGAAAATTATGTCGGATTTAGAAAATTCGAAGAAAATTAAGCGAGCTGATAAAAAGGGAAGATCTATTCTTTGGACCGCAATTTAAACCATTTATTTTATGTTATTCCTTTTTATTTTTATCTTATTCTATGATCCCAATTTCCGATGTTTTTTGTATAATAGCGTGAGAACATTATATAACATATATCAGGCAAATCCTTATCCATGTTACTTACAGTAATAAATCTAAGTATATGGTTAAGCATGAAAATACCCACAAATTCTACATGATAATTATCTATATTTTTTGACATCTTTTCACCTGAAAATTTAATGTCTAATACCTCTTTGTCCCAAATAATTTCAATGAAAATTTCTGAGAAAAATTCTTTTTTTATTCGCCATCCATTTTCTAGTTTCCAGACTTTTGCACCTAGAAAACTAGCCAATTCCTCTTTATCATCCTCTTTTAGAAGAGAAAATGGTTCACTTCTTTGCTTTAAGACTTTTTCCATCAAATCCGTTTTTTTGTTATAATTCTTTTCAAAAGGTTCTTGACCTTTAACTTTCCTTTCGATGAAATCCAGGACAATATCAATAAAAGTAGCGTTATCTTCTCCAGGAACCCAGCAAACTCGTTTTCCGGAAAAGAAAAATTTGAATTCAGCCTCAATACCATCACCAAACTCATCTCCAAAATATGAATAAGCCATATGAATATCTACTTCTGGAAACATTTCAATACTAATCGTCCAATCCTCATTAAATCCGAGATTTTCAATTTTACCACCAAGCTCATTATTTACGATATCTTTCAAGAAATCCATATCTAAATTTATAAATAGTGAGTTTTTCGCTTTACTAATATCTTCAAGTTCCTTCTCATGTGGACCTCGCACACCAGTGGCATCAATCTGACCTACCGTCCAAAATTTCCTTTTTGGCATAAAAAGTGTAATTATCCTTTTTTTTTGAATTTTCCTATAAAGAATGCTTGAGTATGATGAACAGAGGGATATAACCTTCCTGTTCCCTTAATTAATTTGTTTTTAATTTCATAACTTGGAGAGAACCACTTTGGTAAATCTAAAGGCTCAAGTTGATCTCTATAATTTAAAATTTGTAATTCCCCTTCCTCTGGATAAAAACTACAAGTAGAATATACTAAAATTCCATTAGGTTTTAAGAGTTTTAGAGCACTTTCAAATAATTTTTTTTGTAAAACAACATTTTGATGTAAGAATTTTTCATTTTGGCGCCATTTTAATTCTGGATTTGACAAAAAGGTTCCAGAACCTGTACAAGGAGCATCTAGTAAAATACAATCAAAATAATTTTGAAACCGGATGGGAAAAACGATACTATCTGTATTTATGATGTGTACATTTAAAACTTTTAAATGACTAAACAATTTTTTCATTATTTTTGTTCTCGTATTAAGGAATTCCCCTGCTAAAATGTAGCCTTCATTATTCATATATTGTGCCAGTAAACTTGTTTTTATCCCCGGAGCAGCGCACATATCGACAATTTTATCTTCTTGTCGAGGTGACAATACTTGGACTACAGCTGCAGATGCTTTATCTTGAAAAATTAAATTTCCCTTTTGATAGGATGAATCTACAATAATTCCACTCTTTTGTGAAAGAGGTATCCAATATAGTTCTGGAATATCAATATCTTTACGATATTTTATATTATTCTTTATGAATCTGTCTTCGATTCGCTGTGGTAAATCCAGGACCCTCCCTCTTCTGGAAAGATTGTTAATTCTTACTGTAACTTCTATTTTGCTGCCTATTCCGTTCATAAATGAAAAATTACTTCTAAGAAAATCAATATTCATTACTTGGAGGAGCCGATCAATCATGAAACTAGGGATTGCTGCTGAAATGCTAAGTTTTTCCTTCTCATCCTTATGAATAAGAGCTTTATTCCATGAAAAGGTCCTAATTCGTTTCAAGAATTCTCTATTAATTTTTTTCAACTCATTAGCTATTCGTTTATCTGAGGCATGTTCCCATAACACTCTATAAGTAGCATATAAATAATGAGGAAGTTTATCATTTTCGAGAGGAATTGGATCTTTAAATGTTTTTTTGACGATAAAATTCAATTTATTCCAAAATCGAATAATCTCATTATAATAATGAATTACAATAGCATTTTTACGTAATTCTTCAGGTAACGTACCAGTACTTCTTTTGATAAATCTTGAAATCAGTTTGATGATAGTATGGATATCGCTTTCTTTAATATCAAATTCCCTTGATCAAAAATTAATATGAATTATAGATGTATAATCTAAAAAGAAAAAAAAGATTTTATTTTTTTATAGTTATTCTATGCTTGCTGGAATTATTAGACCTTTTCTTTTCAAATCAATAATAACACTTATTATTTCGTCTCTTGATGCTTTTCTGCCGGCTAAAGCAAAATTTAAAAGACTTGAAATAAAAAAGAATTTCCGTTCTTTTTGGATTTGTTCAGCAACTTCTAAAAGAGCTTTATCCAAACCTTTTATTTTTATAACTTCATAATGTTTTCCTAATTGAAGAGGATAAACTAATGAGATATTGAAATATCGTTCAATTAAATCATCTGCTTTTCTAAAGGAAGTAATATCCCCTGTAAAATCCTTTAAGTCTCCTTCAAATCTTTTCTCAAAATGCTCTGTAAATGCCCATTGGTTTTCCTTAAGTTTCTCTGAAGGTATACCATCTAAGATTAAAGCTGTACGGACATAATTCCCATCGGTAATTACTATTTTAAAATCATAGTAATCCATTTCAAAACCTTTCCCTTTAATACTTTCTTCTTTTTCTTTTTTGATTTCACTTCTAAATGCTGAAATTGCTTGTAAAAATCCAGAAATCAAGTCCACATCAAGGTCTAAAGAGATCTGTTTATCATAGATAGACACTCCAACATCTTTATGAATAATCATTATATGAGAAGTTTTTAGCAAATCGTCTAAAATCATCGCTTCACCTGCCCAGAATCTTCTTAATTTACTTTTTCTATATTTTACTGCAACTACTGAAGCTATTGAAACCCCCAACAAAGCCCCTATATATGGCAAGATGTTAAAGAAAATGTCCATATAATATTCTGATTGTGAAATTAGTTTAATTTCAATAGATTGAGCACTTGTTGCTTGATTATAGTATGTATCTGTGGTATTATAGACGATTAAAATAGAAATCGAGTTATATCCATTAGGTAAAGCATATTCAATTTGAATTAATCCATCAATATTAGTAATATCGCTCTTTGTTGTAATTAAATCCATATTTCTATCATATATTTCCGCAATAATTGTTTCTCCTTCAATAGTATCTCCTGTTTCATTATTGACTATCATTCCTTCAATTAAGATTTTCCTCCCAGAAATGTATTCTTTAGAATATTCGTCAATATTAAGGATTTCTAGATTCACAGAGTATTTAGAAATAATAATCTCTGTTGTATTTAATGCTAAAAATGCATGAGTATCATTGGAAAAAATCCAATAAGCTTTTAGAGAATAAATACCTGGAGTTTTTGTTGTTGAAAAAATATCCCAAATATAGGAAATTGAATGTTCAGTTTCATTCAAACTGCTACTTTCACTGTAAATAATTAGAGAATCACTATTATAAACTTCAAAATATACATCTCCTCCACTAAACTCCTGATTCTGTATTTCGATATTAACTATTTTATCAATAAATACATTATTTGTTGAATTTAAATTAAGGAGCATCATATTTTTGGATGAATTCATACTTATTTTCCAAGTTCCGTCTGAAATATTGTATACAGTCATAATTTTGAATTGATCGTCAGATTGAATTATTGAATACCATCCTCCATTAAAACTGGGTGGTGAAACTGAACTATTATAGATTTCCATTAACAACCAATCTGAAGGAACATTAAATTGTAAACTTTGACTAGTTTCTAACTTAGTATAGATAGTATCATAATTTATCTCAGAACTTATATTCCATTGAATCTTAGGAAGATTCCCATCAATAATATATTCCCAATTAACATTTTGATATTTTTCTATTGTATATATTCCATTAACATCAAACTGAACCTCTGGCCAAATAGATGTAACATTAAAGTAATAAACTCCTTGAACCGGAATACCGTTCTGAATTTTACTTTCCCATAAACCGTTATCAGAGACATTTGTCCCAAAATTTTTTAATTGAATATCAGAAGGTTTTAAATTATTGCTATTAATTCCAAATCCAATCTTAGAAGCAATATCGGAAGAGATTGCGTTTTGAACATGAAAATTTAAGGTAAATTCATCAATTGAGACATTTATTGCGTTAAATGTACCATTTCCTATAAATCGAAGTCGTACTCTAAGAGAATTATCTTCACTTTCATTAATCATATGCATTATAATCCACGTGTAGTAGGAATCAAATTTTAGTATTTTAGTATCTTCACCTATATCTGCAAAAGTTTTATTATCAGAAAATTGAAACCATTCAAATCCAAAAAAATCACCACCATTGTATATTTCTAATATTGCATGGGTAAGATTTTTAGAGTTTTGAATACTTACGTTAGAACTAATCCTAAAATCAATTTGATATATTCTTGGATTTGGTGATTGAAAGATCCACTCTATTGGATCATCTACGTCCCATAAAGAACTATTTAAACTTTCTAATATATTGAATTTAAAATCTATGATTGTTGTATTAGAATCTAGATCTCCTTGAACTTGCAGAAAATTATTATCATTTTCTTGTATAGATTCAATTATTTGATCAGTAGGAGTATCAAAAGTACTATTCAATAATGTTACATTGTTAGCAAAATGTAATTCATGCACTATAGGATCATATTTTTGAATTGTCTTAATGGTTTTTATTTCTCCAATTTCAACGTCAAATAGATTTATTGAAGTATTAAAAATACTAGACCCATCTATACCCTCATAGTGAAATACAAATATAATAGAATTATTTCCATTAACTGATGTGTTCATATGCTGTATTACATAAAGTTTTTCTTCAGGGTCTATGGCAGTAAAAGACTGTATAGATTCATATTCTCGTAAAAGATCAAATTGATGAGGAATAAAACTTAACCCTCCAGTTTCGGGATCTATCCCCCACAATTTAGCCCAACTGATGTATTCATTATTACTAACATTTGAAACAAGAGAAAAATTTATACTAAAAATTATACTATTCAAGATATTTTTCCATTCTAAGGGATAATCTTTCCTAATGTTTTTTAAATCATCCCAAGTATAATCTGAATTTGTTAAATTATCAACTTCAATTTTTATAGTAAAAGTTATTTTTTGCTTTGGTACATCAAGAGTACTATTTATAATATATCTATTTTCATCAAAATTTTTAAATGAGTTAATATCTCCCTTGATATAATTACCACTTATGATTCGAGTTTCTGTGACATCATCTTTATTATAAGTTAGATTTAAGAACTGGGGAGATTGAGCAAAGGTTTCACCCTCTCCATTTTCATTAGATCCCTCTCCATCTGGATTTAAATAGAGGAATTTTGGACCACCTCCTGTTCGTTCATCATTTGGAGGTATTTTAATTTTAATTGCAAACCAATATTTTTTAATACCATTTACATTTGTCGAATTAGTTTTCGATTTATTTAAGAATATTGGGCCAATATCTGAATTTAAAAAGTCAAAGACTTCCCAGTGTGCTACCATATCAATAGGATGAGGTTTTCTTAGTATCCCTAACGTTTGATTTGAGTTTGGTGTACCAAGAGGGTCATCTGAACAATTAACTATAGAAACTTCCCATGAATTCTCTTCCGAATAATAATCTTCATCATTCACATCTTGAATAAAAATGCTTACATTATTGACATATTGATCTGTTTCAACCGAAAATTTCTGGTATACATAGAGTGGATCAATTTCAGAATAACTTATGATAAATTCTGTTGGTTCGGTTTCAATACTTCTTGTATAATTTAGAGCTTTTATGTTTTCAAAAACCATCTTAGCATGTGTTAAATTCCAATTTTGAAGGAATAAATTAGGCTGGTTATTTAGCCCTGGTTGATATCGATTAATATATGAATCTTTAGTTGTAGTACTTATATTACAAAATATTTTTCCTTCCTGATTATCAATAGATCCTATTACTTCAGTCTTAGGATCTAAAACATCAGCCTTTTTAACAGTTTCAGGTGGGAGGAGCTCAGCATCCTTATTTAAGTTATCCTTATTTGAATTAAGTTTTAATGTGTATAAATTTATAATGTTTGATGATAAAAAAATATACGTCAACACTATGAACAATGAAAACTGCTTTCTTTTTTTAGTAAGATTCATTATAAACAACCTTATTAGACAAAAAATAGAATTATTAACTTTTTATTTAAACTAAATAAGAAAAAACCCATTTTTAAAACTAGTTTTTCTATTTAATTAGAACTTCTATTTTAGAATAGGTTAGAATTAACAAGATTATGTTGAAATGTCGGTGAATTAATTTATTAATCAAAATTTCTAATTCGCGTTCTGTTATGAACTTTTTCTCAATAATAATAGAATTAACCTTTTCCAAAACTTCTTTCACATATTTAGGAAAGTCTTTGATTCCCATTTACTCTCATTTCATTTGAATAGCATCCCCATATAGCGCTGTTGTTCGACGTACTGAATCTGCAAAATTCCACTTATAACTCCACTTGTGTTGTGTACTATGCATTCTTATTGATGCCCAAGGGGTTAACCACATATTTTTTCACTAATTGTATATTTCAAATTAAAAACTCTTTTACCTAACAAAAATTTAAGAAATAAACTTTATAATTTTTCTAATATTCAACACATTGTAATAATTTGTTTTGAAGTATTTTAGCATGATTTTTAAATAAATATAAAGCTGATTGAGATGTGGCTAGTATTACTGATATGGGTTATTGTAATCTTTGGTGCTACTATTTTTATTAGTCAATATATTAAAATGTACCAGAGAGAGGACGTTGCTATTGCCTTATATATCTTATTCATAACGATGTCGCAAATTTTAGCCGTAAAAATTGGAGATTTTAGTATAGGCAATTTTCAAATTACAGCTCCCGTAGCCGTTTTGATATTTCCTTTTACATTTCAAATAACAGATATGGTAAATGAAAATTTTGGTCAGAAAAAGACCCACAGAATGATATTTATTGCTTTTATTACCCAGATCATCATGGTGGTTTTTATTTGGTTCAGTATTGAAATATCTGGAGCTTCATTCTGGGGTTTTGATTGGGATAGTGATCCAATTGAAGCCCAGAGGTTTTGGGAAAACTTTCTTGGATCAACACTGCGTATAACCGCTGCCTCTTGGATTGCTTTCTTAATAACAGAAAACCTTGATGCGGTTTTATTTGCCAAATTTAAAAAGTTAACTAAAGATAGAAATCTATGGTTGAGAAATGTATTTAGTGATATCCCCACATT
>JABXKB010000326.1 GCA_013375485.1 Promethearchaeota archaeon | reverse complement strand
CATTAAGCCACCCTGTTGCTTCTGTATAGGTAGTATACATTATTTCTGTATCATTACCCCATACACCATCAGTATCATCTTCCCATACTACATGGATACCACCTAAATCATCTACAGCAATATTAGGATTTGTACTAGATCCATCATTCCAGTATGTACCATTATATCCATCAGAAATAACTATTGCACTAATCCATCCTATCGTTCTATTATAGTTGATATACCTTATTTCTCTATCGGAACCCCATATACCATATGGAGAACTACTACATACTACATGGATTCCCCCGAAATCATCCACAGCGATATTTGGAGAGTAGCTATTTGTATTCAAATTAAATGTCTTACATGACATCACTTTAGTTCCAGTATAGTTAACATATCTTATGCAATAGACCTTCCCACCAGATATTGTAAAACTATACTCCCCTACTACATGGATACCTCCTAAATTATCTACAGCAATATCTGGACTTGTACTAAACGGCTTCCGACAATAATCATTATCAGCAATAACTGTAGCATTTGAATATTCTACTTCATTGAGATTAAGATTTTGATAATCAGATTTCATGTTAATATTACTATTTGAAGATAGAAATGTCTGCTCAGTGTTTAACATACATAAAGAAAGAATAAATACAAATGTAATTAGAAATAAGATTGACTTATGATTATTTTTCATTGATTTCACCTAGATTAGATTTATGTGTTAAATAATAATATGGGCTATTATTAATTCTTTGTTATCTTTTTTTGAAATTGATAAGAAAATCAATTTAACATCTTGTTTTAAATCTAAGTTCTCTCCTATTAAAGCATATTTACTGAATAAGTATTTGTTTGCCATTAATTCATAAACAATGTAAATTATTTTAAATATTTCTAATCCTTTTAAAGAATAGAACAGAAAAAAATATTTTTTTGATTCAGGTGATTCAAAATTAATAAATTTAAAATGGATTTACAAGATTCTGGTTCAGCAATAGATATTGCAATTGATAAAGTTGGAATTGTTGAATTAGAGAAAAAAGTTGAAATCGTACAAGAAAATAAAAAATACTCTTTTTACCCTAAGATCTCTGCATTAATTCATCTTCCCGCTCAACAACGAGGAATACATATGTCGCGAACTTCTGAAACTATAGAAGAGGTTATAAATGAGGTTATTTACAAACCAACCCCTACAATCGAATTAGTAGGTGATAGAATTGTTAAAAAACTGTTAGAACGACATTCATATACCTCAAAAGTGGAAGTCAAATTAGAGGGTAAAATTATTGTCCAAGTGAGAGAAAATAATTCTAGAAATATCCAAAAGTCTTATGATATCAGTTCATTTGTAAGAGCTAGAAGAGATGAAGCAGGACGGGTTGAATTTAATTACTTTGTAGGCGCAAGTGCAGTTGGAATAACTGTGTGTCCATGTGCTAAAGAAATGTCTCAAGAATATGCCGAAGAAATTATTAGAACAAGAAAAGATATTAAAGTAAGCGAAGAAGATCTTAAGAAATTAATAAATATTCTTCCTTTTTCCTCACATAATCAAAGATCTATTGGAACGATTACTGTCCAAATAAAAGATTTAACAGGTCATAAGGTTGATGTATTAGATATTATCGATGTAATAGAAGATTCCATGAGTGGAAAAATACAGTCTGTGTTAAAAAGACCCGAAGAAGCTGAATTAGTAAGAAGTGCTCATTTAAAACCATTATTTTCAGAAGATGTCATTAGAGAAATGGCAAAAAATTTCATATTAAGAGATTTTCCAAATATTGAAGATAATTTTAAAATCAAATTTAAAATTGAAAGTTTTGAATCTATTCATCCCCATAATGTTTATGCTGAATTGAAAACCACTATAGGGGCATTAAAACAAAAATTAAAATAAGAACTTTTTTAGATCTAATTTCTAATTTTATCGTATATTCTTTACAAAATGCTTTATGATGATTATATAATTTTTAACACTAATTATTTTAGGATTTCTCCTAAAATTTGATGGTATAGGTGCATTACACCGAGAGCAAAGATTAGAAGATGTAAGCCAATCTTTAAATTCATCTGCATGAGCGGGATATCTGCATTTTGGACATAGAACTATGCCTCTACCATTATCTTTGGGAAATTCGGGTAATTTAAAACAAAAAATGCATTTGAAATCTTCTGTTGCTAGACTTGCTGCTTTTGGTTTATATAAATTAAAATTTCTTGGTTTTTGACTTACATTTCGAGTAGTTGTTTTAGATTTTGAACTTGTAGTTCTCCTTTGTGTTGTTGGTGTTGATCTTGTTGAATGAGATACTGATCTTGAGGTACGAGAAACCGTTCTAGTTGATGGTTTTGAAGAAGATCTGGTTGTCGTACGAACACTTTGTCTACGAGGAGTTGTGCTTCCTCTTGGTGATGTTAAGGTGTTTAATCTACGTGTTCTTTGTGTTATGTAATCTCTACTCAAGTGAGGTAATCGAGTTTGACCTCCAACCAACCCTTGTACAATTAATATTGAAATAGTACTAATGAGGAATATTAAAAGATTGAGATCAATTAAGAAATGGAGAGGTATTATTAAAGACTCATAGAAATCGATAACTGAATAAAAACTTATCCAATAGATAATTATAAATAAGATAATTGAGATACCTAAAAAATAACCAAAAACACGTGCTTTTACTGACTTTCTTCCAAAATAAATTACATTGTATTTTTTAAAACAACGATATAAAGAAATTGAACCATAGAATACATATGGAAATCCAAATAATATACTCCACCAACTTAAATATAAATTTGAACCTTCTAGAAGATTTTCTCCTAATAAACCCGTAAAGTTACCCCAAATAGAATAAAAAATTCCAACAAAAACAGGACCGATTGTGAAAAAAGCAGTATTATGAGGAGAATTAAATTCTCGATATTGTTTAATATTTTTCAAAACTTTAAAAGAATAAATTAACCAGATTCCGATTAGTAACCAACTTACAAATACATTGAACGAATCTGAAATAATACCATGTATTATGCCTATTAATAAAAATATCCCCAGAACAATTGCCACAGATTTAATTTTAGCCACAGTTTTAAAATCACCAAAATTCATCTGTTTCAATTTTCATCATATTCGAGATAAACTGCTTTCCCTTCAATTATCGGATTCATAAAATTTAGTATTTCTGGTAGCATGCGAATGTCTAATGACCCTTGAATACCATAAACCAAAGGATACCAAGTTTTTGTGGTTAGGTCTGCACGATAAATTTCAAAGCCCGCTGAAGTTCCATCAATAAGGTATGGATCGATAACAAGGGCAACAGATTTGTTCCAAAGTTTTTGATATCTTGTTTGAGTACCAATATCTTCATTAGACATAAAACATCCGTAAGAAGGATGGCTATGTGCCCAACCACAAATAAATAACTTTTGCTTTTTAATATCTCGAAAAGCTCTAGCATAGTTTCTATAATCTTTTATTTCAGCATAAACAGCTGTTCCATGTCCCATAGGATAATAATCCTCAATATGTAAAATGTCATTTTTATTATCTACTTTCCCTGCGAGTAATCCTATTACTTCTACCCAATTTTGTTTAGGAATTTTAGAATTAGCATATTTAAGGGCATGACTTGCTACTTTTAGAATTGCTTTAACCGAAATATATACTTCTCTTTCTATTTTATCTCCATTAGTACTTTTTTCCTCTGCTTTTATTGTTTGCGATTTGGTGGTTGTAGTAGTTGAATGCTTTATCGTTTGCTTTTCAGGAGTTTTTTTAGAAATCATCGAACTAATTTCATTAACTAATTCCTTCTCTTCCAATTTTAATTCTTCAAAGATTTCCTCTAATAATTCCTTCTTAATTATGTCTTTAATCTTCAATTTTATTGTTTCTTTGATAGAGTCTATATGTGAATTTTTTTCTCCCATTTTAAATTTCACCATTTCTTATTAGCATACTTTTTAACAAGGTTTTTCACTTTTTTCTCAAAAAGCTTCTGATTTTTCATCATTTCTATCGCTGCTTTCTTGTTAAAAACATCAGTTGGGTTTACATACTTACCCCGTGTATTTAACATAGCAATTATAGCCTGAACGACAGTAACGGCTGTTTTTGATGGGCTCCACCCACCTTTTTTTCCAACTAAAGATGGATCTACTAGTGCCAAACAAATGTTCCTCTGGCCTTTATATTCACTCGGTTTTGCCCAAAAATTTGGATGCCAAATCGGAGTATGTAATCTAACAAAAGGTGGTTGTCTAGGATACTGAGCTGGGAATTTCAATTCTAATTTAAAAAGACCACCTGCATAAGCAGTACCTTTAGGTCCTTTAATAACCATTGCTAAATGATCAATACTCTTTCTTTTAGGATTAAATGGTTTTAACTGAATAATCGTTCCTTGTTTATTTAATTTTTTTAATCCTGCAAAATCTTGCGAGATTCGACTACTTCTTATACTCATATTCTCATACCTTTTTCTTTTCTTTTTTTTTCTATATATTAGATATCTAAATTTAAAGTTATATTTTTAATTATATCGTTAAATTTTTATAAAATACATTTTTTGATTAAATTTTTATTTTAATTTCAAGGTTACAAAAATTTCTCCATCTGTAAATCCTGCAGCTGTCATGAATTCATAATTTCTTAAACCGTTTTTAATTGGATCTTGTTCTAAATCAATCATTTTAACATCATTAAAATCCAGTAATGTGATAACTGGCTCGAGATCTGGGTCTAATTTAAAACCATGCTTTTCTAAGGTTTTGATTATATTAATACATGGAGAGCTTGTTTTCAATTTCACAACGAATCTTCGAACATTATTTCCACATTGAGAGCATTCAGAGTTTCTTTTCTTTTCAATATGATAAAACATCATTGTTATAGCATTGAAAATAACATAGGATTTAATGGGTTCACCTAAACCCCTATGACCTTTTTTCAAATGAAGAATTTTTACGACTTCATGCGACTGTAATGCAGAAATAACAGCATTAATTGTAATAATTCCCGGATCATGCCTATCAATAATTTTAACTACATCATCTTCAGTATACTCAGGGAGGAAGTTGTGTTTATTTACTAGATCATTAGCAATTTTTTGAATATATCTCATATCATTAATATTCTTTGGGTTAGGATCCCTGTCAAATTCTTCTTTAAAGGCCATATCCCCTTTGAAAACGCAATGGATTCTTTTTCTTGGCACTCCTACTACTGTACATGCTGCCATCTCATCACTTTCTCCTACTGGGAGTGGATTACATTCATAACATGCATTTTTGTATGGAAAAACCGTATAAAC
>JABXKB010000036.1 GCA_013375485.1 Promethearchaeota archaeon | reverse complement strand
CAGAGTTTCAGAAACTTTTGCAAAATGAAGTAAAAACATTTGAAGATCTTGAAAATGAAATAATTAAAAGTAATAAATGCTGTGCTTGTGGAGCTTGCATAGCATATTGCGAAAGTCAACATTTTAATGTTATTGAGATGAATGGATATATTCCTGGCTTTAAATCAGAAAAAAGTGTTGATAATTGTAATAAATGTGGTGTTTGTTATTATATTTGTCCTCAAACTAAAGCATTATTAAAAGAATTAAATGATAATTATTATATTGAAGATAATATTGGACATATCGTTAAAATTCTTGCTGCTAAAACAACAAACTTTGCATTAAAAAAAGTTGGACAAGATGGAGGGGTGGTTTCAGCAATTCTAACATATTTATTTGAAAAACATAAAATTGATGCAGCTATCGTTTCAGAATTTGACCATAATTTTGAACCCGTTCCAAAAATTATATTTGATAAAGAAGATTTATTTAAATCAGCAGGTACACGTTATTCTATTTCTTCTCAAATATTTCCTTTAAAAAATTTATACAGCATACCGCAAGAGATTCTTATGAAAAAGGAGATATTTGATATTGACCAGCTAAGAATGGCATTTATTGGTACTCCGTGCCAATGTAGGGCTGTTAGTAAAATGAAATTTTTGCATGTTAAACCAGCTCATGTCATTAACTATATTATAGGTCTTTTCTGTTTTGAGAATTTTGTTTATAGCCAATTGTATGATATTTTAAAGAGAGAAACCAACGTTGATCCTACTAAAATCAAGAAAACATGGATAAAAAAGAATTTCTTTATCCAAACCAGAGATAATAAAGAATTTGAAATCGATATCAAAACTCTAGATCCCGCAGTTAGAAATAATTGCCATGAATGTGATGAATTCACAGGAAGATTTACAGATATTAGTGTTGGAGCATCTGGAGCTCCAGAAGGATATTCGATGATACTAATTAGAACAGATAATGGTGAAAAAGTAATAAATAATATGCTTTCAAAAGGTATAATTGAGCAATTTATTGTTCCCTCCAACAACACTATTGAGTGGAAGAATAAGAAATTAGATTGGTATAATAAATTAATTTCTATAAAACACATGAAATAAACAAATTAATTAACAAATCTTAGACAAACCACTTTACACATTTTTAACTTAAAAAAATTAAAATAAAGAAATATATCCATTCAAATAAATTAATTTGAACTGATGATATAAATTCCTATCATCTATTATTTTATATTTTTCTGAAAACCCATGCAATGGGTTAGTTTCCTCTTAACTATAATTTTTTTAAGAGGATCATTCTTTTTCAGATTAAGTTTGATGAGGAGCTAGTGCTTCGATCTTTTTCCAAATGAGTTCAATAGAATCAATATATTCTTCTTTATATTCAATTTCAGTACTACAAATCCCTTTTATCTCTTCAATAATTTGTTTATCTCTATAATATTTAAGATCAATTGCTCGGGCTGGACATGATGATACACAAACTCCGCAGCCTTTACATTTTAAGTCATTTAATTCAGCTATACTCTCTCTATTAACTTTTATTGCCTTATAATTGCAGAGTTTTTCACATCTATGACAACCTATACATAGATTTTCATTTATTTCAGCAATGATTAATTCTTGAGTTATTGTTTCTTTAGAAAGTAAAGTGGATACTTTACTTGCTGCAGCTAAAGCTGTTGATACTGAATAAGGGATATTTTTAGGTCCAGCAGCACAGCCACATATATAAATACCCAAATTATTTGTCTCTTGAGGTTTTAGACAGCCATGAACTTCAGTTAAAAACCCATTTATATCTTTACTTAAACCTAAAGTCTCAATAATTTGTGCTGTACTTTTAGAAGGAACCATACCTGTTGATAAAACAACTAAATCGGTATCCATTGTGATGAAATCATTTGTTAAAGTGGAAGCAGCTGTAAGCTTTATTTTTTTTGTCTCAGGATCTTCTCGAATATCCCCTACTTTTCCCCGAATCATCATTATACCAGCTTCTCTTGCTTTTCTATAATATTCTTCATTTCCTTTATCCCATGTCCGCATATCTATATAAAAAATAACAATTTCCATATCAGGATATTCTTGTTTTAACAATTGGGCATTTTTAAGAGCAACATTACAACATACTCCTGAGCAATAGGGATTCGCTTTTAAAGATCTTGAACCAACACATTGAATCATAGCTACCGTTTTTGGGATTTTTCCATCAGAAATTCTATATATATGACCTCCTGTTGGTCCAACTGGACTCAACAAACGTTCTAACTCTATTTGAGTAATAACATCAGGAGAAATACCATATTTATATTCGTTATTTTTCATAATTGGATATTCGTCCCATCCTGTAGCGATAATTACTGCACCAACTTTTAGATCAACATATTCTGATACTTGTTCAAAGTCAATAGCCTCAGCGGGACAAATTCTTTGACAACTTTTACATTCTATGCAGACACTTTTATCAATTAGAGCAATTTTAGGTACAGCTTGGGGAAAAGATATGTAAATTGCGCTCCGTTCACCAATATTTCTATTAAATTCATTAGGTACTTGTATAGGACATTTTGTAGTACATAACCCACATCCAGTACACTTTTTTTCATTAACATAACGCGGATTTTTCTGTATTTTAATATTATAGTTCCCAGGAATGCCACTAAATCCGATAATTTCACTATAAGCAAGTAAAGAGATATTTGGATGTTTTGAAGCACTCACCATAATGGGAGCAAGAACTCATATTGCACAATCGTCCGTGGGATAAATTCTGTCTAATTGTGCCATTTTCCCACCAATGGTAGCTTGTTTTTCAACAAGATATACACTTATTCCCTGATTTGCTAAATCTAATGCTGCATTCATCCCAGCAATTCCGGCACCAATTATTAATACTGATTTTTCTACTGAAATTTTTTTGTAAGGAATAATCTCTAATTCCCGAGCATGATTTATCCCTGCTTGTACTAATCTTATAGCTTTTTCAGTAGTACTTCTTTTATCACCTGAATAAGTAAACGAGCAATGTTCGCGAAGATTAACCATTTGAAAATAATATGGGTTTAATCCAACTTCAGTTAAAACTGTTCGGTAGGTAGATTCATGAATTTTTGGAGTACAGGCTGCAACAACGACACGATTTAAGTCTAAATCTAAAATATCATTTTTAATAATTTTCTGCCCAGGATCACTACAAGTAAAATCATTTACTCTAGCAGTAATGATATTTGGGAGTGCCTCAACATAATCTCTAATAAGATCACAATCGATATTAGCACTAATATTAACTCCTCATCTACAGATATATACTCCGATCCTAACATTGGTCTGTATTTCAGACATTTAAACCACCTTTTTAAAATATCCCCCTTTATTTTTTATGATAAAATTTTAAAATTCTAGTTTGAGAAAAAATTTCAAAATTTAAAGAAATGTAATTATAATTACTTTTCAAGGATGTTTTCCAACTAGATAAAGAATTGAGAGAAATTTAAAAAATCTGATAAGAAAAATTTTTGTTATTTTGACAAGCTTATTAATCATTTTTTTTTCTAATGCACAAATTTTATCTTTGATAGATCCTATTCCGAATCTTAAGTTATCTTTTTCAAGATGCAGGAGAGAATTCTTGATAATTAGACTTCATATTTTTTGATTATATAGTGAGCCAAAAGGATCATATTTATATAATTTGACAATTATATTTATCATAAGGATCATAAATATTATTAAAATTGTCATAATAACTTTTAAGATAATAAATAAAAATTGGTGATTTTTAAGTATGAGTATAAAAACTTTTAAGGATTTAATTGAAGAAGTCCATGAGCCTGGTATTTGTCAAGAATGTGGTGGTTGTGTAAGTTTTTGTAATTCAATAGAAAATGATGTAATTGGATTTAAGAAAACTAATTCACATCCAGAATATATAAATAATGAAAAATGTCTGGAATGTGGGATTTGCTATTTCATTTGTCCACAAACACATATTTTAGATGATGATCTCAATAAGATCTATAAGTTTTCAGATTTTTTATCAATGCCTTTAGGGTTTGTAGAGGCAATTTACTCTTGCCAAGCCATAGATAGTGAATTCTTAAATTATGGTACAGATGGTGGGGTTGTAAATTCAATAATTAATTATTTGATAGAAAAGAAATTTATTGATGGAGCAATAGTTGCAAAAACGAAATCTCCTTTCTCTAGAGAGGTTATAGTAGCTAAAAGTAGAGAAGATTTAATTAGTGCTTCAGGTGTCAAGTTAGATATCTCTCCCCAATTAGATACTGTACAAAAATATCATACATATATAAGTTCATTACCCAAATTAAGGCACTACAAATTTAAGAAATTGGCATTCGTAGGTACACCATGTCAGATTTACACAATTAGATGTATGCAAAACTTAGGTATAATTCCATCCGAGAATATAGAAATTTGTTTAGGATTATTTTGTTACGAGAACTTCTTTTTTGATAATAAAAAGGTTGAGAAATTTGAAAAAGATTTTAAACTAAAGTTCAAAAATATTAAAAGAATAAACATTAAGGAAGATTTAATCATTTCTTTAAAAGATGATAGTACTGTTTATATCCCTTTTAAGAAATTAACTGATTATATGCGTCAAGCTTGCGCGGTTTGCAAAGATTTCACTAATATTTATGCAGATATTTCCTTTGGAGGGCTAGGTTCCCCAAATAAATTTACTACTGTAATCACTCGTACTAAAAAAGGAAAAGATATAGTAAATAAAGCTCTAAATGCAGGTGTAATTAAAAGTTTAAAATTGGATGCAAATGAAAAAAAGGATATGATAGAAAAAATTACTCAATTCTCTCAATCAAAAATAAAACGAACAGAAAAAAATATGAAAAATAAATTGATAACATGGAAATCTTAATCACTAACTTCAGTAGTAAATGAAGAATAATTTATGCTGTAATTTAAAAAAAAATTAAAAATATTTGTATGAAATAGAGGGAAAAAAAGGCGGAGGTTAAATAATGGACATATATTCAATATTATCTCATCCATTTAGGAGAAAAATTTTACTTCTTTTAGAAAAAGAGGGTTATATTCCTTATACTGATTTAATGGAAAAACTTGGTTTAGAAACAACCGGACAACTAAATTTTCATCTTAAAAAGATCGGATCATTAATAGGGAAAGACAAAAAATCATATTTTCTTACAGAAGATGGTAAACGCGTACTCAAAATACTTAATCTTAACAAAAGAATTCTATCGGGAGAAGATATTGATGAATATTTAGATTCTAAGGGAAGTGAAATAAGCCGGATTGGAGTATTTATTTGTAATTGTAATACAGAAATTTCAAGTGTAATTGATATAACTGCACTTGAAAATTATGTGAATAAGTTAAGAAAAGTAGTTTCAGTAAAGATTTTTGAAAATCTCTGTCAACAAAAGAATTTTGAAAAAATATGTAAATGGGTTAAAGATAATTTTTTGAATAAAATAGTAATAGCAGCTTGTTCTCCAAAAACACACCAACTTCTTTTTGAACGAATTTTTGAGGATATTATTGATCGTACAAATATAGAAATAGCTAATATTCGAGAACAAAGTTGCTGGGTACATCAATTTAAATTGAATCAAATAGATCCTTCACTTTCATTAGAAAAGACTAAATTATTAATTGAAGCCGCTGTTGAACGCGTACATCTTCAAAAAAAAGTAAAAGTGAAGAGAGTCGAGGTGGAAAAGAGTTGTGCAATTTTAGGTGGTGGAATTGCAGGTATAACCCTTGCTTTAAATTTAGCACGAGCTGGAATAAAGGTATATCTCATTGAAAAATCACCAACATTGGGAGGTAAAGTAGCCAGATGGCATAGAATCCATAATATGGGTGATTGTTCAATATGTTTCATTTCAGAATTAATAGGTGAGTTAGCGAATGAAAAAAATATAAAGATTTTTACTAATACTGAAATTGAAAATGTTTCAGGAGAACTAGGAAATTTTTTAATTAATATGATTAAAAAACCTCGTTATATTGATATGAAAAAATGTACAGGATGCAAACAATGCATAGAAGTTTGTAGTATAGAAAAGCCAAATCAATATGAATTTGGTTTAATTAATCGAAAAATCATATATATTCCATTTATGCATTCCTATCCTTATATTCCTTTAATTGATGAAGAAGATTTAAAGAATTGTCTTAATTGTAGAATTTGTGAACGTGCATGCGTGAATAAGGCAATAGATTTAACTCAAAAAGAAGAAATGATTGAAATTAAGGTTGGTACTAAAGTTATTGCTATTGGATCCGATTTGTACGGAGATTTAGAGGATTATTATTATAATCCCAAAAAAAATATAATAACTTCACCTGAATTTGAGCGGATTTTATCTTCTGACGGTTTAACTGAAGGAAAACTTTTAAGATTATCAGATAAAAAACCCATAAATACGATTTCTATTATCCAAGAAGTTGGTCCATCAAAATATCTTGCTGATTATTCTGAAAATTTGGCAGAAAAATATATTGAGGATATTAAAATAAGAAATCTTGATTGTGAAGTCAATATTTTTTATGATTTAAGTAAATTAAAGGATAAAGATGAGATTTTGTTAAGATCAACAAATCCCAGATTTATATATGCCAACAAAATTACTATTGAATCTAATAAAGATCAAAATCACATTATTGCGGATAATATTGAATTCCCAAGTGATTTGATTGTATTAAATCTAAAATATGTCCCAAATAAAGATCTAAAAAACCTTCGAAAATTAATGGATTTTACATTAGATGAAAATGGATTTATGAGTGAAGAAACATTAGCTTCTGGAATTTATGGAGTTGGGACAATCTTTGGTCCGTTAGATTATAATTCTACAATTTCAACAGCTAACAATATTGCATTAAAGATTATTTCATTACTTTCTAAGAATTATTTGATAGCAGAGTATACAGGAATTGAATTTGATGAAAACAAATGTGGATTATGTGGTCTGTGTTTAAAGATATGTCCTTATAATGCTATTACAATAGAATCAGATAAAGTTAGTATAGATAAATTCAAATGTAAGGGTTGCGGTACTTGTGCTAGTATTTGTCCTACAAATGCAATAGATTTAAACATAGACACTTCTGAAAAGATTTTAGCAACAATTGAAATTTTTTCGAAATTCAGAACACATCCTAAAATTATTGCCTTCTGCTGTGCCTCTTGTGGATATGCTGCAGCTGATAATGCCGGGCTTAAGAAGATCTCTTATAATCCAAATATCTTTATTGTTAGGGTGCCTTGTACAGGGCGCATTGACACTAACTTTATTATTAAATCGTTTGAACTCGGTTTCGACGGAGTAATGATAATTGGTTGTAGACAAGATGCTTGTAGATATATTGATGGAATTAAAAAGGTAGAAAATAAAATCAGATTATTAAGGAATATTATATCGCCTAAATATAAAGATCGAATAATTCTTGAGCATATGAATGCTGTAGAGGGTAAAAGATTTGCTGAAATTTCTATTAAATTCTATAATCAACTATTGGAGGAGATTAAATATGAAGCCTAGATTTATATTAATTTCTCTAACTTCATGTACAGGGTGTATATCGACTCTTATGTCTTTAGACATTTTTCCGCAAATTCTTGAAAGAACAATAATATCGTATTTTCCATTTATTTCAGATGCTGAAGATATTAAAGAATGTGAAATAGCATTAGTTGAAGGCTGTGTTTCTGAAGAAACACAAATAATTCTCCTAAGAAAAGTTCGAAAACACACAAAAAAAGTATTTGCTTTAGGAACTTGTGCGAGTTTTGGAGGAATTTTAAGTCTTTCAAATTCAAAAATAGCAGAACCAATCTCTAATTATATTGAAATTGATGGTATTATTCCTGGCTGTCCCCCACCCTCTAAGCTTTTTGGAAACAGTTTAATTAGGTTGGTTGAGAATAAAGATATAACCTTATCCGAAAAAAATATGTGCGCAAATTGTCCAATATGGGAAATTATGGAAATTAATTTTCAGATAAATATCTCCAAAATCAATCCTAATCCAGAAGAAATTAGTCTAAATGAAGAAAATCCTGACTGTTTTTTAAAAAAAGGTATTTTATGTTTAGGACCAATAACTCGTGATGGATGTGAACATAAATGTATAAAAATGGGGCTTCCATGTGAAGGATGTATGGGGCCCGTATCAAAAGATTTTACTTCTAATATTATAAATTTTTTGAGCTTAATAGAAATATCTCAAGAATTAAAGGATTATACTGGTCTTTTTTATCGATTCTCAAAACCAAAAATGAAAGGGTAAATAAATTGTTAAAAGTCGTTGATGTTTGTAAACGTGTTGAAGGTCACGGAGAAGTAAAAATTTTACTTCAGAATGATGAAATTTCAACAGTAAATTTCGAATTTGAGATATATCGAAGATTTGAAAATTTCTTAATCGGTAAAAATCTATTTGATATTCCAAAAATTGCATCTCGAATATGCGGATTATGTTATGCTTCACAAACAATCGCTAGTTGTAAAGCAATAGAAAATATTTATAATATCGAAGTTTCAGAACAAAGTGTTCTTTTAAGACGCCTTTTAATGAGTGCTGAATTAATTAAATCTCATTCAATGAATTTTTTCTTCCAAACTTTACCAGATCTTTTAACAATTTTTAATCTTAGCCGTAAGGCTTTTTCTCCTTATGAATTAATCAAATATTATCCTCAGTTAACTTCTAGTTTATATGATTTAATTAAAGTTGGAAATGAAATAAATGAATTATTTGGTGGTAGATCTGTTCATTTGATTTCACTTATTCCTGGAGGTGTTATTTATTCTCCTTCTCGAAAAAATATAATATTAGCTCGAAAATATTTTCAAAAAGCTTTAGTTCTTTTAGAGCGGATTATAGAAAAATTTATTCAATTATTTGCTAATCAGACTCCTCCAAAAGAATTTGATCTTCCAAAATTTATTTCTCTTGCTCTAACTAATCATGGAAATTATGATCGATATTCTGGTTCTTTAAGATTTAAAGAAAACGATAAAAACTTAATAGAATTTGAAAAACAAAATTATTCTACATATTTTGATAAAGAGATTAATTTACGTGGAATTGATTTTTATTTCGAAAATGAAAAAAATGTGATGGTTGGACCTTTTTCACGTTTTAATATTGTTGAGAATTATGGAATTGATGAAATTACCACTTATCTTGATTACTTCAATAAATCATGGAAAAACAATATACTATTTACTAATTTTATAAGATTATTAGAAATGTATTTTGAATCTTATCAAAATATGCAAATATTAGACGATCCTTCTTTAAATGTTAAAAAAAATCTTCCTTCTCTAAATTTAGTAGAAAATAAAGAAGGGATTGGTGTTATTGAAGCACCAAGGGGGACATTAATACATCATTATCACCTTAATAAAAGTAATGTTGTAGATCGAATAAGATTTTTCATTGCTACAGAGTTCAATATTCCACTTCTTAATCAAATGATTACAAAATATGCTCAAGAATTATTTGAAATAACAGGCGATATTAACTTAGTGAAAAAAAATGTTCAGATAATAATTAGAGCCTTTGATCCTTGTATTTCTTGTGCCACACATTAATGTAAATTACACATTTTATTTCTCTAAGAAGAATTTTTAAATCATTGGTTCACCAAATTATATCTTTTGTCAATTATATATTCAAATTTATTAAATTGTATGTCACTATTTTGAAATTGATATACCCTTATGGATAATTTATATGTCTTGATTAATTTATTATATGTAGTATCTTTGAAAAAACTATTATTAAAATTGATAATAATATAAATATTCTAAAAGGTGAATATTAAAAAATGATACCTAGGGAGGTAATTAGGGATTATTTTCAGTGTGACATTTCTGAGTACGGATTCCAAGACTTACATGATTTAGTTATAAGCAAAAAAAATTGTGTTTTATGTGGAACTTGTATGTCAATTTGTCCCCGCATTGGAATAAATGAAAATCAGCCATTACTTATAGATTATGATCCGGAATGTTCTTTATGTTACAAATATTGTGCAAAAACTTATTTTCCAGAAAAATTTATTGAGAAGGAAATTTTTCCTAAACAATCTACTAAAGATCCTTTAATTGGATATTATCAAAAAGTTATGGTTACAAAAAGCACTAATGAGAGTATTCTAAATTTATCTCAAAATGGTGGAACTGTAACTTCATTACTTATTCATGCTCTTAATGAAGGATTAATTGATGGAGCCCTTCTTACAGGTAAAGATGAAAACTGGATGCCAAAACCTATTATTGCAAGAACATCAAAAGAAATAATAGAAGCAACAGGTTCTATATATGCATTAGCATCTACATTATTGAAGTATGAAGAGGTTATTAATAAATACAAATTAAAAAGGCTTGCATTTGTAGGTATGCCATGTCAAATTCAAGCAGTACGCAAACTTCAATTTTTTCCTCCACTTTCAGATGAATATGGCAAATTTACCTTTGTAATTGGACTTTATTGTACATCAAATTATACTTATGATTCAATGAAAGATATAATTGAGAATGAAATTGGAGTACCCATAAATGAGGTGAAAAAACTTGATGTATCGCATGGTAAATTCATGGTTTATACGAAAGAAGGAAATATTAAGCATATTCCAATAAAGTTAATTAAAAAATATAATTATTCAAGTTGTCAATATTGTAAAGATTATACTGCTGAATTTTCCGATATATCTATAGGAAGTATTGGTTCTCAAGAGAGAACATGGAATAGTGTCATCATTCGCTCTGATGTTGGTATGAATATTTTTAAGGATGCTTTAAAATCTAAGAAAATAATTTCTAGTAGTCAAATAGATATCTCACAAATTAAGAACGCTTCTTTAAGTAAGAAATTAAAAGTCGTTAAGATAAATGAAAAGGTTATTTCTGCATTGAAATTATTTAGTATTCCTGAACTTGAAGCAAAAGCTTATACCACACTTCTTTCTTTAGAAAAGGCTGATTTATCAATGTTGAGTACTGCAATGAAAAAAGAACCTAGTGAGATTAACAATGCCGTTAATATTCTAAAACAGAGAAAATGGATATCAGCAACAAACGGATTTTATAAACCAAATAATCCCGTGAAAGTTTTTAAGGAAGAGATTCACCAATTGAAAGAAAAGTTTAATAGCAACTTAAAAAAATTCAAATCAGAAGTTTTCAAGGAGTTAGAAACAATTTATATTCAGAATAATCTCAAATCTGTAAAAGATAATGAATTTATAGATAATTTCTTCTAAATAATAAAATTATTTAAAGAAGATTTAGAATAAAGCATATAGAGAATTAAGTAAAAACTTAAAGAAAAAATAATATTCTCTATTTTTTTAAAGTCTAAAATTAGTATTATAAGTCATTTTAGAAATATTTTTAATCTCTGATAGAACCTTTTTTGATTTGATTCAATCAATAATCTTAATTTTTTCATTAATGATCACAAATCTTTATATTAGTTTAGTATTTAAAACCCTTAAGTTCTTTTTACCTTTTTTCTTCAAAGAATTTTATTAAATTTATTAGTTAGATATGCTCAAATATCGTGATAGAGAAATCTAAAAATTTGTAAGTTGTTCGTTAGAAGAATTTCTAGTCAATCATTTTCTAAATTGAAGTTAAAAAAAGAGGTTATTATTGACAGAAAATAAATTTTAGATAAGTTAAAAAATAGAATTTTAAAAACTTGTAATGAATATAAAACCCCAATTAATTATTCCGCCTATTAGTAAAGCAATGCCTATTTCTAGAAAAGCAATTTTTATAGCAAATTTCCAATCAGTTTCCTTTGCTATTATAGATATAGTTGCAAAGCATGGAATGTAAAGCATTGTAACTAAACTAAAAATTATCATCTGAAACGGGGTAAGTAAACCTAAAAGAGTTGTTCCCATGGAATTTGCTAATAAAGCTAAAAGAACTAGAGTTAATTCCTTCCGTAAGATTCCATAAATTAAAAAAATGCCAGTAATTACAGGCAGTCCTAACCAGTATACTGTTATTGGTGATAAAAGAAAATTGACAGGATCTAATAATCGAAACATAAATAAAATCTCCAAAATAACTGCTGATATTATTATTATAGGCATGGCTTTATAGATAAATTCTTTAGTTCTTACCCACGTTTGTTTTAAAATTACAGAATAATTTGGAACGCGATATTCATGCATTTCCATAATTAATTCAGTGCATTGACCTGGTAGAGTCTTATTTAGTATTTTTCCAGTAATTATTATTACGATTAAATTTATAGCAAATAATATTAAAACCCAAGTTATTCCGACATAACGTCCCACTAAACCTAAAACGACAGTCATTACAGCTGCACATGGAACCAAAGAAGTCAATGCAATTGTAATTTTTTTTTCTCGTTCTGTCTCCATAATTCTGCATCCTGTACAAGCAGGAACATTACAACCGAATCCTAATATCATAGGAATAATAGATTTTCCATGGACACCTATGCTATGCATGAATCGGTCCATGAGATATGCTGCACGGGGTAAATAACCTGAGTCCTGTAAAATTTCAATAATTAAAAAGAAAGGAACCACATATACTAAAACGCCTCCTATTGCTCCAAAAATACCCCCCACAGCTCCTTCCCAGAATATTTTAACTCCTAAATCATCCTCGGAGAAACTGCTATTAACAAACTTACTTAGAGTTTCAAATGAATTCTCAATAACACCCCCTAGCAAATTCCCAATAAGGAAAGTAAAAAAATAAATCCCAAAAAGAATTAAAATTAAAATAACATAACCCCAAAAAGAATGCGTTGTTAAATGGTCTAACTTTTCAGCCCAATCAATTTTTATAACACCTTGAGCTTTAACGATAAGGACTTGTTCAATAATTTTATGAATATTTGTATAAATTTCTGAGGAAAGAATTGTACTGATATCTTCCCCGTGTAATTCTTCTAATTCATTTCGATGTTTATCTGCTAAGTTGAGTATATAAGTTGATTCTTGGTTAATCTTGAATATTTTTTCAATTTCCTCATCATTTTCTAAAATCTTAATAGCTAAGAAACGCGAAGGATAATGAAATTTTGAAAAATGATATTGAAATTCCTCTATATTTTTAATTAATTCATTTATTTTAATTTCGACTTCTTTTCCAAACTTTAGAATCGAAGATAAATTTGGAAATTGAAATGACTTTTTAAGAGTTGAGTCTTCTTCATGATTTTTATAATGATGAGATGGTTGTTCATGAATTTTTTTATCATCCTGATCAAAATTTGATGTAGGCTGGTGATATCCGACTAAATCTATTGCTTTTTCAAGTAATTGGTGAACACCTGTACCGTGAACAGCTATAACTGAAATAATGGGTAATTTGAAAATTTCTTCTAACTTTTTAAAGTCGAGATCTAAACACCTTTTTCTTAATATATCCATCTGATTAATAGCTAATATCATGG
Source organism: Promethearchaeota archaeon (assembly GCA_013375485.1). Taxonomy (GTDB): domain Archaea; phylum Asgardarchaeota; class Lokiarchaeia; order Sigyniarchaeales; family SOKP01; genus Loki-b32. The sequence continues at coordinate 8,041 of JABXKB010000036.1, read as the reverse complement.
GAACTTTAAGTTCTAATAGCTGAAATGTAAAGAATAAATTGCGTTCTAAATTTGTAGCATCAATTACATTAATAATAACATCTACTTCTTCAGATACTATATATTCTCTACTAATAATTTCTTCCAGAGAATAGGTTGATAGGGAATAAATTCCGGGTAAATCAACAATATTGAATCGATAGCCTAAAAATTTCAAATATCCTTCCATTTTTTCTACAGTTTTTCCAGGCCAATTTCCAATAGTTTGAGAAAGTCCAGTAAGTTGATTAAAAATTACTGATTTGCCAACGTTTGCATTACCAACTAAAGCAATATTGATAATGCCTTTACTTTCCTTGCTTTTCTGCTTTTGAATGTTCTTAAATTTTTTGATCTTCATTTGTATTTTTAGAAATTAATTACTAATTAGAAATAAAATATCAAACTACTATTGAAAAATTATTTAGATTTTTCAATCATTACAATTATTCTAGCTGCTAAACCTCTGCCAATAACTAATAAAGATCCTTTTACTATAACTTCAATGGGACCTCGAAAAGGAGCAGCTTTTCTTTTAATTATTTGAACCCCAGGTATAATTCCTAAATTAGCAAGTCTTCTTTTAGCATGATACCCTGCATTTACTCTTAATACTTTAAGTTTTTCTCCTGTTGAACATTCAATTAAGCGTTTTACTAGAGGTACAATTTTTTTATTTTCTTGAAGTGAATTTTCGAATTTTGGTTCCATGATGTTTTAATTTGTAAAACAACTTTTTTTTCTCTACTAACATATATGTTTAATGATATTTAAAGTTATTAGTTATACCTAAAATAAATAACTTTTTCTTTTGTTTTTAATAATTATTTATCTATTAAATAAAAGTTTTATCTCAAAATCAATAATAATATTCTTATGTTCAATATAACTAAAAATACATGGATTAATTTATTTAAATTATAGTAAAGTGGTTTAAAATCCATTATTTTTAAAAAGTAAAAACAGTTCCTACACTTGCATTGAACGGCTTTAAATCAGGACTATTTGCTCTTATTAACTCATGTAGAAATTTTTCTCCAGAACAATGAATAGGAAATAAATATAAAGGATTTTTATATTTTTGAAACGTCATTAAATATTCTATTGTTTTTTTAATTCGCTGATTTGATGCATTTGCCATATGAAAACCTCCTATTAAATGGCTTATTGGTTTATCTGTCAGAGATTTTATATAATCTAGTGTATTCATTATCCCTGAATGGCAACAACCAGTTAATAAAATAGCTTTATCTTCATATTCTAAAATTATACATTTATCATCTAAAATACTATCATTTTTAATAACATCATCTTGGAGTAAACAGAAGGTTTTAAAATCTTCAATATGATGTATTCTAGGGATTTCACCAGCTACAATTATTCTGAAACCATTAATATTTAAGAGTTCATAGGATTTTTTATTAAATACAATATTACCATTCAAATCTTCAATCTTTTTCATATTTATAGGCTTTTGGTTTACAATTTTAGATGTTGATAATAACGGGAAAATTTCTAGTCTTGTCTTACCTAATAAACTAGTAATTTTAATTTCATCTGATCTTCTAAAGAACCTTTCAGACTTTGCAAATTCATGGCAAATAATTTGAACTTCATCTTTTATTTGTTCTAAAACTTTATAAAGCCCTCCTGTATGATCATAATGCCAATGAGATAAGACTATACTATTAACATCAGATAAATTAGATCCGCTAATATTAGAATTGTGAATGAATGTATAATTACTACTACCTACATCAAAAATCATTTTATACAATAATCTCTTTTCTTGCATATTATTCTTATTCTTGATTTTATAAATACTGATTAAAAATCCTAATCCATGTTCAGCAAGCGATCTAGTTGCAAATAATCTGTTTAATTTAATAAACTCTAATCCATGATATTCTCTAAGATTTTGAAATGGTAATATGCTATTGTTTGTTAGGAGGATAATTTCAGTTTTTATCGAAATAAAATCATCCCTTTATAATATGAAAATTTTGATATTAAATAATGCACTTTTAATCACCTTTTTTTGAAGAAGTGTAAAAGAGTAAATTCTTTATCATCATTATGTATGGCATAGTCTCTCAAGCAAGGTAGGATCGATTAAATCTTTAGATGTCCATTCCTTCTCCTTTAAATAGTCCAAAATTTCAGTTTTCATACTAATCGGGATATCTGCTTCAACACGAATAAATTTTTCTAAATCATTTGGAAAAGCTACACCTTTGTATTTACGTTCTAAATCAATCCAGTGAGAGAGTTTTATCATTCTGCCTTTGGAATTGTCAGCTGGTCTCAAACACATTTTTGCAACCAGACAAATAGCTTGCTCAATAGATTCAGCTGTGGTTAATAAATGCTCTGGACCAGGGCCTACTAAATGATCAGGTGTTCCATCTCTAGCGTTAAAGACCTTCCAAGAATATTCATCATCTGATCTGCCAATGTACATTCTCCTATATTCTGCTGAATGGGGACCAAGAACAGCGGGAATACCTACACCATTAGCCATACTTGCGATACTTGCTGCTTTCTGAGACATTGCTCCCCATGCAACACCAACGGCTCCAACGCGATTTAATATATAATCAGCTATTTCTTCAAAATTGCCTCGTAATGGACGTCTTGCGAAAATATTTGCTACTTTAATTGCCGCACCTGTGATATGAGGATTTGAAACACATGAACCTACATTTATTAATCCACCTCTATCAAAATCACCAGGGAATCTATCATACAATGTTTTTCCTTCCTCATTCTTTACAAGACCAATATCCATCGCTCCGCATCCAGATACCACTACAATATAATTTCTCTTACAGAATTCTTCTGCCATTATATATAATTCCTGAATATCTTTAGCATAGTTCGCACATCCAATTATCGCAACAATACCAGGGATTTCTCCTAAAACGATTGGCGCACCTACATTCCGAATTTCGATATCCATAATTGGACCTCGCCCAGCTCTACAATTATATTTTTCATTCCGAATTTTTTCCTTTCCAGCATACATAATCAGAGTTAAAGGAGATACTTCCTTCATGCAATCAGACTCGCATCTACCACAGTCTAAACAAGAATCAAAAACATCTATTAATACTGAGAAATCACCATCTTTTACTTTTTCTACACCAGTAACGATAGGTAAATCATTTGGACAATTCCTCTGGCAATTACCACAACCATTACAATTCATTGCCATATCTATGCAAGCCTGCTCATCAGGAATTCCGCTTTTGGCTTTTCTTATGGGCTTAATTTTAATAGCCGTTTCAACAGCCACTTTTCCTGCCTTTATTGGATCTAAAATTAATACTCCATCCATTTTACAACTAACTAAATCATCTATTATTTCATCATCAGGATCATTTGTTCTGTCAGGTAATCCTCCCATTATTTTTTCATTTGTAGCTATAAATGGTGCATTTACTAATTTTGCTTGTTCATAACTACGTAAGTTTACACATTGCTCGTCAACCATTACAACATCCGCTAATCCAGACCGAATATAAAACATCTGACGAGAGAGCGAACCAACTATTTTGGCAGCTGAATAATAACGAGTTAAATCTAAGGCTGTGCAACAAATTGCTCCGACATCTACTTTGTCTCCTAGATTTTTTTCTCTCATATAATCAACAAGTTCTACTCCCGGAGCTACGTTATGACCAATCATAAGTATTGTTGCTTTGTTTTCAGGATCCATGGTACCCATCCCTAATTCAACAATAGGAACATCAGGATCACCCATAGGAAAACCGTATGCAGCGATTTGAGCCGCATCTGAGATTTCCATCCCAACTGAATCTGCCAAACCCGCTAAAAAGCTTTTAGATTCAAAATCTAGATAATTCGATTCTTGTCCTGTATGCCCTGCTGCGAGTAAATGTGTAATTGTGAAATGTACCCATTCCATAGCCGTTTCAAGATCTTCTAAAGTTTCTGGTTTCATTCCTATTACTAATCGAGTATGTGGCATTTCCACCTCAATGTTATTTCCAAAATTTATTGGGACATTTCCATACTTCTCTTTAAGCCAATGTAATAAGTGATCCCCATGAGCACTATGGCATGCTGCTCCGATACAGCATGCAATTTCAACTATTCTAGCTTGTTGTGTTTCCATGTTAATACCACAAGCTCCTGTTCGTCCTTTTGAAAGATTACATTTTCCATAAGTACAAAGACAACACATATCGCAAATGGGCATATAAAATGGTTTATATCGATCCATTAATTTAAAAAACCAGTTACGTAGAGTTGGAATATGTGGCATTGCATGCGGACCCATTGGCTCCCATTCTGTTTCATCACCAAAACTTATCTTACCAGTTGTTAATTCAAATCCTTTGATTAAGCCTAGAGGACCTTTATATTCATCAATTTTTATTCTGGCGCTTTTTTTACTCATAAGATACTCATCTAATTTTTAAGGTTTTAATTTGTGAATTTTTATTCATTTATTTTAATCTTAATAATTAAATGATTCTAACTTATAAAAGTGTAATGAATAATTATTCATAATATACAAGGGGTCAAGTATAAGAAAATTATATTTTACATAAAAAATCATATTATGAATATTGATTCACAATAATTTCTTTCTTAATTATGATAGATGCTAAATATATTTGATAATGAATAATTATTCATAATATTTAAATTTGAATATCACTTATATTTACTTAAGATAAAAAAGTAATATAAGGTGAAAAAATTTAAATGCCAGGTGGAGATAGAACTGGACCTACGAGATTGGGTTCAATGACCGGAAGAGGTTTAGGATATTGTGCGGGTTATGATTCACCCGGATATACAAAGAGTCCTGGAATGAAACTTGGACGCAGTTGGGGACGCGGTTGGGGAGTGGGATATGGTAGAGGTTTTGGATATGCTAGAGGTCGTGGTTGGGGTTATAGAGCTCCAATTTATGAACCTATCTATACTCCTTATACATCAGGTATTATCCCAAAAATCACATCAGAGAATCAATTAACAATGCTTAAACAAGAGAAGGAATATCTAGAATCAGAAATGAATGGAATTAATAGCGCAATAGAAGATATCTCTAAAAGGATTGAAGAATTAGAAAAAAAAGAGTAATTTTTTTTTATTTTTTTTTAATTGTTGATAGGTTAAATAATAAAATGCCAGAAATTCATGAAAGCTATGAAAATTATTTAAAAGCAATATGTTTAATTTCAAAAGGTAATAAGGGTGGTTGGACCTCCAATTCCGAGATCTCAAATTTCTTGAACGTAAAACCATCTTCAGTAACAAACATGTTATACAATTTAAAAGAAAATGGATTAATAACATGGAAGCCTAGAAAATCTCTAAGATTAACGAAAAAAGGAAAAGAAGTCGGTTTAAATATTATTAAAAACTATAATTGCTTAATTAATTTTTTTGTAAATGTTCTAAAGTTGAAAAATGAATCCATTGCGCATACGTTATCTTGTAAAATTGAGCATTATCTAAATCCTGAAGTATCTAAAGCATTAGAAAGTCTTGTTCTTGAATATTAATGATTTTCGCTTTATAAAACCTCTTTAAGGTTGTATTGAAATGATTATAATAATAGTACAAATTCCCGCGATGATTAATAGAATTTGTCTAATACTATGAATAAATTCTACCTTACGATGTAAATTTGGAGCTAAATCAGTTAAAGCAATATAGATAAAACTTGCTGCTGAGATTGCTAAGAAAATAGGAATTAGAAAGTTAATAACATCTAAAATATAATAGCTAATGAGAGCAGCAGGAATTGTACTTGAACTAGATAAAGTATTTAAAAGAAATGCTTTCTTTTTTGAATATCCCGTATCAAGAAGTATGGCAAAATCACCTATTTCTTGAGGAATTTCATGAACTATTATTGAAAGACTAGCGATTATACCCATATTAACAGAAATCAAAAAACTAGCAGAAATAACGATACCATCCATAAAATTATGAATAGTATCACCAATTAGAAGAATAGGTCCTGTAACGCTTTGTATCCCACATTCTTCATCATGACAATGATGCCAAATTACTGTTTTTTCGAGAAGGAAGAAAAAAATTATTCCACCTAAAATAAATGACATGATTAATGTTGGATTGCTTCTCGATATAGCATTTGGTATCATCCCTAATAATGCTGCAGTCAGTAAAGTTCCAATAGCATAAGAAACTAACCAGGGTATTAGTACTTTCTGTATTTTATTTTTAAATGTTAAAAAGATAGCGGCTGTAATTATTGCTCCAATGCTTCCAACAATGCTAAATAAAAAAATTATTAGGATAATCATAACGTATTGTTCTGCATAATTTCAAATTCAATTTTTAATTCATATTTAATTTCCAAAAGATTTGTTTATTATAGTAAAATTTCTTTATTTTTTTTTCAGATTTGAGTTTTTTTAAATTTCTAATAATTTTATCTTTACTTAAACCTGAAGAAGTAAAAGTTTTGATAATTTGATCCTGCCTTAATGGGTGTCTCTCAATTATAGAAAGGACCTCTTTTTCAACATCTAGTGAATAGATACTGAAGCTGCCTTCTTCAGGAAAATTAATATTATTATAATCACCGAAAATTTCATTTAAAACTAAATTAATGTTTTTATCGGGAATTTTTACCCATATTTCAACTGGAGGTCTTATTGGAACATTTATATCAATTCTATCTGGCTTTATCAAATCGAGTTTACCTTTAATTTTTAATAATTCTTCTTTTGTATCATTAATTCCTTCCATTAACATCACTTCCATCCAAAATCTACCTTCAAATTTCTTCCTAAAATCTATAAATCCTTGAATTAGTTTGTCAAATTTAATGGAAGGATGAGGGCGATTTATTCTAATGAATAATTTTTCATCTCCAGCATCTAAACTAGGCAAAACTACATCTGAACACATTAGAGCATTCTGGACTTCTTTTTCATAAAGTAAACTTCCATTAGTGATTACGCAAACAGGTTTTTCTGATAATGCTTTAGCTCTTACAATTAAATCCTTTAAATCTTTATATAATGTAGGTTCACCACTACCTACAAATGTTATATAATCAAAATTATTTTCCTCTGATTTAATCGCCTTTTCTATTTCAGCAGTAATTTCTTTCTTTGGGAAATAGTTTTTCCGGTTATTAGTAAAATTAGTTGTTTTTCCTAATTGACAATAGATACATTGATAATTACAGGTTTTAGAAGGAATTGGATCAATTCCTAAGGAATTCCCTAATCTCCTGCTTGGAACAGGTCCATATACATATTTCATATTTTTTAATGAAATTTTATCAAGGTTATTGAATCTTGTATTTTTCAATCGCACGTTTCAAAGTTTTGACAGCTAATTCGGCACAATGCTTATGATCATCAGGTAAACCTCCTAAAGCATTTTCAACATCAATCGGTTTTAATTTTTCTGCAAACTCTAATGTTTGACCTTCTATTAATATAGTAGTCTGACTTCCCGCTGCTACTGTAGCTCCACAGCCATCGGTAATAAAGTTTGCTTTTTCAATTATATCCTTATTAATCTTAAGGAAAAATTGCATTGTATCACCACAGGATCCTTCATAGGCATGCCATGCACTTATTTCTTCATCTTTTAGTTTACCCCAATTTTTTGGATTTTGAAGTAACTCAACAATATATTTATTATATCTTTTTATTTCCTCTTCTATGATTTCTTTCTGAATTTCTTCTACCCATTTATCTAAATTATCTGGCATCTTTATATTACTAATTCAAGACTTTCCTATAATACAATATATTATTTTTGATTTGAAAATTTTTAAGATTAAAAAAAATTATTCTTTTATTTTTCCAATATTCCTCGAATCTTTTTAACTGTTTCTTTAAATGCTTTTGTCGATATACTATCAGGGTATTTTAATGTAAAAGGTAATCCTTTATCTCCCTGTTGACCTACTTCAATTTCGAAAGGAATTTTACCTAATAGTTGAATTTCAAAATCTTGAGCTGCTTTTTCTACTCCTCCTGGAGGATAAAGATCAATA
>JABXKB010000035.1 GCA_013375485.1 Promethearchaeota archaeon | reverse complement strand
AATTAATTTAATTTTAGAATTACCATAATTTTCAAGAAGTCTTTTAACATGAAGAACATCATCTCCTCCAGATACAAATGAAATCGCTACATATTCAGGGTTGAGTTTTGCTATAAATTCTAGATCTATTTTATCCTTTTCTGTTGGAACTTTCTGAGATAATTCACCGGTTGGTATATTAACCCCTTTTCTATTGCTAATCGTTCCTCCAGCTAATACGTCTCCAATAATATGATCTACTTCCTTTCTGGTCACTTTAATCTTAATAATTCCATCATTTACAAAAAAAGTATCTCCTAATCTCATTGACTTTAGAAATCCAAGCAGAGGAATTGAAAATTGATTTTGATCACCTTCAATATCTTTTTCAAAAACTTTTACTTCTTGACCTATACCCAGAATATATGCTTTGTCATCTTTAAATTGTCCTACTCTAATTTTTGGTCCTTGGATGTCAGCTAATATCCCTATATATTCATTTACTTCTCTAATTCTTTTAAATAATTCTTTTTTTTCATCATGAGTTCCGTGTGAAAAATTTAATCTAAAAATATCTACTCCAGCATCAATGAGTTTTTTGAGCATTTCTTTTGAGCTTGATGCAGGGCCTAGTGTCGCGACAATCTTCACTGTATTTTCTCTAAATGACATTTTTATAAACTTTTTTTTATATTTAAAGTAATCCGGATTCTAAATTCATAATCAATTTAATGATGAATAATATTATTGTGTGTATCCTTAAAAATTATTCATTTTTAACTAAATTCTTAATTTTATCTAATTTGGCTCGAAATTTTCGTCTAATAATTGTCAATTTTTCCAAAGCATCATTATAATTTTCAAATTGCTTAAGTTCTTTTATTAATAACAACTGAATCCTTAACATCCTAGGGAAAATTGAATATTGAACTAGCTTAAGATTATTTTTAATTGCATAATCCTTTGCTATCTGGACTAAGAAATCGGAACTATTATTTGCTAAGGAAATGGCTAAAAAATATCTTAATTTTGGTGTCTTCGAATAATTTTTTACAATAAATAGAAAACAATTTTTATCTTTTTCTCTCAAATCATATAACTTTTCAACTTGTAAAGTTTTAGAAATATTATCGACAATTTCAGAAATTGGAGCATGTTTCCCTTTTATTTTTATAACATTTTTAACAACATCATTCTTAATAAAGGAATTCAAATCAGTAGGGGGTGATTCACGCATATTTTATGTCACTAAAATTTAATTCTTTTATAAAAAAAAATATAACCTTAATATAAATCCTTTATAACAAATTCCAAATCAAGATCTTTAAGAGTTTCTTTTAATGGATATCCATTTTCAGTATTCCAACCCATTTCACTGCAGAATCCTCGATAAAATTCTTCATATTCGACCGATATGCCTTTAGTTGTACCTTTTTTATCTGGAGGATGTCCAGAAACTCTTCCAGGTAATTTATTATTCGCAATGTCTATGCCTTCCCGTAAAGTAAACGATTGGCGTAAGGTTTGGATTCTTAATCCAATTTCTATTAGTTCATCAATAGAAATATTCCAACCAGTAAAATTGTTAATGAGATCAATAAAAGGATAAGGGCCAAACAAAGTTGAAAATGAGCATAGGCCAACACTACTTAAAACTTGATGGAAAGAGGTAACTAACTTTTGACCTTTTTGTTTCTTTTTTTCGTTCTTTTTCCATCCTTTAGGTAACTTAAATCCTTTTTGAAATTTATTTATTGATCCCATATCAATGTAGTCTATACTAGCAGCTGTATGTCTTCCTGGAGTTGGATCATAATTATAAGTAAAAGCTAATGAAGGAAAAAACCTTGGATTATGCATTGGAATTTCTGAACCTAAAGAGGTTATAGCATAATTTACTGATTCATTTCCTATTTTTTCTGCTGCGATTTTACTTCCCTCAGCTAAAATATCCCCAATTCCCTTTCTATTAATTATCATTTTTACTAATTCAATAATAGCTTTTGAATTACCCCATACCAATTCTAAACCATTAGTATCTTCTTTCGTTAAAATACCATTTTCGAAACATTCAATTGCAAATGCAATAGTTGCTCCAGTAGAGATTGTATCTATAGCTGCTCGATTGCAAAGCTCGTTTATTTCGAAAATTGACATTAAATCATTATTTAGTAAAAGGGCACCAAAAGAACAACAAGTTTCATACTCTGGTTGATGTGTCTCTTCTAAATTTAATTCTGGAATTTTTAAAATCCCTCCACATTGAACTGGACAACCATAACAACCCCATTCCCTTATTTTATACTTTATAATTTTATTTGCTGAGAGGGCTTTAGATTTTTTAAAGGGAAAATCATACATACCAATACCACTCCAATTTTTTATAGGAGAGTCATTTGTTTCTGAAGCAATGGTATTTCCAACACATGTACCATAAGTTCGATATATTTTTCTTATTATATTTGGTGGACCTTTGAATCCAATTCTAAATCTTCGCATAGTTTTTGCCAGATTTGGAACAGATTTTGAAATTGACTTAAAAAATTTTCCAGGTTCTCCTTTTTTTCCATTTTTATTGTAAATCTTCACTAAATCTAAAAATTTATCTTTATTATAAATTGAAATCTTCTTATTTCCCTTTAAAACAAGCGCTTTTAATTTTTTTGAGCCCATTATTGCGCCTAATCCAGCCCGAGCGGCAATTCGCCCTCTATCATTTGCAATCCCTGAAATTTTTGATAATTTTTCTCCAGCTTGTCCTATTGCTGCTGTTTTAATAAATTTCCCATGTTTTTCTTTTAATTTCGACTCAGTTTCAATTATATCTAGGCCCCAAATATTTGATGCATCTAATATCTCCTTCTTATCTTCTTGTATTAAAACATATTTAGGTGTTTTGGCAGCACCTTTAAAAATAATTGCATCATATCCACATTTCTTTATCTCAGGACCAAATGTTCCCCCACTATTTGAATCTCCCCAAGTTCCTGTCAAAGGTGATTTTCCTGAAACCATGTACCTTCCTGAAAATGGAGCTGCTGTTCCAGTCAATAATCCAGGGAAAAAACCAAAAATCGATTCAGGACTCACTGGATCAACTTGTGCAGCCATATTTTCATAAATTAATTTTACTGCTAATCCATATCCTCCGAGATATTGACGATAAATCTCTTCGTTTATTGATTGCTCCTCAAAACCCTCCTCAGTAAGGTTAACCCATAAAACTTTTCCAAAAAATCCAGTTCCCATATTCATCTTTTTGGTTTCTTTTAAAAATTAATAAATCCAAATTTAAAAAATTTTTCGAAAGGATCATTAAATTTGGACTATCTTGTGTTTTTACTTAATATTTAAATAGGATGGTTTAATCGACGACATTAAAAAGAATTTGCATGGAATATCGAGTTTCTTTAATAAAACGTTTAAAAATATCGTTAAGCAATTAATACTGCTTTAAATAGTATTAAAGAAACATTTAAATAATTAATTTATTATAATATAAATGGTACCAAGTTTAGCGATCATTCAGAAATAATCATCTATTTGTTATTTCAGAGAAAATGTTGCATTCTATAAGGGTTAAAATAAAATTACTTTACTAAAATTAATCTAAAAATAAATCTATGTAAAAATTAGAAAAATGGCTATGTCATTATTCCCAACAGTAAAAGATAATCAGATTTCAATACAAAAGTTTATTGATTGGGATAAATTTGAGAACATTTTTTATAATAACCTCTATTTAGAAAATTATAAAATTGTTATTAAAATTCCCCTTATTCCTAAGCGAGAACCAAAAAACGAGATTAAAATTAAGAAGTTTAATCTTGAAAAATATACATTTCTTATTTCCTATGATTGAATAACTATATAAATGTAAGTAAAACTCATTTCTCCTTTGTTTTCTCACTTTTTACTCTATTTAGTTCGTTCCAGCAAGAGAAACACATATAATTTCCATCTTCTAATAATACTAAGTCTTTTGTTGATCGAATCATTCCACAAATATGGCATTTCTTCATCATAATTAAGCAAAATTTATTTTTATATTTTTATCTGAAAAAATAAGTTTAATTATCTTATATAAAGATAGTTTATTTATTTTTAAATTGTAAGAATTTAGCATATTGCCACATTCTTATTAAAGTCCATACTCCTTCTTCAGGATAATAAACAGGAATTCCGTGATCTTGTAAGTACGCTACAAATTTTTCTTCTCTGGTATTATAACAGGTTAATATTATCGGTTTTTGATATTTTTCTTTATATTCAATAATTTCTTCAAAGAGAGCGATAAAGAAATCTTCCATCATCTCCCCAAAGTTTTTCATAGTGATAACACTTTCATATTCTTGCATAAAATCCGGCACATTTACAAGGTTTTTAAAATACTCTGTTCCCATAAGACCATAAAAGATAAGGGAATCAATTTCATCACTTTTTAATAATATCTCTGGCAATACATTCAAGAAATTTTGCATATCATCTGAATATGTTAAGTCAATTGGATTAATTGTTGAAGCTGTTTCTGGCATCCAAGGCCTTAATTTTTCTTGTAATTCTTTACTTAACATTGGAACCTTCATTCCATTACTTTCAAATAGGTCTGACATTAAAGTGCCTGGACCTCCCCCTAAAGTAAGGATTGCAACCCGATTACCTTTTGGAAGGGGTAATGAATCAAAAGCATTAAGTAAATTTAACATATCTATACTACTTTTTACCTTTATCGCTCCTGTCTGTTCACATACTGAATCTATAACATAACCTGGAGAAGTGATAGCCGCTGTATGAGATTTTGCTGATCGCGTTCCTGCTTCTGTTTGACCAATTGGTATAATTACTATAGGTTTTTTTTGGTTAATTCTTTCCACTAACTCAATAAAATCTTTTCCTCTCCTAACCGCTTCAAAATAAATCCCTATACTAGTAGTTTCGTCATCTTCTTCAAAGGCTTCTAAAAAATCAACTAGATCTGTATTAACTTCGTTTCCAACAGAAATAATTTTTGAAATTCCTAATCCTATTTTTGAATTAATAGCAATTAATGGTTGAACTGCATATGTTCCCGACTGTGAGACAATTGAAACACCTCCTTTTCTAGGAGGCCATGGTACGTGGGTTATATTTATTGTAGGAGTAATAACTTCACCTGAACAATTAGGACCCATGATTTTGATATCATATTTTTCAGCAATTTCTTTCATTGTATCTTGAGCAGCTTTATTTCCTACTTCCAAGAAACCTCCTGATAAAATGATAACATGCTTCACTCCTTTCTGGCCACAATCCTCAAGGAAATTATTAATTAATTTTGGATTAATTGCCATTACTACTAAATCTACCTGTTCAGGAATGTCTTTTATATTTTTATATGTCTTAAAACCTAAAATTTCCTCCTCTTTTGGGTGGATTGGAATCACCTTACCTTGAAACCCTGCAGATAATAAATTTGTAAGATGAAGACTACCAAATTTTTGCATCATATTAGAAGCGCCATAAAAAACAACCGATTTTGGATTAAAAAATCCCTCTAAATCCTTCAGTTTTGACACACTAATTAACCTCCTTTAAAATAATTCGAGCATCTACCACCGTTACTCCTTTACCAATTTCAAATACAATTACAGGGTTCAAATCAAGTTCCATTATTTCAGGATTCTCAATTAAAAGATTACAGCATTTTAACATAATATCAGTAAGTTGATCAATATCTCCTTTAAACTGTCCACGATATCCATCCAATAAAGGAAATGCTTTTATACTTCGAATCATTCTTTCTGCTTCTGTTTTTGAGAGTGGACAGACTCTATATGATACATCTTTGAAGATCTCAACAAAGATTCCTCCAAAACCAAACATAAGAACTGGTCCGAAATTTTTATCGCGTACCCCTCCAATTATAATCTCAGCTACACCGTTTTTAGCCATTTTCTGGATATTTACGCCTATAACCTTAGCATCTAGTTTATAGTTTTTTCCATTTGTAATTACTTCATCATATGCTTGACTTAACTCATCGTCAGATTCAATATTTAATCTTATAACTTTAGCATCAGTTTTATGCACAATATCTGGACTCATTAATTTAGCAACAACAGGATACCCAATATTATTGGCATATTCGATTGCTTCACTTTTCGATTTAACAATTCTGTATTCTCCAACAGGAACACCATATTTAGAAATAAGATCCTTACTTTCATGTTCCATTAAAAAATACCGATTCTCTGCTAAAACTTCACCTATAATTTTATTTAATTGTGTCAATTTTATAAATCCCTTATTGTATAACTTTAAATATATTAAATGATAAATTTGCTCTTCTCATTAAATAAATTGTAATTAAAGCAAATATTATATCCATTAAACCAAATAAGAGTAACCCAATTGCAATCTCAGGAATCATTATCATGTTGATAATAATTATAATCTGAATTGTAAAGCGTAGTATAGTTATTAAAATGATGTTTAACAAGTATTTTTCAGTATTTAGTGATGAGAATAATAAGATTAAACCTAAGATTATAGCTAATAATCCTCCAGTCTGTGAAAATATTGGAAATTCTAATTGGTTAATATTTGCTCCTAATAAATTCAATAACGGGACTATAAAAAATATCATTAATACCCCAAATAATACTTCATAAGCACCTCCAATTAAGGAAAAAGTCTTTAATAGCTTTTTAGCATTATCTTCATCCATTTTATCATCACACCCTATTTAATTAACGTCCTAAAAAGTTAGGATCTCTTTTTTCAAAAAATGCTAATAATCCTTCAGTAAAATCTTCTGAATCAAATGCTTTAAACAAAGCTTCAGCTTCATCTTCAAGTGCTTGTATTGTTTTATCTTCTAGTAACTTATTAATAACTATCTTAGCTAATCCAATCGAATAAGTAGGGCCTTTCGCTAACTTTTCAGCAACCTCCATTACTCTATCCATAAGCTCATTTGCAGGGAATACTCCATTAATTAATCCTAATTTTAAAGCTTCTTGAGCACTAAATCTATCACCGAAAAAGATCAGTTCTTTTGCTTTATGTATCCCTACTATTCTAGGGAGAATGTAGGTGGAAGACATCTCAGGAATAATTGCTCTCTTCATAAAAAAAGTGCCAAGTTCTGCTTCATCTGAAGCATAAATTAAATCACAATTTAACGCGACATTTAGCCCTCCTCCTAACGCTAGCCCATTAATAGCAGCTATGATGGGTTTAGGTGTTCTTTGTAATTTTAGCACTGTTCTTTTTTGAGACACATCAATTTCTAGTTCTCCTGATTGCATTTTTCCTCCATCTTCTACAGTATCTACATCTCCCGCCATACCCTGGCTTGCTTGATCAAAGTCTCCTCCCGTTGAGAAAGCACGACCTTTACCTGTAATAACTGCTGCTCGAATTTCTTTGTTATTAGCGATTTCGTCTAAAGCATCATATATTTCATCAAACATTTTGCCATTTATGGCATTTAACTTATATTCTCTATTGAACGTAATAATACCTACATTATTTTTAACTTCAAATAAAAGATATTTGAATTCCATTTCTTTAACCCTATTTTCTTTTCTTTTAATATAAAATAAAAAAAATTTATTTATTTAATCAATCAAATCATTTCATAAGCATTTGCATTTTAAGCATATCTTTCATAGGGCCCTTTGCTTTGAGTTTTCCGCCCATAAACGCCTTTGTTGGACTCAATTCCCCATCCATGATATCAATAATTACTTCACTCTGAGTAGTAATTGTTATATTAGGTTCTTCGGTATCACCCTCTTTAATTTCACATTTCGCATCCTTGAACACAAGATAGTAATTGTTTGTATCAGTGAAATTGAACTGTAATGTTCGATCAAAATCGCTGAATCGTTCTTGATATGCTGGATCATCTAGCTTACTGACCATCTTTTTAATTCCTTCAACTAATTCTTCATCTACCATATTCTTACCTCCTAATTTATAAATTCTATTTAAAAAAAAAATTATAATTATTTTCCCTTCCATTTAGGTTCTCTATTCCCCTCCATGAAAGAGGTAAAACCTTCAATAACATCTTCACTATGGAATAACTCTTGGAATGGTTCCCATAAACTCCCAATCGCTCTGGTTCTAGTATAATGATATCCTTGTTGGAACCATTTTTTAGTCCATTTGTGGCTTAATGGGGCAACTTTTTTCATTCCTTCTGCCATTTCCATTACAGCATTCATTAACTCATCGTGGGGTACTACATTATTAACTAAACCCATTCGATATGCTTCCTCTCCAGATATTATTTTACCAGTTAATAATAACTCCTTTGTATGACGCATTCCAATCAATTCAGGTAGTAATAGAAATGCAACACCACTTGCTAAACCTCTTCGATTTTCCCAGAAACCCATTACGGCATCATCTGCAGCAATAGCACAATCACACCATAAGGTAAGTTCAAGCCCTCCAGCGTAAGCATAGCCATTTATAGCAGCTATTATTGGTTTTGGATAACGTGCCATCAATTCACAAGGATCAAGTAATATACCAAGAAAGTCTCCAAGATTCTTAAAACCCGTAGAGGACATTTCTTTAATATCTAGTCCTGCTGAAAAAGCTCGACCACCTTTATATTCTTCGTCATTTCCCGTTAATATTATTACTCTTACGTTTATGTTATCCCAAGTGTCTGATAAAATTTGCCCAATACTTGCCCAAACATCTCTACATAACGCATTTCTTCTTTCTGGTCGGTCTATAGTTATTATCCCAACCTCGTCTTTCACTTCAAACTTAACTTCTTTATATTTTGCCATTCAAATTTACCTCTAAAAATCTATTATAATTTATCAGCTTCCTGTTTTGTTGGGCCCCTAACAGAGGGAGTTAACATACGCTCGTCTACATCTTGTTTGAATTCTTGTCTTCCAATAAATAATTTCAATATATCATTTGATCCGCCTGCTATTTGCATCAAAGCTCCATTTTTTAATATGCCACCAATCCCCGTTTCTTGAAGATAGCCATCGCCACCAACGATGAATAGAGCATCTAAAGCCATTTCTGTTAAAGCCTGAGTTCCAAATATTTTTGCAGTTGAAGATTTTAAAGCAAAAGTGAACATGTCAGCTTCACCAGTATCTAATAAATGTGCTAAATAATAGATATACACTCTAGTTAGATTCATTTTCATACTTATATTAGCCATTCTTAATTGAACACCATTATATCGAGAAATAGGGGCCCCAAACTGAACTCTTCTACGGCCATAAGCCCGAGCAGTTTCCAATAAATTTCTAGATGAACCCACTACGGCAGCAATTCCTAATCTTTCAATATTTAGTGCACTTGTCATGACTGTCCATCCATCTCCAGGATCTAATATCATATTTTCTTTTGGCACTCTCACATCGCGGTATCTTATTACAGAGTTTGCCATTTCAACATCTCCAATTAAATCGTTAATTTTTTCAACAGATATACCGGGAGTATCAGTTGGTAATAAAAATGCTGTAAGATGCCTATGGATGCGTTTCATATCAGGATCGCTATTTGCGTAAAGCATATGATAGTCAGAAATCGCACCGAGAGTAATAAAGCGTTTCCAGCCATTTAAAACCCACTCATCACCATCTTGTTCAGCGTGGAGTTGAATTCCTGAAGCATCATTACCAACGTCAGGTTCGGTGACAGTGATAGATGCCCACTTCTCACCTTTAACAATAGGTTCTAAAAACTTCTTCTTCTGAGCATTTGTCCCAAATAAATGCACTGGACCAGCACCAAAGACACTTGTTAATAATGGATTCACATTTAAGTTTGATCGGCCAATTTCTTCATTGAGGATTGTATATCCTGCATAACCTTTATCGCGTCCACCATATTCTTCCTCTGTTAAAACCATTAAAGGGTGGAATCCTTTTTCTACACAAAGTTTTGATGCACTCCATTGAATATCCATTGGGTCTTTATTTTGTTCTAATAGTTTTATCATTCGTGGGACTAATTCAGTATCACAAAAATTTTCAACTTCATCAGCAAACTCTTTAGTCTCCTTGTCCCACCAGGGCATGTAATCGAAAGGCATTTATCGATACCCCTCCGCATTGTAATTTTTATACGCGTCTTTACCCATTCCATACTTTAGGTATACATCACCAATTTCATTTAACCCTTGCCATGAAATCTTCGCTAGTTTGATTTTATCACCCTCTTCATAGAGATTTGCTAGTTGTGCTTTTCCTAACGCTTTTAATACATGTTGAATGTCTTTATTCTTTACACCCAGTAGTTTAGCCATTTGAGGGGCTTCCATATGCAGAGCTTGGTTATGTTCGAAACTTTTCGCCAATAATTTTAAAGCTCGTAATTCTAATTCTTCATACATATTTGTTCGCCAAATTTATTTAGATTATTTTCTCAAATTTTCATTTAAATCAAATTTTCATTTGAATTTTAATCTATAAAACTTATAGATATATTCTTTTATTCAATGATCTTAGGATGATTAAAAAATAAACCCTATAACCCTTTAGAACTATTTTAAACTAAGTTTAATTTTTTCTAAATTATTTAAATTGATTTAAATTATCATTTAAATTATATTAGTTATATATTAGAAAGCTAATTTTCGAAAAAATGGTTAATTTTGGACTTAAATGAATTGTTATTTGAATTTTCTAATAAAGAAAGATATGATGTGCTTAAAAGTTTATATAATGATGGGAAAAAGCATAATCAAATCCAGAAGGATTCAGGTATTCCCGGGTCTGAAATCTCCCGTCACTTGAAACGACTAAAAGAGAAAAATCTTATTGTTAAAAACATTAACAATGAATATAAGATAACTAATATCGGAAAAATCTTTATAAGAATGATGGATATTTTTGAAGTTTCTTTAGAAAACAAAGATTTTTTTAATAGTCATGAAATCACTTCTATTCCGATAAACCTCATATTTCAATTGGGTAAATTAAAAAGTGTTGAGTTAGGTACCAAAACGATGGAAAATATGGAAATTTTTGAAAATTTAGTAAAAAATTCTGAGGAATTTCTTTATGCGATAACGGATCAATATCAAAAATCTTTATTAAAGGAAGCTGAGAACAAAATGAAAAAAAAATCAATTAATATTAGAGCTTTAGTCGATAAAAATCTACTAAAATCTTATAATATTCCTGATGGTTGGTCAAAATTGTTTAAAGATCCTGTCAAGTTTTTTAAGGAAATGTTAGAAAATATTAGAATTTTAGATTTAATTAATATCTCCTTAGTAGTATCTGATAAAGGGGCAATCCTCTTCTTAAGTAAGGATGGACAGATTGATTATAGCCAATGTCTAATTGATAATCATGAAAATTTTATTAATTGGACGATTGAATTGTTTGAATGGTATTGGAAAAAAGGGGTAAGTTTACGTTCCTTTATTCGAAAAGAAAGAGCGAAGTAACTTATAAAAAATAACTTATTCTTGAAATATAATACTAATTATTGAATAGAAATGCGAAAGTAAAAAAATTGAAATTATAAAGATATTTTAGATTATCTATTTCCTTATTTTTTTATACTGTGTTCTTTCAATCTGATTTTTCTTTGCATAACCTTATCAAATAGTACATCCATTGATGGAAAAGGTGTAAATTGTCTTTCTCTTTTATTCATGCTAATAGCTTCTGACGGACACTTTGCCGCACAATTTCCACACCCTATGCAGCGTTTTCTTTTTATTGAAGAAATATCATCTTTAAGCTTTATAGCTTTCATTGGGCAGATCTCTACACATGTCCCACATCCTGTACATAAATCAGAATCTACTTCTGCATAATAATTTGCTACTACAACATCAGCAGGATTAGGTAATAGTATATATTTCGATAAATTTTCACAGCAACAGCTACAACAACTGCAAACAAATGAGAAAATTTGTGAATTATCAGGTTGTAGAACAAGTCCTTCTTCTTGGTTTTTTTGCAAAATCTCGAGAGCTTCTTCTTTAGTTATTGCACGTCCCCGTCCTTGATCAATGACTAATTGAGCCATAATTCCAGATCCCATACAGACTTCTCTACGGTCAGTAGCTTTACATGGATCTTCCATAATATCTTTTACTTGCCTACAAACACAATTCATAATTGCGAATGGGCCTTCTGCTGCATCAATAACCTCGGTAATATTGTCATAATTGCTAACATTATGCTCTAATTCTATACTTTTTTCAACAGGAATAGTACGTAATTGAGCGGCTTTGACGCTAAAAGCTTCCGGTAACCATCCTTGGACAAAGTAATCATGGAAATCTTTAATAAATTCTTTGGTAAGATTGTTTACTTGAAATTCGAACATTCCTATCATAAGGAGAGCATTCCCATAATATTTTTTTCCTCCTTCTTTTTTGTGCATAATTGAACCTTTTGATACCATTCTATCTAAAATCGTTTCCAACTCTTCGAGAGATGATCCTGTTTCTTTTACACGGTTATAAATGATTTCTAATGGTTCTAAGTCTCTATCCCATCCGAATTTTAAAAACATAGCTATTTTCGCTTCTTCGGGGGTAAATAGATGCTTTAAAAGACGTTTATCAGCACCTGATTTTACAGGAGGGAATCCTACAGGCATTTTATCTAAATGTTGCTGTAATTTTCTATAAATATCAGAATCTTCACTTATGCTTTTATTTGCCAAATTTATTCACCTTAACATAATTTAATTCGCAAATTACTTATTACTTTTCTATTTATTATATCAATTTATTTTCAATTTGAAAAAAGAAGAAGAACTTCACATTTGAAGACAATTTGGTTTAAAATATATGCTAATAATTTGTTATAATGATTTAATCATATTAAATTAAAAATTTTAAAATTAATATGCTAATTCTTTATATTTTAATCATCATGATTGATTATATGTTCTGGGAATGCTTTAATATTTTTTAGCGATTTACGTAAAAATAAAGGATATAATCTAAGTGTTTCTATCTCACCTATATCAACCCATTTAAAAATCAGATCTAATTCCTCTCCATAGAAATCATCATTTTCAAAACCTAATTCATGTTCTTTTCCATGAAAAGTATCATTTTCAAAAATTAATTTAGAATCTGGAGGAAATTTGATGAGATAGAAAATAGATAATTCATGATAATCCTTCTCCATGTAATTAAAAAAATTTTCCACAAAATATAGAGGTCTTATAATCTTTATTTCAACTCCGATTTCTTCTTTCATCTCTCTTATGAGTGCATCTTTAGAGATTTCTAAAAATTCGCATCGCCCTCCTGGTAAAGACCAAAAATCGTCAATGATACTTCTATGTACGAGTAATTTTTTATCATAAATAGCGACGCCAGCAACTCTATAAACAAAAATATAACCATCCTTTTCGAAAGTTATCATATGAAATATTTAAATCATAGACTATAATTAACCTTCGGGGTTTTTTTAATTTTAACGGTTTTCACAAAAAAATAAGAAAAAATAAAGAATTTAGTTGTAAAACTAATCTCTGAAACCATAATATGCATTGATTAGTAATAATAAAAGCCCAACAACGGATAATTCATAATCTTGTAATTCAAATATTAATACATTCCAATCAAAAGTAAAGCAAATCAAGGATATTACTACTATTATGAACATTATAGTTGAGAGAATATTCCTTCCTTTTCTCTTCAACCAACTGGTTTCTTCTAACCTCAACTTTTCAACAATTTCAACTTCAGTAAGCGAAGCATCCATATTTGCAATTTTCTCTTTAATTTTTTTCCTTTCTCTAGAATTAGCAATAGATCTAAAAGAAGCACCAATAATGAATAGAATGATTATTATTAATAGGTCAAATATAGTATTGGTTGCTTCAAATGGAACCTTTGGTACAATGTAATAAGTAATTAAAGTTACGAATAACAATAATACCAAGAGAAATCTAACAGAATATTTAGGTAAGTATAAAGGGTATTTTTGAGTTTTTACATCCTGTATTATTATATTAGGGTTTTTCATTTCATCGACAATTTGGCTTATGTTCTCTTCCTTACTTCTTCTTGCTTCAAAGTAAAACGCAACCACGACAAAAATCACATTTACAATTAAACTGGGAATTGCCTCACCGGTTAGTAAATACCCAAAAGGAAAGGCTACAATCATAATTGTACTCAATGCTCTAACTGTTCCACGAGGCATCCCAAGCGGATGTCCTTCAACTTTTCCACCTTCACTAAATCGGTTAATTAAAACCCATGTACTAAAAATTAATAACAAAATAAAGGATATCATTTTTTTTCGCACTTTTTATTTAATATTCAAATAGTTACTTAATAGGTTTTAAATTATTTTATGATCTATTTGATTTTAAGATTTTTAAGACATATGTAATTAATCTTTAGGAACTCTATAGAAATAAATATATCATAATTCAATTAATTTGAATATATTTATATAATCAATAAACTTACATATTACCGTTGGTCCTCCTTGATTAACAGAATGTGAGCAATTTGAGTTTTAATACTCTTTTCTAGAGTTTAGAAGCTCTGCACGTTCAGCTAAAATAGTTTTTATATTTTCTCTATCCGTTGGAAACCACTTCATTGCTAGAATCCAAAGTATTACGCCAGGTAAAATACATAAACAAACAATTAAAACTGTTATTTGATAATTTGTACTCGTATAAGCTAATAAAATTCCGCATAGCAACGGTCCAATACCTCTTCCAAACTGTTCTAAAAATTGATTCCAAGAAACTATTTGTCCTTGTGCTTCTGGTAAGTTGATTTGTTGAATTACTGGACTTTGATTTACTACATAAAGAGAAAAGATACTGCGTGAGGTGAAAAATAACGCACCCATAACCCACATTGTGGGTATTGTCATAATATAACCAATATTCTTACCTTGTTCTGGACTTAATGGAACCCAGGGAAAGAAAAAGAAAAGAGCAAAAGTTATTAAACCCCCTATTATAGCAATGACTATAATTGGTAATCTTCTTACCGGATCTTTTATAGCAATCTTGTCACTAATTCTTGATAAAATTATTTGCCCTACCAATCCCCCTGTTAAGCCAAAAACAACCATAAAAACTCCTATTGAAAATGGAGCTAAATTGTAAGGAGGATTCTGAACATAATTCAAAATCATAAAATTAAGACTACTCATAAGAATACAAGTAAAAATCCCTTCAATAAGAGCTACGCTATTAGTTTTACTAAGCATGGTTTTACGCATCATCTTCCTATCTATTTGAAAATCATACTCTATAGAATCATCCTGAAGTACATGATATAATTCTTCTTGTTGAACGCCTCTTTTTGGTTCTTCATTATGAAAGGCAAAAATTAAACCTCCAAGAAGAATTAAAATTCCAATACCCCAGAAAAAAATTCTCCAAAGACCAATTTGAACTAAGAATGTTGCTATTAACCAACCTATTATATTTGTTGTATTAAGTACTATTTGATAGACACCAAAAAACCGAGAACGCTGATCTCGAGGGACAATATCATTAGATAATGAATTTATAGCCGGCCATGAACCTCCAGCAAAAAAACCAAAAATTGCAATTAAAATAAAAAAGTAAAACCATGTATCAAATCCACCTCCTTTAACAGCAAAACCTAAAATAAACATTGAAAGCCCTCTGAATAGAGAAATGATGATGATTATTTTTTTTCGAGAGTATTTATCAATAAGTCTACCAAAAAGTAGTCCAGCAAAAGATCCACTCCATGAGAGTGTCGTATATAATAGCCCCATTTCTAATGCATGAATATCTGCTGGATCATTTGGCCAAATAATTAGAGCAAGTGGAACTACAAGTACAATCATAGCACCATATGCTATACTCTGTAAACCATTTAACAAGTAGAGCGGCCAAAATACCCTATTAAATGATTTCTCTGAATTTGCCTTTGTCCCCTCAGCCATTTTCCTAAAATTGTAATATTATATTCCAATGATGGATTTTAAAATGAGATTTTAAATTTTAATTTAATGAGAAACAAATTGTTTTTTTGTTTTAACACGTAATAAATTAGATTATAAAAAGAAAATTCATATTTTTATACTAGTAGAAAATAGAAAAAGAAAAAAAATCAATAAAAAGAACAGTAGAGTAATGTTTCTCTTTAGATCTAGCTTTTAATGTTTATGATCATGGTCATGATCAACTCCACACCCACACGCATGGGGAGGATCAGGCTCACAACCTGTTTCAACTATTTTAATTTTAAAGTTCAGTATTTTACCTGCCATAGGATGATTCAAATCAATCGTAACAATATCATCCTCAACTTCTTTAATCGTAGCAGGAACAGGTTGGCCCTGTGGACCCATTAGCAAGATCATTAAACCTGCTTTTGGTTCTTGTTCTGGTGGGAATTGATCATTTGAAATTGACTGAGTCATGTCTTCTTTATATTCACCATATGCATCAGAAGCTTCTAATCTGATATCAAACTCCTCTCCAACTGATTTGCCAATTACAGAGTTATCAAACCCTGGAATAATTTGTCCGGCTCCAACCTCAAACTTTAGAGGGATACCTCCATTATTTTCAGTACTATCGAAAATTGTACCGTCATCGAAAGTGCCTACATACTCTACCTTTATTATATCGCCTACTTTAATTGCCATAATTTTTCAATTTGTCTAATAATTATTGATAGTAGTGAAGGAAGATTTATTATTGAGTCGATTATATTTTAATAATCCTCATCCTAGAAA
Organism: Promethearchaeota archaeon; assembly: GCA_013375485.1. Classification (GTDB taxonomy): domain Archaea; phylum Asgardarchaeota; class Lokiarchaeia; order Sigyniarchaeales; family SOKP01; genus Loki-b32. The sequence goes on along the minus strand of JABXKB010000035.1, from coordinate 4,912 downwards.
TTATGATCTCCCAAAAAAGGATTCAACAAACGTTTCTGAAAATTGCCCTCGCTGTAAGGATTCAGTTTCTCTCTCTTTTTTTTCCCATAAAAAAAAGGGTGTTTACCCCTTTGGTACTTATTGCATAATTTGCAATGGAGAGAGAGAACATTGTATCAACATAGAACAAAAAAAGAAATTCTTAAATATAAGGAAAGTTAGGATTTTTCTTTTTTTATTTTACCTCTACTTTTGGAGGAAACTTGGGCGGTTTCCGAATTTTTGTTGCTTGTTCGAAAGCATATGCGATTTTAAGTAGTTTTGGCTCTTGAAAAGCACCACTAAAAAACGAAATTCCAACTGGTAAACCATACACATATCCTGCAGGTACTGTTATATTGGGATATCCAGCAACCGCTGCTGCTGAAGAGCTTCCACCAGTAGAATGATCTCCATTAATATAATCAATTAACCAAGCAGCTCCTCCACTTGGAGCTACTATAGCATCTAATTTATGTTCTTTCATAACCGCATCAATTCCTTCATCTCGAGCTAAATTATGACATTTCTCTAATGCTTCTTTATACTCATCACTTGTTATTGGTCCTTTTTCATTTGCCATAGTGAATAATTCTTGTCCAAAATAGGGCATAACTTTCGCTTTATGTTCATTGTTAAACTTGATGATATCGCTAATATTTTCTAATGAATTAATCGGTCCATATTTAGTTAAATACTCATTCAAATCGTGTTTGAAATCATACAAGAGCACTTGAAATTCATATTCGCTTAAATCATTAGGAGTTTTAATTTCAACAGGATCTATTATCTCTGCTCCTAGTTCTCTCAATTTTTCAATTGCTCCTTCTATAATCTCATCTATGAGATCACTTTTACCAAAATAGTTTCGCGCAATCCCAATTCTTACTCCTCTCAAACCATTAGGATCTAAGAATTTTGTGTAATCTAAAGGAATATTCTTGTTATGTTTTGTAGTGCTAGAGTCATTTGGATCAATCCCTACCATCACATTCAATAAAAGTGCTGCATCTTGAACGGTTCTTGCCATGGGTCCAGCAGAATCTTGATTATGTGATATTGGGATAATTCCAGTTCGACTAACTAATCCAATAGTGGGTTTAATTCCAACAATCGAATTAGTTTGTGAAGGGCATATTACCGATCCATCTGTTTCAGTTCCTATAGCAACTGAACATAAATTCGCTGCTACAGTAACAGCAGATCCAGAACTTGAACCGCAAGGATTTCTATCCAAGGAATAGGGGTTAAGTGTTTGTCCTCCTCTACTACTCCAGCCACTAGTAGAACGTGTTGAACGGAAATTTGCCCATTCACTTAAATTTGCTTTTCCAAGAATTATTGCTCCTGCATCTCGTAATTTATTAACAATAAATGCATCTTCTGAAGCAATGTGCCCATCAAAAGCTAAGGACCCTGCTGTAGTTTGCATTTTATCCTCTGTGTTAATGTTATCTTTAATAATAACTGGAATCCCATGTAAAAGCCCACGAATTTTCTTATTTTTTCGTTCCTCGTCTAAACTTTCTGCAATTTTTATTGCATCTGGATTGATTTCGATTACTGAATTTAATTTAGGACCGTTTTTATCAATTTCACTAATTCGATTAAGGTACATTTCTGTTAATTTTTTAGCTGAAAGTTTTCCTTTTTCCATTAAAGCTTGAATTTCAGTAATACTATATTCTTTCATTTTACTCATCCTTTTAGTGAAATCATTTAAATTCAATTTATTTGAGTTCACTAAAAATTGATTATTTTTCAGAGCGTAATTAATTCTCTTAAATCTTTAGAACATATAATATTTTATGTGACAGGAAAGTCTTGTCATATAATTATAGAAATCGAAGAAAAACTATATAATTATTAAATAAAAAGGTATAATATCTTAAATCAATAAAAAATTACATAGTATAGAGTTGAAAAATATTGGAAGAAAAGTACAAAGGTTGGTTTGAAGGTTTTAGTAATGTTGTTTCTGAACAACTTGGAACAACCATTCGAGATGAGATCTTAGAAAAGTGTGAGAATTGTCAAAAAGTCTCGAATGATTCAGAAATGGCTGTGTGTGTTAAAGAAGTAATGGATAGATTTGATAGAACAGTAAAAGATGAAGATAAAAGACATATTGTTATGGAAACGTTAGGAAATTATTGTGTACAAAATATTTTAAAAACTGCGGGAGAAGTTAAAGAAATCTCTGAAGGTGTGGAAGATATTGTCAAAAATCTCAATGAAAAATTTGATACTGAATTTGTTAAACTTGAAGGAAATATAATTCACTCAACTTTGAATAGATGTCTTTGTCATTGGGGAGTAAAGGAGACAAAAGTACCAATTTCAATAACCTACTGTCATTGTTCTTTAGGGTGGATGAAAACCTTATTTAAAACCTTATTAGATAAACCTGTTGAAGTAGATTTAATTCAATCAGTTATTACAGGATCAGATTCTTGTAAATTTGTTATTCATTTAGATTGAAATTAGAGGAAATTTTATTATTTTTTTATATGGTCCTTTTTTTATTTCAATTCGAGGATTATAACTTTTGTTGATTCTGGTGCATTTTTTATGATATAATCAATGTTATTCTTTTCTTCCTCAATCCAATGGATGGGTATTAGAATTTTAGGTTTAAATACATTTATCGATTGAATTACTTCCTTAGGACTCATCATATAAGGTTCTCTCACTGTAACAAAAGCAATATCAACATTTGTTAGTGCACTCATTTCTGGAGTAAAGCCAGTATCACCTGAATGGTAAATACGAAACCCATTAATTTCAATAACATAGTCAACCCAACCTGCAGAACTTGGATGTACGGAAGAAGAATATGCAGGGATCGCTTCAATTTTAACTCTGTTTAATTTTATATTCTCACCTGACTTTATTACATAAATATTAAATTCAAAATTTTCACCTATTAAAGATTCTTCGCAGTCAGAAGGACATACAATAATTGTCGTTGGTTTCACTAGATTTTTTAGAGTTTCAATAGAGAAATGATCATCATGTGAATGAGTTAACAGAATAATATCTGCCTTTTTCTTCGTACTTTCTTCTGATAAATTAGCTGGAATCAATATATATGGTTTTTTCACTATTTAATCTTATACAAGCGCTCCCATAAGGATGACTACTTTTTAACCATTCAACTTTTTTAAGAAATTCTGATAATTTCATTAGTATTTTACTTCGTAATGCAATTATGAGTTAATTAACATTTTAATAGCTTTTTTACCAGTATTATAAGCTTTTTTTATTAGTTTAACATTTTCAAGTACAGCCCCTTTTTCATTCATTCCAGGTGCCAATACTGTTTCATCCAATTCAATTCCTAAATAATTACACACATCAGTTAGAATACCTATTGTATGCCGTGCATTGATAGAACTACCTTCAAGCGGTATAACAAGAATGACATGTTTACCTTTAAAGGTTTCATGTTTAGGGCAGTACCATCTATCTAAAAATGCTTTAAATTGCGCGGTAGGCCCCCACCAATATACAGGGGTGCCAAGTACCCAGAGAGCACTATCCTCCATCTTCTCTAGTAGCTCTTCCATATCATCATTATGCATACATTTACCAGTCTTATAGCAACTATTACACGCTTGACATGGATTAATATTTAATTTATTTAATATTACCTTTTCAATTGAAGCTCCCATTTCTTCTGCCCCAGTTAATACTTGATCCACTAATATATCAGTATTGCCACCTTGTCGAGGGGAGCCAACAATCCCTAAAACCTGAAGTTTAGAGTTTTTCATCATAAGATAAAAGTTTTTTTATAATTTAAAGTGAAATAAAAAAATCTCTTTTATCAACTTTATTTATTAAAATGACAAACTGTCAGCTTATTATTAAAAAAAAAAATATTAAGAAATTAAATTTCCTTGTTTTAATCATACCTTTTGTATGTAAAAAGTAGCCAGAAAAATCCTATGACGCCTACTATTGTTGCAACGATTATGATATAATTCGGCCAATATGCAACATCAAAAGATCCTCCCACCCATCCAATCATTGTCATAATCCCCGATGCTCCCATTATACTTAATACAACCAATCCCATTCCCATTGCATATTCTTCTTCTTTAAACATTCCAATACCAGAGACTAAACACCAGAATCCTAATAACAGTGAAATGGTAGCTCGCGCACCAAAAATAGAAAGTACAGCCGCATCAACAGCCCAACTTGGTGTATAAATGTCAGCCCATACTAAAAATTGCATGATTGCCATAATAAGGAAAAGAAGTCCAATTATGATCATCAAAAAGTTTAATAACTCATTTGAATCTTTTTTTTCGCTCATCTTTTAATTCAACTTTTTAAATTTATATTTAAAATTTTTGTTAAAGATGAAAATACAAACCTATTATTTAAACTTATTTCACTTACATTATAATTAACTTCTAAATATAATTCGAATGATTTTTTTAAAGATGAACATGAAACTCCAAGTTTTTCTGGTTAACGCTACAAGAATTGAAAATTAATTATATTATCCTTGTTTTGCACCGCACTTATTGCAATAAGTTGAGTTCTCGGGAATACCTTCACCACAGAACTTACAGAAATTTTTAAACATTAAAACTTCAGAACTCATCGGAGCAATTTCTTGAGTTCTAATTTGGGTAAAAGGTAATCTTTCAGGTAGTTTAACCATTACAGCAAAATTACTACAATCTGGACAATTTACTTTTCCTTTTTTCCCTAATTTAAAAGCTTTTGATGGCCCTAATGCCGTTACTTGACCCATACAAGCGCCGCACCAGACTTTTTTACAATTACGACATAAAAAAAATTGATTTGTCCAATTATCCTTCGGAAATTTTTTATCATTAGTATATCTTCCACAAATTACACAAAAGTTTCTAGATGG
>JABXKB010000325.1 GCA_013375485.1 Promethearchaeota archaeon | reverse complement strand
CCAAATAAGAAATACATATAATGCCTGAAATTTCTTTTCGTTGGAGTTTGTTCCATTTTTAATTACCTATTTTACACATTTTTCTTTTTATTAATTCTAAATAACTATTTTTATATATAGATTCATTTATTGAACTTTTGTTGAACTTTAAACTTTAAATTGAACTAATTCTTTTCCTGCTTCCTCATCGTACATTTTTGAAAGATTTTGATTTGATTTTAATTCACAGACAGGACAAGAAATAATTTCGTTATCTATTATAATATACATGCCATTGCATTCGGGACAATGACAATTCCTTACAAAATTTATTTTCTCTCCACCCATACTCGATCACTTTTTATTTTTTAAAAATAGGGCGAGAAAAAATCTCGCCCTTTATTCTCGGAATACATTTTAACTCGGAAATGGAAAAAAAGATTTATTTTTAATATGATTTATTGATAAAGTTAATCTTCATTTTGTTTTCTACATTTTTTACAAATTGCTGTGGAACTTTTAAAGTCTAATTTAAATTCCTTGCCACATTTCATGCAAATAATTTTTACTTTACTCATTTTTTATCCTCTCCTGAATTAAATATTTAAAAAAAAATAATTTAGAAGCTGATATAATTGAAATTATATCCAGCTGTATCGCTTTTAATAATTATTATCTTTTCTCTTATTTTTCTCATTTTTTTTAACCTCACATTTTCATTTTTTTATTTTTTTTATTCGAATTTTAATATACAGCATAATTCCTGTAAGTTAATTTGTATTTAACCCGTTCAATAGGAATTAATTCTTGATAATATTTTGCATTATTTTTGTTATGAAATTTTAAAAGCTTTTTGTTAAGCTTGATAGATTGATTTGGCTCCAATATTACCTCAATATCTTCCCTCTTGGGTTCTGCTAAACTCTCAATAATAACCTGTTCAACATCAACACAATTTTTTCTTACATCCTTATTTTTTATTGCTTGAGCCATGTTTTTTTCACTCCATTTTCATTGTTCATTTATTTTTTTTGTTAATTAAATTGAATAAGTTAGGACATATATAGTTTTTAGTACAATAGTTTCGTTATAGTTCGTAGTCCGAATGAAGTTCAACTTCGGGTTGAACCAGAAACTTTAGACTTAAAGTGGGATATTCAGCGTTCTTATTAATTTTATAACAGTAAAAAAAGAAAGAAAACGAAGTTTTTTAAAGTTAAATCGCAATTTTCTTCAAAATATCTGTTTGGGAAAGGAGAGTGTTTAGTTCCTTTGCTAATTCTGGATATTTATTATTTAAGAAAACCTTACTATTGTTTAAAGTGTCGATTGTGTCTTGGCTAACAAAGAATTTTCTTTCCCTGAATTAATCAACTTGCTCATTTCTTATACTTGAAACATTCTTTGAAGAAACCCATCAAAATGAGAATCAAAACTAACAATATATTCGATTTGATGGTGATTACATAGGATAATAGAGCTGATATCTGTATAACTCATGGGTTTTTTTTCTTTCAAGTCAGTTGTATTTATTTTCTTGAATAATTGCCATGTTTCAAGTTCAAAATTTAAATCAAAAGGAAGAATAGTTGCAATTTTCTCACTCCCCCACAATAACTTTTCCAGATGGTTGAACACATTGATATTATTTTTAGATCTGATGGCAGCTAATGTAGTCACCTCATTTATAATAAAATAGGATGTATAGAGAACTCCATAATTCCCTGTCGCTAATTCTTTTAATATCTTTTCGCTTAATTCTGCATATTTATCCTTTGGATGACAAAGTCCAAGATAGAAACCAGTATCTAGAAAAACGCCCACTTGAAACACCAATTATAAGTTATAAATATCTTCATCATTTTCCGAATCGAAATGCAAGTTAGTATTATAGGGAATATCATCTAGGTTGTTTCTTTCTTCAATGATTTTTTGAGCTCTTTTTGGATTTAATATAGGAAGGTTCATGGCTATTTGAATAATTTCTTCAAAATTTTGATTCGCTAAAATAAGACAATAATCAAGAGTTTCTTGCTGTGTGGGTTTTCGACCTAATCTTAGAGTTAATTTGGCTTGAAGTTGTTCCAAACCTTTCTTATTTTTAATTTTTACAATCGACATATTAGTTTACCATAGTAAATTTGTATACAATAATATTTAAATTTTAGTATTTAACAAGAGTATTAGAAGAAAATGATTTTTTTTAAAAAAAAATAGAGAGTTCATTTCAAGAATTAGCAGTTCAATTTGAGAGATTACAAAACATTGATCTAAGTAATCTAAGTAATTTAATTAAGGATGCTCTTATAGAAAAGATTCAAAGCTCAACTCTACACTATTCTTAAATAATACTTTCTTTTTTCAGTTAATTAGTGTATATTAGATATTAGTATCTAAAATTTAAAAATAAAACCACAGAGAATTGGCAAATAAGATGCCTACAGGCTTTATAAATTTTTGTTTCATTTTAGAATTCTAATAAGAACGCTGAAGATCCCACTCTAAATTCAAAGTTTCTGGTTCAGTTTAAACTGCTAATTACAATCACATAGTTCAAAAAAAAGTTCATAGTTCATTCAAAGTTCACAAAAAAAACTATAAATAAGACTTTTGTGATATATATATTAAAGTAGTTTGGTGTAAATTTTATGAGTCGAACTCAAGAAATTAATTATCCGCCTGAGGAAATATTTAGGCAAACTGGGGTTGAGCGTCCAAATATTGAGCATCTTATACTTTGGATGTTACAGAATAATGAAAAAGTTGAATGGTCAGATTTCAAAGATGAACCAATAAGTATTCCTCAATCCACATTATCATATTATTTAAAATCGTTAATGTTAGATGATTGTATAGAGAAAATAGAAAGGGGAGTGTATAGAATCACTTCTAAGGGAGAGGAAAGATATAATGGGTTATCTAAGGCGAAAAAAGAACGAAAATTAAATTATCCTCCAAAGGCGATAACAAACAATAGAAATTACGATCATTGGCTCCTTTGGATGGTGTATAACAATACATTTTGCAAATGGTCAGATTTCGTTGACGAACCTCTCAAAATTAATCAATCTAGTTTATCAAAGAATCTTCTTGAACTTCAAAAGAGAGAGGTCATAAAAAAGGAAGATAAGGAATACAGGATTACTCAAAAGGGTAAATCGGAATATTCTAGGATGTTGAAATTATATGATTTAGATCGACAATCTATCTTAGACGAGGAGAGCAAACGAATCAAGGATATTACGAAAAAGACAATTAGATTTTTTGAGAAATATCAAATAGAGGATGGAGATATTAAGTTTCGGTTTTTAGATAATGTATTAAAGTTACCATTTTCCAATTTAAGGGGTTCTTTAGATTCCGAGGCGCATTTCAATAAAGTTCTATTATTTCTTTCTATGAATCATCCTAATCAATATCCGTTTTATATTTCTACTAAAGACTTTTCTAAAGAATACAAAATTGACATATTGGATCTTAAATTTAATATTCGCCAAATAGTCGAGAAAAATATATATCCAGTTAAATTTTTTCGTTTAGAAGTTGACGAAGACAGAATTTATTTTTTTCAAGCAAATGAGAAGATCGAAAAGATTTTAAGCGCAATTACAGAGGATCATGTTACAAAATTTACATACTTGAATAAGCTCTATGAGAACACATCTAATGGGACCCTATCACTAAGTTTAAGCCATACTATTGAATCTATATTAGCGGAAATCTGTGATAATTTATTTGATGATGCATTGAAAGATGTTTTACGCAAATTTTTACCTGAATACATAAAATATTTAGCCTATAGAATAGAAACTGAAAGGAAGTTAGTTGATACCTTGGACAAGCTAGAAGGTGTAGCGTGGCGCGATATTCCAGCAGCGTTCCAATCATATGGTTCTAAATATAATTTAGTTGAACAAGGCCAATTCAAGTATTACATCGATTTTACAGCATTAAAAGTTTTAAATCTATTTTCTGATCCCATGCTTGAAAAATTGTTTGAAGATGCGAAACATTTGATGAGGAAGAATAATTTTGATACTGCATTAGAGAGAATTGAGAAGAAAATTGAGTTGGATCCTGAGAATGTAGATTTGTTTTTCCTTAAATCACTTTTTTTAAGTGTTTCAAATCGACACCAAGAAGCTATTCGATTTTTAGAGAAGCAATTTAAAGATCATCCAAATAAAAATGATGAAGAACTATTTTTTCCTTATAATTATATATTGATCTATGATCATTTAACGTTAGCTGAGTTTGATAAAGCGCTTGAGATAAGTGATAAAATGAATGATTTTTATCCGGATCATCCGTTATCCAATTTCACAAGAGCTTTAATCAATGGTTATAAAATTATATATAAAATAGAGGAGGGAAAAGTAAGAGTAGATCAGGTTTTAGATGATGTAGATCAAGCAATTTCCTTAGAGGAGAACAAGAAAAATATAGCGAAATATTATCATTTCAAGAGTTTTATTCTTATGCAATTAGAGAAATATGAGGAAGCCCTTGAGGCGATCGATGCAGCACTTGGCTTGGATGCTAAGTCTTTCAGTATACACTTTATGAAATATAATATTTTATATGAATATGGGAAAATTGATGAAGCATTGGAGTTAGTTGATGAGGGGATAAAACTTTTTCCAGAGAAGAAGTCAAAACTCCTAACTCATAAGGCATTTCTTTATAAAAAGAAGAAAAATTATGATAAGGGGTTAGATATCATTGATGATTTATTGGAGAAAGATCCGAGAGATTTCGATGCGATGAATAACAAGGTTTATTACCATTTATATCTTGGGGAAAAGGAAGAAGCAAAAAAAGCGGGAAAGCTGCTAACGGATCTTAATCCCGAAGATGGAAATTTTCATGACTCTTATGGGGAGGCTTTGACTGAATTTGGGGAATACGAGGAAGCAATAAAAATACTTCAGAAAGCGTTAGAGCTTGATCCTTTGGGCTGGTTTACATACAATACTTATTATCATTTGGCAAAATGTTATATAAAGTTAGGAAAATATGATTTAGCTCGAGAGAGTATAGATAGGGTAGTAAGTGCTACAAATACATGTTTCTGTGGAATGAAAATGCGAGAAGAATCGAAAGAAAAGAAACATAAGCTCTTAGCTGAAATTGAGGAGTTAGAAAAAAAATCTTAAACCCTTTTTTGAATAAATTTTTTAAAACTTAATATTATTTTAAGGAGAAATTTCTAATTTTAGAAAATACAGAAACTGCAACACAAAAAACCTTCAAGAGTTATATTTTCTTTTGGAGTGGTCAACTTTTTTCATTGTTAGGGTCATCCGTTACGCAATTTGTAATTGTCTGGTGGATTACTATTACCACGAAAAGCGTAGTTATGCTTTCAA
>JABXKB010000034.1 GCA_013375485.1 Promethearchaeota archaeon | reverse complement strand
AAGAAGAACTGGATAATTTTCCTCAAGAAGTAGAATAGTAGAAAAGAATTCAAAAAAAAATGCAAAATATTATTTTTATTCATGGCCTTGAAAGCTCAGGTGATGGATTTAAAGGTCAATTATTTAGAAGTGCATTACCAGGTTGTTTAACTCCAAATTTTACACCATATACACCGCAAATATCAATTAGAATTTTATTAAAAGAACGCATGAATCAATTAATTCCAATTTTAAGCAATAAAACACTCTGGATCATTATTGGTTCTAGTTTTGGAGGTTTAATGGGTGCACTTTTTGCTTTGAAATATCCTTCTAAAATCTCTAAATTAATTCTACTCGCACCCTATTTGTCACCTCTTATATTGGATCCAAAAAAGTATTCTCCGATAAACGTTCCAGTTATAGTTTTTCATGGTAATTATGATGAGATTGTTTCAATTAAACGATCTCTGAGGCTTGCTGAAAAATTGTTCACAAATCTCATATATAATAAAGTAGATGATGATCACAAACTAAAAAAAACAGTTGAAGCTTTAAATTGGAAAAAAATAATTGAAAATTAATGATTTAACAAGATTATATTTTGGAATAATTTAAAAATTGGACTCCAAATTTTTTTAATTCAATTAAAATCTTCCATTAATTAAGAAATAAAAATAAAAAAAAAGTTGATTAAAATTGGAATGGGAGAATGTTATTAATAGTATTGGTTTCTGGTATAATGTTTTTATAGAATGGTATAACGCTGCACCAATAGTTGCGCAAGTATTCGCAATTATAGGTATAATTACCTTATTAGCATTAGCAATAACTCTTGTATATTATATCATTAAAGGAATAGCATATTTAGTATATTACATTTTCAAGGGATTATATTTGCTTCTAAAGTATATTGGTTATGGTTTTTATAAGTTGACTGAAGGTTTTTACTTCTTGGTTTCAGGGAAATTAAAGCCCTCGAAACAGGAAAACTCACATATGAGCATTCAGAATACTACTATAAATCAATATGATTATATTTTAGATTATTGTAGTGAATGTGGGAGAAAAATGTCTGAAAGAATGAAATTACATTTCGAAAAAAATGGAATGGCATTTTGTGAGAATTGTGGAACAAAACTTACCCTAAATCACGCCCTTAGGACTCTTACTGTCTCCCATTAATTAAGTTAAACATCTTTTTAAACAAAAATAATTAAAGTAATAGAAAAAGAATATAATTATAAAGGTGTGTCAAAAACAACATGTCAAAAGTGTATGTATGCAGGGAATGTTCATATGTATTCCCCGAAGAACTCTCTCACTTAATAGAGAATAATATTCAAGTTTATTGTGAACGATGTGGTTCACCTTTTATTATGGAAGGGATTACATTTAAGCCCGCTACAACTCCATATCGAAGATTAAAAACACCATCTCATCAAATATCTCAGACTAAATCATCTAGTTTAGAAAATGCTATTCAAACATTAAACAAAATTTCTTTTATACCTTTATTTCTTTTTACCTGTATTTCTTTTGGATTGATCGCGGAAATTGCTATTAATTGGAATGCAGGGATCTTATTTGATCGAATTATGCATGGTTTACTTGGACTATTTATCCTAATTTATGATAGAACACGTATTGCTCAAAAAGTAAAGGAGAAAAAATACAATGATATTTTTCTTGATGCGTTCTGTTGGGGAATATTAGGTAGTATTTTATATGGACTTGGAGTTATTATCCTCATTAAAGGTGTTCTTATTATGATCTATGTCATTACAGATTCTAAAAATGAGCATCTTAAAAAATATGATTATGGTTTGCTTGCGAAAAATTCATTAAATAATTTCTCTGCTAAAGCAGGTTTTGTAATCATACTTTTTGGTATATACAGAGTATTTTCAAACGGAATATATCTCCCTGAATGGAATATTATAAATATAGATTTACCATTTGGTATCCTAGTTCCTGTAGGATTATTCATTTTTCTGTTTATCGCATTAGTAATTTTAATTATTGATAGTGGATTAAAAGATGAAACCAATAAAAAGCAACAATTTAAAGTTCAAGATTTTATTAAGTATTTTATTTTAGGGATTCTAGGAACAATTTTTTTTGCAGCTGGTATTTTCATACTCTTAAAAGGAGTCTTAATATTTTTCTTATTTGTTAGTAAACCTACAGAAGAGATCCAAAAAATACCAATAACTGAAAAACAAGTATATTATGCTCCAGCACCTCCGACACCACCGATTCCTCCAATACCTCCGATACCACCTTACAAAAAAATAGAAAAACCACAAAAAGTGATATCAAAAGAGCGATCAATTGAATTAAAAGAAGTAGAAGAAAAACCAATCAAAGCAGAACCACAAAAAATAGAAGAAATTACTGTCAAAAAGCCAGAAAAAATTCCTATCACAATAGATAAAAAAGAGAAGGTAAAGAGAGAAAAGGAATTTAAACTAAAATTACATGATTCCCTATTACCTGTTAAAGATGAAAAAGATAAAAAATTAGTCACAGATTATTTCTCAAAAATATTTGCCGTCCTATCAAAAGATTTAAGGAAACAAATAATCGATTTAAAAATTTCTAAAAAGGAAAAGAAAGAACTATTGGAAGAACTTGCATTCTTAACAAAACAAGAACAAGTAAAATACATTGAAGCTTTAGTTAATCTGTATAAAGAAATTCCTAAAAGGTTAATGACCAGGATTCGTAAACTTCCCAATGTTCGACCCAAGCATTATGATAGAATTTTAGAGCAATTAAAATATATGGATTATGAAGAACAAATAAAATTTGTCCAATTCTTAGAGGAAAACGCCTAAAGATGTCGATGGAAAAAAGAAGAGAGCCCAGAGGGAATAAGGAAAAAGAGAAACTCCAGGATAGTTCATTTAGGCGTCTTGATTTTAGACCATTACAAGAAGCAGTTGAAGTAGAGGAAAAAGCATTAAAAAAAGAGGAAATTGTAGAAGAATTAAGCGAAATTGAAAAAGATATTTTAAAAATTGCTGAAGAAATTTTAAAATTAAAAAGGTACGATTCTGAGTTTGAAATTGAATCAGAAAATCAAATACAAAAATATCCAATAATCGAAAAATTATATGCTAAATGTATCGCTAAACTTTCATACAGAAAAGGATATAGTAAAGAGGAAATATTTCTAAGTATTCGAGGATTAGAAGAGAAGAATTGGATTGTTACAAATGAAAGACGTACCAAATTAGAGATACTTACTAATGAAAAACTTGTTAGCATCCTTGAGTTTATAAAAGATAATCCAGGAATTCATGCTCGAGATGAAAAGATTGAAACTGGATTAGAAATAACCAGAACTCCGTTTTTAAAACATGTTATGACTCTTGAAAGATTTGATCTTATTAGATCTAAGAAAATTGGAAAAACTCTTCATTATTTTTTAAGTGAGGTACCAGAAGATTATGATAAATTTAAAGTTATTTTTCTAAATCCCTTGATCCCAAAATTATTAGAAGAAATATTTAAGGATGAAGAGATAACCGTTACAAAAATGGGAGAAAACCTTGATATTTATTCAGGAACCATATTGTATCATATTAAAAAATTAAAAGATCTTAATCTTCTAAAAAGTGCTAAAAATAAATCTGGTAATAAAATATTTTTAGTAAATTTTGAGCTCTTGAAGAAATATAATAGTTTTTTTGATGAGCCTGATTTCACATTACTCCTTAGTGGACTGGAAATTTAAAGCATTTATATTATGGATAAAGATCTTCATGCCCTTTACAATTGAACTCATAACAGCTCTCACAATACCATGTATCAAGAACAGGATTGTATGTTAAGTCAAGATCTAGTCACCCACATAGTCGACATCCATGAGGTCAATGTAAATATGAGTGATCAAGTGCTTTAGCTTTCTTTTCTATTTCATACATTATTATCTCATCATCTGTATGCATAAAGATTTATTCTTTAAGAATAAATTTGACCTTAGGTAATGCATTAATTAATAAATTAATTGCATTGTTAATTCCATTCTCCATTTCAGGATGAATCTCGTTTGAATTAAGTAAATCATATTTAGGATGCCCTGGTAAATCCGAAACAGAGAGAAGGGAAACAGTTTTTAAATTATAGATTTTACCTAGTAAGAATAATATAGATGATTCCATATCTACAGATTGTACGTTTAACGAACTCAATGCTCGTATAAAATCTAAGCTTTCGCAAAATAGAGCATCAGTAGTCCATAGATTAGTATCTTTAACTTTACCGGGAAAAAGTGCAGTACCTTTGCTTAAAAACAGTTCTCTTAGCATTTCATTAGGTTTAGATATGAAAATTGTTTGATTCCCTGTAAACAAGTTTTGAAATTTACCCAATGGATTTGGAATTGACTGTAATTCATTAACTAAAGAAGAATTTTCTCTGAAATATTGAGGACTGGTCCCATCATCACAAAAAGCGAATTTTGGGATTAAAATATCTCCAATATTAATTGGAGTTATTGGATTTTCTAGTCCACCGCATACATCAATTCTAATAATAATTTTAGTCTTACACCTTCTTAACGCTTCTATAGCCATCGCGCAATTTGGGGCTCCAACTAAAGAACGAACAATGCTTACTTTTACATTATTTAATTCACCGTTATAAACTCTTCCGTAATTCCGTTTGTTTTGTAATTTCTTTAATAATTTTTTCATAACAATTTTAATGGCGGGGAGGATTACAATTTCATTTACATTTGAATGACTTGTTTCAAGTATCATCCGTACAATTTTCTCGTCGACACTAATAAATTTTAACCCTACATTTAACAATTCACTTTTTATTCTGTTTAGCATATTGGATCATCTTATTATTTATCCTAATTAACCAAAATCGTTATTTTAGTTATAATCTAAAAGTAGTATACTAATTACTTATATACTTATAATTTTAAACAATATCATTTAATATCTTAATAAAATACATTTATTTATATAAACTAGTGAGAATTTTGATTTCAAAGTGGTTGTTTAATGAAAAATCGATTTATCATTGATAACAGAATCACAAATGAGTTTGTTGAGACATATACTAAAACAACATATAGAATTGTTGGAGAAAATAAACATTCCTCAGTAAAACCATGCCATTGGCTTGAACAGCGATTAATGACAGGAAGAGATAATCGGAATTGCTACAAAGGAGTTTTTGGAATACAAAGTCACAGATGCTTACAAAATACTCCTTCATTACCTTTTTGTAATCACCAATGTGTTTTTTGTTGGAGGGATATCGAGTCAGGTTCACTTGGAAGTGAATTCAATGTTGAACCAGATGATCCTAAAATTCTTATTGATGAAATGTTGCGTCATCATCAAAATATAATTAGGAACCATCTGCCTTTAAGAAGATACCTCGATAATTATGAAATCATGATTGATATCCTCTATTATATGCTTTTAAATAATCATCAAGAACATAACATAAATTCCCTTAGTAATAATATACATCTCTCAAAAAATAAAATTGAACGAGCCATTACTCTTCTCAAAACTCAAAATTATATTAAAACAATCGATGATTCATTAGATAATTTTAGATTAGAAGAAGATATTATTTGTTGTATTGATTCTAGAGACGAACTCGAAGTATTAATTAATAGGATATTGACTACACCAGATGAGATAATGCAAGCACATAGTGAAGCAATGATACCAAATCATGCTGCTATTTCTCTCGATGGCGAACCACTATTATATCCGAAAATTTCTGAATTCATACGAGAATTCAAAAATCGTAATATGACTACATTTATAGTTACTAATGGTACATTGCCAGAAAGAATTCAAAAGTTAGATCCCTTACCATCCCAGTTATATATTACATTACCTGCACCTAATGAGAACGTCTATAAGAAAGTCTGTCGACCTATGATTAAAGAAGGTTGGAGTAAGATAATGGAGAGTTTAGATTTAGTACAATCATTATCTTGTAGAACTTTAGTTAGGTTAACAGCAATTAAAAATTTGAATTTAGATGATAGGTTTATAGCTGAATACGCGAAAATAATAGAAAAAACAAACCCTAACTTTTTTGAAATCAAGGGATTTACATTACAAGCAAAAGCTTTATTAATCAGTAAAAGATTGAAAAAGGAAAATAAAGTCCAAGACTATTTTCCTGATTATGATTATTTAAAAGAATTTGCTCTAAAATTTGAGAATGCTAGTGGATTTCCATTAATTTACAAAAATAAACAAAGCAGAGACTTCCTATTTGCAATTAATTGGGATAAAGAAAAAGATCCTCAAATTAAAAACTTGTAATAAATATTTTACGTAGAAACATTTTAGGGGTTTCTACTCTTTGGTATTTTGGGATATTAATTCAAATATTCTTGAATAATTTGTTTTAACTTTGAAAGGTTTATTTTTTTTAATGCTGAAAATTCTAAATATGGTATTTCTGACTTCTTTTCATTATTAAAATCATTTAAATTAACCAAATTCAATCCATATTCCTTGATTGATTGAATAAAAAGAGTTATTATTTTTTCTTTGTCTAGATTAGAAATTTTATCAATTTTATTAAATAAAATAAGAAGAGGGATTTTAAATTCACTTAAAAACTGAATCAATTCAAAACTTAAAGGGATAGTTCTCTTATTTTGAATAAAATACTTTTTAATTTCATCCTCGATTCTTAAAATATTTATAATTATTAACCCAAAAAAATAGTCTTCATAGTGCTTTTCGAGATGAACAACAATTTGTTTTTTGATATGTTCTCCTCGTCTCCGACTGGATTGACTGATATATCCAAATCCGGGAAGATCGACTATATTATAAGGTAAAGCAGATTGGGTAATAGGTTTTATCAATAACGTGCTACCTGGAGTTTTTCCAATTTTGCCCTTAAACTTTCTGGGATTTGGCATCAGCAATCTGGTTATTGAGCTTTTTCCTACATTAGAATTTCCAATGATTAATAGTGAAGGTTTTTGCTTCATTTTGCATCTCAATAAAATTAAATCCTAAATATCAAGAAAATCTTCACCAAGAAAATCTTTAAACATTTTTTTTTTTTCTTCCTCTTTTATAATTGGTCTTGTGCTTATAGGTTCCCCCGCTTCCTCTAAAATTTCTTTTAGGATTTCGACTTTTGTATTGATTTTAAATTTTCCATCTCTCAAAAACCGTACTATTTGTTTATTATTCAAATTCAATCTTAAAATATAACCTAAGCCGAAATAAAATTGATGTTCTGGAATTGAATCGATGGGAGATTTACTCGTAACTTCTTTTAATACATCAAATAATAGCGCCTTTGAAGCTATATGGTCCTCAACGTTAAAAACCAAATAATAAAGTGCGTGATACCAAATCTTATCGCGTTTATTCTGAACATAATCTAAAAACTTCTCTGGTGTGATGATTTCCTTTATCTCAAGTTCTTTTCTTTTTAAGAGTTCTTGTTTAATCCTTTCCTCCAAGTCCTTAGGAATACTTTGAGTAGGTTCAATTTTACCTACTTCTTCAGATACAACCTCAACTTCTTCGTGCTTTACTGTTTCAATAGCTTCTTGCATTTCTCTTAATTCATCAAAATCAATTTCGTCCATATCGGAAAAATCCGAAATCATAGCTTCTTTGAATTCTTGCTCTTCTTTAAGTTCATCAATCATTTCTGCTTCTTCAGATACATCTTCACGAATTATCTCAACTTCAGTTAATTCTTCACCTTCCTTGACTTTCTCAATTGCATCTTGTATTTCTTGAAGCTCTTCCATGTCTAAATCTTCTAAATCAGAGAAGTCAGTTTCAAGCGCTTTCATATCTCTAAGATAAGTTTCTAAGTCATCCTTTTCGCCTTCAGGTTCTTCAACATCTTGTTTTTCGCTTCCTTCTTCTTGGTTTTCGTTCATTGTAAGTTATAAAGGGTTTTTGATTACAATTTTTGATAATTATATAATTAAAGTATTAATATCCGTATAATTAAAATTGTTCTAAATATTAATAGACTTTAGTATGGAAAAAATTAACTTAGGAAATTTTAAAGGAATAATCTTCGATATGGATGGTGTGATTTATGATATTTCTGAAGCAATTAAGAAAGCTGTTGATGATTCAGTAGAAAAATATGATATGAACGTCAACCCAGATGAAGTGATGGAAGAAATAGCCCATTTAATTGAAGAAATCCAAAATTATCCCATACCTAAAATTCTGCTAAATTCATATGATTTGTTAAAAGTGAAATTTTTAGAAGGAATTAGTTTCTTTAAGAAGCTACGAATCGCAATCTTTATGTTTAACCAATTTAATAAATATAAAGAGGCTGAATCAACGATATTTAAAGGTATTGATGATTTAATCTCAAAATTGGCTAAAAATATGAAACTAGCAATTTTAACAAATAATAAAAGTCAATATGCTGAAGAAGTTCTAGAGAAATTCAATCTTTCTAATTATTTTAGTACAATAGTTGGTTTTAACGATGTTTCAGAAGTTAAACCTAATCCTGAAGGTATTCTTAAAATACTCGATAAATGGAATCTGAAACCTAAAGATGCGATTTTTATTGGAGATATGACAACCGATATCGAGGCAGGTAAGGCAGCAAATGTTACAATGATATGTGTCGCAAGTGGACTTGCTCAAAAAGAAACTTTAAAGAAGCATCAACCCAATATCTTAGTGGATAATACTGAGCAATTAATTAAGCTCTTCAATTTATAATTTTGAAATATAAAAGATTTACTAAGAAGACAATAAACTATTAACATAAAATAAGGATTTTTAATAATTGAAGATCCTATTTGACTATAAAATTATTGATGTTTTAGTAAGGCTTAAAAAATCTTATTATTACTATTAGGAAAACAAATAAAAAAATTAACTTTTATCTTAACTATGAGTGAAAAGGCTTACGGCTTTAAAATAACGGTAGTTGGTGATGCTGCGGTCGGAAAAACATCGCTAATTAAAAGATATACAATGAATTCGTTTGAAAAAGATTATATTTCTACTTTAGGTATGCAATTTTCGAAATATGAAGAAGAATTAAATGGAGAAATGGTTGAATTATTCTTATGGGATTTAGCCGGTCAAGAGTCATTCAGTACCCTTCGTGATAGATTTTATAAAGGTAGTAGCGGTGCTATTATTGTTTTTTCTCTTGCTCCTGAAGAAATTGAAACATATCGTCATATTGATAAATGGCGATCAAATATAAAAGAAACTTGTGGGAGTATTCCTGTAATATTATTTGGAAATAAAGCTGATTTAGTTGATCAAAATGCAATAGCTACTAGTCCAAATTATGAAACTTCAGATGTTCATATTAAGAAATTCGCTCAAGATCATAATATTATGGAGTATTTTAAAACAAGTGCTTTAACAGGTCAAGGGGTTAAAGAAGCATTTCAAACATTAGTATTTAAACTATATCAACGAGCCACTATATAGAAAACAGTGAAATACCATTTTTTTTAAAATATTGGGATAATATATTCCTTTTAATTTTAAATATCAGTATGATTCTTTAAAATTGCTTTAAATTATTCTTTTGTAAAAATTTAAAATATCTAACTTTTACTATTTAAGAAAGGGATATTAACTTTTGAAGGTTGATTTAAAAAAATGAGTGATGAGGAAAAAGGGTTTGGGTTTAAAGTAGTGATTATTGGGGACGGTGCAGTAGGGAAAACATCTCTAATTAAAAAATATACTCAAGGATCCTTTCAGAAAGAGTATATATCAACCTTAGGGACTCAATTTTCTAAGTATGAAGAAGAAATTGATGGAGAAAAAGTTGAACTGTTTCTTTGGGATATTGCAGGGCAAGATCAATTTCAAGCATTACGTCAAAGATTTTATATAGGAAGTAGCGGAGCAATTATCGTTTTCTCTCACGATCCAGAACAAGTACAATCATATGAGCATGTTAGCAGATGGCTTGATGATCTTAAAAAACATTGTGGAAATATACCAATAATTTTATTTGGAAATAAAGTGGATTTAGTTGATGAGGCAATTTTAGGCTCAAATCCGGGTTTACCAACTGCTGACGCTAATGTGGAACAATTTGCAAAAGAAAATAGATTTGTTGGGTATTATAAAACGAGTGCATTAACAGGTCAAGGAGTAACTGATGCTTTTAAAGTACTTGTTAAAAAATTATATATGATTGCTAAAATCTCAAGTTTCTCTTAAACTTAACCAGATTACTCTTATCACTATACTAAATAATATTTTAATTAAAAAAAATAACATTAAAAAATGATTTTAGGTTCGTTTGTAAATAAATCTTTCCCAACTTTTTCTGGAAGGCATTTCTTCAGGCATTCCCTTTCTTCTACGAATTTCCATTATAAGATCTTCTTCTAAAGAAGCAGGTACCTTCTCAAATCCTAAAAATTCATAACCAAAAAATGCTCGTCCTTGCGTTGAACCTCTAATATCATCAGCAATACCGATAGTCTCAGCCGCAGGGATTTGACCTTGAATTCTGACATACTCTCCCTCTGGAACAACATTGGTTATTCGACCACGACGCTTTGTAATGATAGATGTGACAGATCCTTCACTTCCCTGGGGTGATTTTATGTCTATTTTCTGGATTGGCTCAAAGATATGGGGATTTGCGTCTAGCATGGCTAATGACATAGCAGAAAACGCCATTCCCGCAATCTGTCCATAGGATGTGTGTCTGGTGTCCTCGTGAATAGTCATATCTGTAAAAATTACCTTAATTCCAGTAGCCGGTTCCTTAGCAATAATACAATTACCTAACCAATCTCTAAAAGCAGCACTCAAATATGATTTAACGCGATCAAATCTCTGTAATCCAGAAGTACCATTTACAAGGGCACTTCCTTGATATACATCAACAACGCGCCTAGCTTCTTTTGCATCCCATCCAGCTTCTTCTCTAAGTATTTTAGCTCGATCTTTATCATTTTGTAAATCATTAACTTTCCCAGTTTCAATCAGATGTTCAGTTATTTCATCCAAAGGTTCTATGTATAATAAAATACGATTGTGCGTGTTTGCTGATTTGGTATAATAAGTTGGACTTTTTTCAGTAATTTTTTCTCTATAAACGATTATTGGTTCTCCGATATTAATATTAACTTGATTATTTATCCTTTTTACTAAAATCTCGATCTGTAATGGATCAATTCCCGATAAAATGAATTCTCCTGATTCTTGATCCCTTCTATATTCTGCTGTTGGATCCGCTTTAAGCCATTTGCTTACAACTTCATCTAATTTATCAATTTCATGTGGATCTTTTGGTTTAATGCTTCTAGAGACAACAGCTTCACATGCATAATGAATTTTTTCGAAAGAGGGTAATCTTCTCTTTTCTTCTTTATCTTTAGGTACATCATTAGCTAACATAAATGTTTCACCAGAAGGGCAAATAAAACCAAATAATGCAAATAAATTACCCGCTGGGATTTTAGGAATATCTAAAATATCAGTTATTTCCATAACACCTAATCTCTTTACTCGATTGCTTGAATCACTATTTATTAGATAAATTAAATCAGATTGATCAAATGTACCTGAAAAAACACGACCTATAAGCGTTGGTTGATAATTCCTCTTTGGATCCAAAAAAATTTTTGTAATCATCCCGTACAGTGGTCCGTTTGGGTCACTTTTTTGTAGAGCTTGACCTAATTCAGAGTTCAGATCACCTCCCCATATATGAGGTATTCTATATTTGGAAGCTGTAATAGGATCTGGAAGATGGTCTACAATCATTCTTAACATAGGCTCATCCAAAGGCAAATTATCTCTTAACCACTGGATATCTCCTTCATTATATTTCGCAAAAACATCTTGAGGTTTCATACCTTTTTCAATTAAAATTTCATAAGTAAAACCCCATCCATGTTTAGCTGAGCCAACCGCAACGGAATTTTTAGCAAAATCAATACTCCAATTTGATCCTTCAGGTCTTACTTTTTTAATTAATTCATTGATTTCTCTTGTGATTTTATCGATTTTCTCAAAAGTTTCTTGAGGACTTAGTTTTAATTCACTTATCAATCTGTCAACCTTATTAATAAAAAGAACTGGCTTGCAGAATTCTTCACCAACTGACAATCTAATGTTAGTTTCTGTTTGCGTCATAACTCCTTCAAGAGCGTCTACTAAGATTATAGCTCCATCTGAACCTCTGAGGGCTCGAGATACTTCCCCTGTAAAACTGATATGACCAGGAGTATCGTTAAGTTGGATAATATAAGGTTCATCGTCATCTGGTTTTCTTGGATCATTAAATGCAAGGAGTACTACACTTGTGAAGATTGTGATTCCCCTTTCTTGCTCCTCGTCTTTCAGTAAACTAAGTATATCTTAATTTAAATCTGAATCGGTCATTTGGAGCTGTCCAGCATCTTCAGGTCTCATAAGCCCGGCTCTACGCAACAAGTAATCTGTAGCAGTAGTTTTTCCGTGATCAATGTGAGCTGTGATACTGAAAATCCTTTTCTTTTCATATGAACCAGAAGTAACCAGTTTAGCGATTTCGTCTGGGTTTTTAACTTTAACCATAATTAATTCACTTAATACAAATTCTAATTAATCATCATAATATAATTGAAGAAAAGAATTCGGGAAATCATAAAAATTTTATGAATTTCAGCTATAAATCACTAGTTCATATCATTTTACAATAAGTACAAATTTATAATATCGAACTCCATTAAGATCTTAACTGCTAAAATTAAACGGAATTAGGTTTTAGAGTTGAGTGATTATTTTGTAATGCATTTATCAACAACAATTGTTATTATCCTTGCTAAATTAATTTTTGCGATTGTATAATTTAAAAGGAGAAAATTTTTCTCATGGCTTTTTGCATATATATCAGCTACTTTATCCGAAGTCTTTAGGTTATTTTCTCAAGAACAATATGATACTTTAGAATTAATTGCTATTACATTTTCACCTCTAAGTGTCTTGGTACTTATAGATGCTGTGTCTCAAGAATATTATCAAACTTTTTCAAAAACTACAAAAAGGCAGATGGTAGTAATGATTTTATCAGTCAATAGTTTTAGAGGATATATTTAGAATTATAATAAATATTGCTATAAGAAATAACGATAATTCGATAAAGGAAATTTTTATTAAAATTTCTAAGGAGGTTAAAGATTACTGCTCTGATATAAGAATAGAATTCATAGATAATGTAGTCGGAATCCCAGATACTATGAAAAAGACCATTTTTCAGTAAGTTCATAAGAAAACAAAAGATTTTAAGAGAATTGGATTAGGATTATTACTTGTAAATGAAGTAATAAGAAGTTTTTCTTGTAAAATATGGGTTGAAGATAAAGTTCAGGGGGATTATACACAAGGCAGCAATGTTATTATTTTAATCCCTGAAGCTTATGGAATTTTAGATATAGAACGGTAGAATAATATTTTTCAAAATATTTATTGCTTTTTTTCCTGAAGATTTTATTGTGTGAAATGCGGTTGAGATATTAACAACACTAAAATTGTCAGAAATTTTATTCTTAATAAATTCATTTAAAAAATCAGAGAATTTACTGAATTCCCTTATAGTTTCTATCCACAAGTAACCTTCTTTTTCAAAATAATCTGGATTTTTTTTCTTAAAATTAATAACATGTGTTTCTTCTGTAATTGGGGGACCTTTACGAATATAAGTTTTGGAGATATTAGGTTTTTCACAAAAAATAGCTATATTATACTGATTCTTCTCATCTTCGAAATATACTTCAAATATAATTTTTCCAAAGCGATCGATATGAGAAAATTCCTTTTCTCCAGTAGCTTTAATGCTTTCTGCTAAGGAATATAATTTATCTCTATTAATGGTATAATGGATTTTAAAATCAGTATTTTGTAATTCAATAATATATATTTTTGATAGGAGGGGATCTTCTTTATTTGATAAATTAATTTCTGGAATTGGTTTAATCTTAAAAAATTCTGGACTGGGTTTTTTTAAAAATTCACTAACTTTTTGATTACAATATTTATATGCTCTTTCAGATATTGCAGAAGCAACATTTCGATTTTTATCAATTGGATCTATGATAATAAGATAATCATTTTGAAAATGGACGATTTTACTTAATTCTTCTTCAGCTCTGTTGTAAAGATCTAGTGGTTTCTTGTTCAACTCATTAAAATTTTTAAAAAGATTTGTTAGATTTTTAAAATAATGAATTAATAACTCCGCGCTGTAACCTATGAAACCAACTTTACCAACAGCGCTTTTATCACCATAACAATAACAAGATTTAAAAAATTGTTTTAAAAGCCTTACATCATTTTTTTGGTCAGGATTCAATTCATCTTTTACAAAACTCCCATGCCAAGGAGATCTATCGACTGCAGTAATAGGCCCATTCTTTTTAATGAATTCTAAATCTAGGTCAAAATATAAAACGATATCAATCTTTATTTTTTTATCATCTAAAAAGTAATCCACTGTTACATATGGATGCTCGGCATATAATAAGCGGGGGTTATTAAATTCATTTAAAGCCAAACTTGGAAGAATCCAATTATTACATAATGTTAAAAAATCTTTTTTAGAATATTTTTTTAATTTACTTTTACTTAAACCTTTATATTTTGGTTTAAATTGATTATAATTTAACCCTATAAAAAGATCTATATCAAAATCATTTTTTAATTGTGTTTGCTTGATGCCAGTTGAGCCTTGAGGTTCTATTTTTGTATACTTAATTTTTAATTCTTTTGCCTTTCTCTCTAATATCTCTTGCAATTTTTTTGTAAGATTCTTAATAATAGCAACTTCTTTCTGAGTTGGAGTTATTTCCTTGAGAATTTCATTAAAGATTTCATTAATTGAGGACATAGAGTTGATTACATCCCCCACCATGGATGATTGGTCTTGCGCATTAAAGTGATAAATTCTCTCAAAGCTTGTTTTTGATCTGTAGTCAGTTCATCCATAAATTTTCCCATGAGTTGCCTAACATGAGATTCTGGGACGTTAACAAATAATGTTTCATCTTTTTCAATATCACGTCCAATTTCAATACCTCGAATAGAAATTGCCACTTCTGAATCTTTAGGAGCTTTCTCGAGTGTTTGCCCTTTATCTTGAATTTGATGAACTCTTCTAACTCGTATACCCTTATCAGTTATTAATTGGACTTTTGGATATAATGTCCCAGCTTCAACATATACACCAAAAACAGCGGGATCAGAATTTCGAAATATAAATTCCGGAAACATTTTAATTTTTGCGGGTAAAATTAGCTCACTTAACCCTTTCGCTGTATCTTCTGCTTTTCTAGTTTCTGCATATTCGATATATTCTTCTAATAATCGATAAATAACATTATTAGTGAAAATTCTTATATTATCTTTAATAGCTTGTTCATTGGCTTCAGGTAATATTGGAACATTAAATCCTAAAACTGCTGCAGAATATGGATCTAAGTGTTTAACTATATTTGCGTTCATAATATCTTCTTTTTTTATTGGTCCTACATCAGCAATACTGATTTTCACTCCATTTTTAGTAAAATGGTTTTCCAATGCTTCTAGTGACCCTAAAGTATCTGCTTTTAAAACTACTCCCGCTTTATCAGTTTTTATCCTAATACTCTCTACTTCGGATTCAATCTCTTTATATATGGATTCTTCTTCGGATGGATCCATAATACCTCTAAATGGAGATCCTGCTACAACATCATCAATATGTGGTGAAAGAATTTTAATACCAGCAGCAGCACTAATAACATCAACTGAATCAAATTTTTGTCTTGGATCTCGAATTTCATCTAGAGGTTTTGGGATTAATAGAGCTCTTACTTTAGATTTAATCGGCTTTTCTAATCCACCTACAATAAATTCATCTCCCTTATGAATTATCCCATCATAAATAAGAACATCCATTGTTTTTCCTTGACCTTTCTCTTTTTTAACTTCTAATACAACTCCTTTAGCGGATCCTTCGGAAAATTTAAGATTTGTAGTTAAATATTGCTGGACCAATCCCATTAAAATCATTAAAAGTGTTGAAATTCCCTCTCCTGTTTTACCACTAGTTGGTACAATCGCTATTTTCTTGGTAAAATCTTTTATTTTATCATAACGATCAATTCCTTTGAACTCTTCTTCTAAGAAATTTCCTATAATACTTAAAATCTTTTCATCTAAGAAATCTCTAACATGTGGTTTTTGTGATTTGTAGGAATCAAGAAAATCAGCATCTTGTTTTGATTTCCATCCAGAAATTCTGTCTATTTTATTAGCAGCAATAATAAAAGGTGTTTTTCTCTCTCTTAAAATCCGTACAGATTCCCAAGTTATAGGCATCGTTCCGGCGGTGACGTCTATAACTAAAATTGCAATATCTGCTACCGCACCTCCTCTTCTTCGTAGATTTAAAAAGGCTGCATGACCTGGTGTGTCTACAACTAATATTCCGGGAAGATTAATTTCTTTTTCAGCAAATTCTTGTTTAGATTTTCTTAAAAAATCTTTTATATCTCCAGTTGGAAAATACGAGGCACCAATATGTTGAGTAATTCCTGCAGCTTCTCTTTGCTGAACAACAGTACCTCTGATATAATCAAGTATAGTAGTTTTTCCATGGTCAATATGACCAAGAATACAAACGATAGGAGCTCTAATTATCTTTTTTTCAACTTCAGTCATTTTCTTACACGAATCTCAGGTTATATATTTAAAAAAATCTTTCACTTCTAATGGTATAATATTATTTAGCATCGATTTAGAATTTTATTTTAAAACTTTCGAATTTTATAAGAAAAAATCGAAGATTATTTACTATTAAGATAGGGTTTTAAATATTGACTAGTAAAAGACTTGTTATTTTTAATAATTTCCTCAGGTGTGCCTTGAGTTACAATATTACCTCCTTTTTCACCACCTTCAGGACCAAGGTCTATAATATAATCAACAGATTTTACAATATCCATGTTATGTTCAATAATAATTACAGTATTACCTTTATCTACTAATTTATGAAGAACATTT
Organism: Promethearchaeota archaeon; assembly: GCA_013375485.1. Classification (GTDB taxonomy): domain Archaea; phylum Asgardarchaeota; class Lokiarchaeia; order Sigyniarchaeales; family SOKP01; genus Loki-b32. The sequence continues at coordinate 4,669 of JABXKB010000034.1, read as the reverse complement.
AATAAATAGTTAATATCAAACGAGCTGAGGCCTGTTGTAGGCTCATCTAAAATATAGAGTGTATTACCAGTGCTTGTTTTTCTCAATTCTCTAGCAATTTTTAATCGTTGTGATTCTCCACCACTCAGTGTAGTCGAAGATTGCCCTAATTCTAAATAACCCAATCCAACATCCACTACTGTTTTTATTGTTCTTTTTAAATTTGGAATACTATCAAAGAATTCTAAAGCTTGGTGAAAAGTCATTTTTAATACATCAAAGATCGATTTTCCGCGATATTTAATATCTAATGTTTCAGCATTATATCTTTTACATTTACATAAATCACATTTTATATAGACATCAGGTAGGAAATACATTTCTTTTAAGATATAACCTGTACCCTTACATTTTTTACAATGCCCAGCCTTTGTGTTAAAACTAAATCTTCCCTTCTTATAACCCCTTTCTCTAGATTCTGGCAATCCAGCAAAAATTTCCCTGATATAATCCAATGCTTTTGTATAAGTAGCAGGTACAGATCTTGGTGTTCTTCCTATTGGGGATTGATCAATGTTTATAATTTTATCTATTTTCTCAAAACCAATTATTTTATCAAATTTTCCTTGATTTACTTTAGAACTCCGAGTATTTATTAGATTATGGAGCCCTTTATATAAACAATCAATAATTAAGCTAGTTTTTCCCGCTCCAGAAACTCCTGTTATACAAGTAAATACCCCTAAAGGGATTTTTACATTAATTCCCTTTAAATTATTTTCTTCTGCTCCTTTTATTTCAATAATATCTTTATTGATTTCTCGTCTATTCTTTGGAATTTCAATTCTTTTTTTTCCTGATAAATATTCTCCTGTTAAAGTATTTGAATTAATTATTGTTTCTATTGGCCCTTCAGCAACTATTTCACCTCCTCTTTCACCTGCTAATGGACCTAAATCAATGATATGATCTGCATTACGCATTATTGCTTCATCATGTTCAACTACAATAACTGTATTACCTAAATCCCTCAATTTTTTTAACATATTAATAAGACGAGAGATATCTCTTTGATGTAATCCTATACTAGGCTCATCTAATACATATAAAACTCCTACTAAGCTAGATCCTAATTGAGTCGCCAATCGAATTCTTTCCGCCTCTCCTACAGATAAAGTATCTGAACGGCGGTTTAATGAAATATAATCTAACCCAACATTTTCAAGAAAAGACAATCTATCTAATATTTCTTTTAACACTTCTTTAACAATAGTTTTTTCAGTTTCATTTAATTGTAATTCTTTGAAAAACCTTAAGGAATCCTTCACAGCAAAGTTAGATAAATCAGCAATATTAAGATCATTTACAGTTACGGCCAAACTCTCTGGTTTTAACCTTTTCCCATTACAATGAGGGCAATCTATCCGATTCATAAAACTTTCATAGACATCACGAGCCCATTCTGAACGAGTTTCCATATATCTTCTGTGAAGTATTGGAATAATTCCCTCAAAAGGTCTTACTACTTGCCAAGATGACTTAAATTCACCGTTATGATTTCTATAATCATTATTATCACTTTCAAAATGAAAATCAATTGATTCATTTTCTGATCCAAACAATATTTTATGAAGTTTTTTTGGATCAATATCTTTAATTGGAGTATTCTTAGTATTGAATCCATAGTGTTTAGCAACTTGCACTATAGTTTGCCAAGAATATCCATTTTCAGATCCAAATCCGGGAATATCTCTAATTGGTGTCTCTTGCAGTGGAACATCTAAATCATTTCCTAGAAGTAAGCCATAGTCAAACTCCATAACATTGCCTAGACCACTACAATATTTACAACTTCCATGAGGAATGTTAAAGGAAAACATTTTATGATCTAACGGAGGAAAGGAAATTCCACAATCAATACAAGCAAGATGTTCAGAATAAATTTGTTCCTTTTTCTCGACAATCTCAACAATTACTAAACCATCTGATAGTTCTAATGCAGTTTCAATCGAATCAGCTAGTCTTGTTTTGATATCCTTCCGCATTACTAATCTGTCAATAATAATGTTAATGTTGTGCTTGACATTCTTTTCCATAGAAATATCTTCATCTAATGTATATTGAATCCCATCTATTTCTACTCTAACATATCCTTGTTTCTTTAAATCATGTAAAAGCTCTTTGTATTCTCCTTTTCTATCTCGTATAACGGGAGATTTAACAATAAATTTTTGATTTTCTCCTATAGAATCTAGTACTTGTTGAATAATTTGTTGTGGTGTTTGAGGTTTTATTTCTTTTCCACAATTAGGACAGTGAGGGACACCAATATTGGCAAATAATAATCGATAATAATCATAAATTTCAGTTACTGTCCCAACTGTACTTCGAGGATTTTTTGAGAGTGGTTTTTGCTCAATTGCAATTGCTGGAGATAAACCTTCGATTGAATCTACATCAGGTTTATCCATTTCTCCTAAGAATTGCCTTGCATAACTCGATAATGATTCTAAGAATCTTCGTTGACCTTCTGCATATAATGTATCCATTGCTAAACTGCTTTTTCCACTTCCACTAATTCCTGTAATAACAACAAGTTTATTACGAGGAATAATAACATCAATGTTTTTAAGGTTGTTCTGCCTTGCTCCTTTTATAATTATTGAGTCTTCTTTCATTTTATATATTGTATATATCAATTAATATTAAAAGAAAAATTTCACGCTTGTACTTTATACGTTTTCCTAAATTCTTTGATTTTATCTCTTAAGTAAGCGGCATCCTCAAATCTTAGTTCTTTTGCTGCCATGAACATCTTATCTTCAAGATATTGAACTACAATATCAATATCTCCCTCTTTTTCTAATTGTTTTATCTTATCATGCACTGATTGTTTTAATTTTTTGACTGCTTTTTCTTTAAATTCCTGTTCTTCTGAAAGAGATTTTAGAATATTTTTTTTAATTGTTTGAGGGGTAATTTTATTCTCTTCATTATATTTAATCTGTTTATTTCTTCTTCTATCTGTTTCATCAATCGCCGCTTTCATTGCGGGTGAAATTCTATCTCCATATAATATAGCTTTTCCTTCAACATTTCTTGAGGCTCTCCCAATAGTTTGTATTAAGGAACGCGTATCTCGTAAAAATCCTAATTTATCGGCATCTAAAATAGCAACTAATTGAACTTCTGGGAGATCTAAACCTTCTCTTAAAAGATTAATACCTACTAAAACATCAAAAGTCCCATCTCTCAATTGACGTAAGATTTCAAATCTTTCAATCGTGTCTACTTCCGAGTGCAAATATGTTATTTTCAAACCTAGTTCATTGAAATATTCAGCAATATCTTCAGACATTCTTTTCGTAAGAGTTGTTACAAGAGTCCTACCGTTTTTTGCAATGACTTTTCGTATTTCTCCTAACAAATCATCAATTTGATTTTCTGCAGGTCTTATTTCTACCATCGGATCAACAAGACCAGTTGGTCGAATTATTTGTTCTGCATAAATCCCTCCACTTTTTTCTAACTCGTATTTTCCTGGGGTAGCACTCATAAAAATTATATACTTAATTTTACTCTCCCATTCTTCGAAAGTGAGAGGTCTATTATCATAGGCACTTGGTAAGCGCCATCCGAAATCTATAAGATTTTTTTTACGAGAGCGATCTCCACCTATCATTCCATGGATTTGTGGAATTGATATGTGAGATTCATCAACAACTATTAAAAAATCATCTGGAAAATAATCTACTAAAGTCATGGGAGGTGTACCTTCCGGTCTACCATCCAAAGGTCTAGAATAGTTCTCAACACCTTTACACCAACCCATTTCTTTCATCATTTCTAAGTCAAATTTTACAATCCTCTCAATATTTTGCGCTTCAGCATATTTCTTCTGATTTTTAAAAAATTTGATTCTTTCTTCTAGCTCATCTCTTATGAACTCAAGCGCTCTTACTTTATTCTCATCTGGAATTATGAAATGGGTAGCAGGGAATATTCTATAATTAGGCACATTTTTAATTGGATTATTGGAGATAGGATGGATTTCTGTTATTGATTCAATTTCATCCCCAAATAAAGAGATCCTTGCTGCATTGTTTAAATACGCTGGATAGATATCAATAATATCTCCTTTTACTCGTACAATCCCAGGTTTAAATTCAATATCATTTCGTTCATAATTCATTTTCACTAGTCGTTTTAAAATTTCAGATCTTTTTATATTCATTCCTACTTCTAAATGAAGAGCTATTTTTTCCCACAGATTTGGGTTACCTAGGCCATAGATACAGGACACTGTGGCAACTACAATTACATCTCTTCGTGTTCTAACGGCATGTGCTGCGGCAAGTCTTAATCGTTCAATCTGTTCATTCACAGAGAAGTCTTTTTCAATATACAGGCCGGAAACAGGTAAATATGCCTCCGGTTGATAGTAATCATAATAACTTACAAAGTAATGGACTGCATTTTCAGGAAATAGATCTTTTAACTCATTATATAATTGCGCAGCTAATGTCTTATTTGGCGCCATAACTAACGTAGGTTTTTGTATTTCTTGAATTATGTTAGCAATAGTAAAAGTTTTACCTGTACCGGTAGCACCTAATAAAGTTTGAAACCTTTTTCTATCTTTGATTCCAGCTTTAAGAGTTTGGATAGCAGATGGTTGATCACCCATTGG
>JABXKB010000324.1 GCA_013375485.1 Promethearchaeota archaeon | reverse complement strand
TTCAGTTGGAACTCCACCAGGGTCAATATCTGATATATGGACTCCTTCTTCCCAATATTTGTTTTCATCAAGAATATTTTTCTCAACCATTTCATCCCAAATATCTGTTCCAGGCATAGTTCCGAGAAGATTATAGACAGGGAAATCAATATCTATTTTTTGAGCAAACTTTAAAGTATTATATATCTCTATAAGTGTTTCACCAGGTGCTCCAACGATAAATGAACCTAAGATAAAAGGGATTTTGGCTTTTCGAGTTTTTTTAACTGCGGCAATTGATTGCGCAGGTGTAATTCCTTTTCTATAATAATCAAGAATTCTTTGATTTGCACTTTCTATACCATAAAATATAATTCTACACTTAGCTCTTTTCATTTCCTTTAACATTTCCTTAGATACTTGATTTACTCTTCCCTCACATATCCAATCTAGATCAACCTTATGTTTATGCATTAGTCTACAAAGTTTTATGACTCTTTTCTTAGATACTGTGAAATTATCATCTACAAAGTTAAGGTATTTGTAACCCTCACTTTCTAAATGTAAAATTTCTTTCACAATATTTTCTACAGAACGGGTTCTAAATCCAACAGTTCGTTTTCCATAACAAAATGTGCAATGATAAGGGCACCCTCGAGAAGAAACCATAGATGTAAAACCCTTGGGTGCAAATTCCAACCCCCCAAAACTTCCTGTATATTCCATTTTCAAAGCTTTTCTATCCGGGAGAGGTATGGAGTCAAGATCTTTAATTAGAGGGCGTTTTTCATTTCTCTTGAATTTTCCACTTTCTCTATAGGTTATACCTTTAATATCTTTTAAGGGTTGATTTCTTTCAAGTGCTTTTACTAATGCTAGGAAGGTATATTCCCCTTCATCTCGTACACAAATATCAACTTGGGGGTATTTTTCTAGAATTCTATAATCATTATGGTTTGTATGTCGATTTCCAAACACTATTTTAATATTTGGGTTCCACTTTTTTACTTCGATAGAAGTTAAGGCAGCACTAATTCCTGATCCTGATGCTGTTAAAGTAGAAAATCCTAAGATATCGGGATCTTTCTTTTTAATCCATCTTACAATTTGATATAAGTTAAAACCTCTTGCTGCTTGGTCAATTATTTCAACCTGATAATTTTCTTCTTTTAATACAGCACTTAGATAACAGATACCCAAAGGAGGATATATATGATCCGCATTTGCGATAATTCTACCTTTACTTAGAATTTCTCCTGGTCCTGGATTTACTAATGCGATTTTAAATATCTTCACCGTTTATTTATTAATTTAGTTGATGGTTTATCTCTAATTAAAAATAAAAATCTTTATTGATTATCTTTCAATTATTCTTAAATAATTTAACTTTAATCAAATATTTGTAATTTCTTTTAGGTTATGAATATTAAATTAATTAACTAATTTTTATTAGTGAATTATATAATGTTGTTAAAAGGAAAAAATGTGATTATAACTGGAGCAGGTAGAGGCCTCGGAAAAGCAATAGCAATAGCATGTGCTAAAGAGGGGGCTAATCTTGGTTTAATCTCAAGAACTATGGGAGAATTACTTAATACTAAGAAAGAAATAGAAGATGTTGGAACAGATATTAAGGTTATTATCCAAACCGCTGATGTTAGTAATTTTCAAGAAGTATCCGAAGTTCTTTTGACATTTCATGACGAACTGGGTTTATTTAATGGTGTAATTGCAAATGCGGGTTATTCTCGAATGTGGGCAACTCATGAGTTTATCAATGAAAAATTTGCTGAAATTTTAAATGTTAATGTGCTTGGAGTATTTCATACGTTTAAAGCAGCTTATCCATACATGAAGAAAGATGATAAAAAAGATAAAGCAAGATTTATTATAACTGGAAGTGAAGCATACCCAAATGCTCCACCAAGACTTACTGCATATGTTGCAAGTAAATTTGCCGTTGTAGGAATGCAAAAAGCCATGGCAGCTGAATATAAAAGAGAGAATATTAATTTTACTATGGTTTTACCAACACAAATAGATACTAGTTTATTGAGAGGAAAGAAAGCAGGAGATGGAAACAAACCGGAACATGTTTTAAATCCTTGGGATTTAAATGATTATTATCTTTTTCTATTATCTGAAAAAGCTAATAGAGTGGATAATGGTTTAATCTTCACCGACGACTTTCAAGAAGTTAAAAAAATATTAGCTGAAGCACCTTCAGAAAAGAGGGAGAATTGGGAGGCTTTCAAAGATTATTTTGAGGAAAAAGCTCCAAAAAGTTATGAAAACGTTAAAAATCTTGGAAAACTCGTCGATTTTATTATAGCTCGGTCTTAATAATTATTTTATTATTTTTAATGTCTATATTTACCATCATTATTTTTCATTAAAAAGAGAGTATGATTCTCATAAATAAAAAATGATTTTGCAAAATAGCAAAAATTACTTGAAATTAAACAATTTTCTCGCTTTATCAACTGTACCTGAATCAAATTTCCTAAATAAGGCATATGCAGTTATTGGCACGACACATCCACAATTATCACATAAAAGTGGTGAATTTCCCATAACACAAAACTTTTGTGTTCCATCAGGATAGAAACTTTTTATTTGACCAGTTTTAAATATGCAATGTGGTACAAATTCTTTTGATAGGTATACTTCTAACATTTTTTTGGAATAAAAAATAAAATTTCCATATTCACGCATTACTTTTAAAATGTCTTTTATTGTCTTTTTTAATATATTACCTTTTAATAAAAGCGGACTGTCAGGATAGTCGGTATATAATTGAAAGATTAATCCAGAAGCACCATTATCGTGAGCAATTTTAGCAATATCTTCAATTTCTTTATAATTTAATGTCATGATGGCTGATGTAACAACCGGATTATTCTCCCGAATATTTTGTATAACTTTATCAAAAATCCTTGCACCTCTTATCTTATCATGAGTTTCCTTGATACCATCTATACTTACCCAGTATTTCGGTTGTTTATATCCATTAAATCGAGGTAATCTTATAATTCCATTTGATACAACCTGAACTGAGGGAAAAATTTTAATCGCTTCTTTTATAACATCCATTCTTAAAGTAGGTTCTCCACCGGTTAAAACAGCTATTTTTGTTCCTAATTTTCTATGGTATTTAAAAACCTTAATCCATTCTTCATCCGATAATTCCGTTCTTTTATTTTTTAATTCCGTTGTTGATGAGAAAAAATAACAATGCTTACATTTTAAGTTACATTGCCAAGTTAAATCATAATTCACATATAACGGAACTTTTCTTACTATTGACTGTAAAAATGAGGGTCCCATGGAAACAAAACTCATTATATTTTTCAGGGTAAATAGTCCCATAATCAATAAAAGATCCGATGTTTTAGAAATTAATTTTAAAATATATTTAAATATTGCTTATTTTTTATTCCCATAATTTATTTTGATTTTATTAATTAATTTGTCAACATGAACTTTTAGGTACTGATTATCTTCTTTCATTAATGATAATAATGGTTTAAAGGCGGTTTTTCTCAATTTACAAATCGCGCTTTCGGCCAATTCTTTCATTTGAGAAACATCTTCATAGCTAATGCCTTGATTCCCTGCTTCCTTGATAATCTTAAGTACAACTTCTTTTAAAACTCTACTATCAATTTCACGTGCCTCCAGAGAAAAGAAGGTTTCTCTCGTTCTTATCCCGCCTCACTACCGATTCCTCCCCTCCTTTGTTGAAAAGTGCCGTTCAAACCTTAATTGACAATGAAGAGAGTGTGTTTCGATTTCAATACGTTCCCGAATTATTCCCCAAGGTCAAACCAACTAAGTCCATTAAAGTTGTAAACGAGTCCTGCAACAAGCTCATGATCAAATTATTTCAGACGTAGTGCGGTTTGCTCACGATTAAAAATATAGGTATGAGAGTCTCCAATCGACTGAATTGTCCTATTATAATTTCACCGACCTTGTTAGAGAAAATAAAATAAAGAACTAATAATTATGTATCATACTCTAAAAAGAATAAAATAAAGTTAAAATAATTTTAAACTCTTATCTAATTGAAGAATTAACATTTATAAAATAATAGATTAAACCTCCAACTTAGTCTTTGAGGGATAATTATTATGACTGAATACGACAAAATTAAACAGGATAAGGAAGAATGGGAGAAGTCAATTTCACTTAAAAAAGAAAGAAAACAAAGTTTTAGGAACTTATCTGAAATAGAAATTAATAGATTATATACTCCCAATGATATTAAAGATTTTAATTATGCTCTTGATTTAGGATTTCCAGGACAATACCCCTTTACACGAGGAGCATATCCAAATATGTATAGAGGGCAATTATGGACTATGCGTCAATTTGCAGGATTTGGAAATGCAGAACAAACAAATAAACGCTATAAATTTTTAATTAATCATGGTAATACTGGCTTAAGTGTAGCTTTTAGTTTACATACTATTTATGGAATTGAAGCGACAGATCCAAGAGCTTTAGGGGAAATTGGTAAAGAGGGTGTAGCTATAGATTCCTTGAAAGATATGCAGACTCTATTTGATGGGATTGACCTTTCAAAAATAAGTACTTCCATGACTATTAATGGCCCTGCTTCAATATTGCTAGCCTTATATATCGTAACTGCTGAAAAACAAGGCCATACTCCAGAAGAGTTAAGAGGAACTATTCAAAATGACATTTTGAAAGAATATATTGCTCAAAAATCATGGATTTTTCCTCCTGAACCATCAATGCGAATTATAATTGATACGATAGAGTATTGCGCAAAACATGTCCCTCAATGGTATACAATAAGTATTAGTGGGTATCATATTAGAGAAGCAGGATCTACAGCAGTTCAAGAATTAGCTTTTACATTAGCAGATGGTTTTGCTTATGTTGAAGCTGCATTAGAAAGAGGTTTGGAAATAGATGATTTTGCGCCTCGTTTATCCTTTTTCTTTAATTCCCATAATAACTTTTTTGAAGAAGTTTGTAAATATCGGGCAGCGAGACGAATATGGGCTAGACATATGAAAAATAAATATGGAGCAAAGAAACCAGAATCAATGCGATTACGATTTCATACACAAACAGCAGGAGTGTCATTAGCAGCTCAAGAACCTGAAAATAATATCGCAAGAGTTACCTTACAAGCGTTAGCTTCGGTTCTAGGAGGAACTCAATCCTTACATACTAATTCTTTTGATGAAGCGTTATGCCTTCCAACAGAAAATGCTGTGAAAATTGCATTACGGACTCAGCAAATAATTGCACATGAGTCAGGTGTAACTGACACTGTTGATCCACTAGCAGGTTCTTATTATGTTGAATGGCTCACAAATAAAATGGAAGAAGAAGCAGAAAA
>JABXKB010000323.1 GCA_013375485.1 Promethearchaeota archaeon | reverse complement strand
CCACGATTGACGAGTATTTACGGTTAGTTATGGATAAAAGCCTGGATCCCTATTCCATGGCAAATTTAATTATTAAATTATTAGGAATAGAATAAAGAGCTCTTCTTTTTTACTAGATGTTTTTATTTTATCACTCTTTTAAATGCTATAATTATATATCCTTTAACGGTTACAAAAATGAAAGATATTAATCTATCAAATAATACTGTGTTAATCTACCGTATTCTTTTTGCTGGACTAAGTTGGTTTACATTTATAGCTAGTGTAGTAATTTACGGCCTTTTTTACGGCCCAATATTCGAATGGTTTAATAGCTTTAAAGCTTTCACTATACAAACAAACTTTATGGTTACAATATGGCTCACATTAGCAATACTATGGCACAAAAAACCAGAGCCTCTTGAAAAGATTACAGGACTGCTCAAAGGTGCTTTTACCGTCTATATTTCCATAACTTTTATTTTCTTTGCGATTCTATTAGCCCCTTTTTACCACCCCACTGGATGGGCAGCATTTAGCAACCTTGTGTTCCATTACATTACTCCAATCGCTTTCATAGTTGATTGGCTATTAACGGAAAACAAATTGAGATATAAATGGAAATATTTATTCTATTGGGTCTGTATTTATCCAGTTTGTTATTTAGTGTTTATTTTTATCCATGGCGCTTTAACTAGTGATTATATATATTACTTTTTCGATGTAAATGCACTCGGTATGTTAGGGGCGGCCATACCCGTCTCAATTATTATCACAACGGGAATTACTTTAGCGTGCGTATATATTGCTGTTAATAGGATGAGAACAAAAAGCTGAAAATTAAACAAAAAACATTATTTTTTTTTTTTTGGATCAATCCACTCAGAATAAATCTCTTCAATAGTCAAAGTCGCATTACGATTACATTCCTTACAGGTTTCGTCCTTAAGATTTTTAAAAACATAATCTCCTTCTTTAAATTCGCGAGGATATTTTACTTTACATTCTCTACACTTTAAGACTGCTGTTTTCTTTTGTTTGAAGCGATCCTTTCGGTCGAGTATGTCTCCTATATCTGGAAGCGGAGGAAATTGAGGTTCTTCAGCCATTCTAATAACTTAAATAATGTTAGGTATTTGTGTTTATAAATAAATAACACCTAATAACTTTTTAGGTTAATAATTAAAAGTTAAGATTTGTAGTAGTAGATTTTAGGTGTTCTTAGAATAGTTATAGAAACACAATATTTAATATTAATAAAATATAAGATTTAACACACTTACAAGGTAAAGGTTATAGTGTTATAATTATGGATGATGAAAGAAAATTATTATGGGAACCATCTGTGGATTGGATTAAAGATGCTAATATAACGCGATTTATAGACTTTGTTAATAGAGAATATAGCCAGTCCATAAAGGGGGAAAAGACTTATATCGATCTTCAGTAAATAAAATTGAAGATTTCTGGGATGCGATGTAAAAATTTGCGGACATCATACTTCTAAACCTTGTAATAAAGTTGTAGAGGATATAAGCGTGTTTCCCGGCACTAAATGGTTTCCGGGAAGTAAATTGAACTTTACTGAAAACCTATTAAAGTTCAATGATACCCAATCAGCGTTCATTTTCCAGGGAGAAACACAGGTATTAAAACAAATAACCTACTCAGAATCCTAACTCATGAAAAGTTCAAATTAAAATTTAAAGCGTAAAAATTATGAAATTTGCAATAAGGGAATGGTTAAAAAAAAGGTTTTTCAATTGCGTCCCAAAGTGTAACATTGTCTTTTCACATATAGTTTGATATAAATACTGGCCAGAAAAGGCCGAAGACTTTATGTTAAATTAAAAATAAAAAAAATATTTATTTTTTAAAAACAAAACCGTTAGGGTCTATTACTTCGTGCAATAATCTTAAATCCTCTTCAGTGGGAGGACTAATAATTTCCACATCATCTGCTATAATTAATTCAAAACCAGTAGCTTTTATTACATCATCAACATTAATTCCCGGATATGTTGCAATTAATCTCATTCGTTTTGATTTTGGTTCAAAATCCATTAAACATAAATCTGTAATGACACGCGAAGGACCAGTATCTTCAGATAAACCCTCTTTCTCTCTGGCTCCAGGACCATATAAAAAACCCGGTGTTGTAATGAAATCTACTTCTTCAATAAATCTTCGAGGACTATGTCGATCCATTATTATAAGCGTTTCCCAAGCGAGCGAACCAAAGTCGTTTGCACCTCCTGATCCTGGAAATCGCACTTTAGGTTTTTCGTAATCGTCTCCAATCATAGTGGAATTAAGATTACCATATCTATCTATTTGTGCTCCACCTAAAAAGGCGTAATCAATAAAGCCTCTACGCATAGAATCCATAATATCGATTAAAGTGGTTGTGCATAAAGCTTTATGGATAGTTCGTGAATCTCCAACGGATAAGGGAAGTGTAGGTAATTTTGGTGCGATTCCACCGGCTTCAAAAAAGATAACCAAATTGGGAGCATGAGTCAACTGTGCAAGCATTGCTGCTACAAGCGGTAATCCAGTCCCTACTGCTACTGCTTTTCCATCTAACAATTGCCTAGCTGCAACAATCGCCATTAATTCTCTTAATGAATAGTTTTCAGCGGTCATTTTTTAATCGCCCCCCACTGGTTTTCGTAAAAATTCAGAATCTCTAAGGTTATAGAGCCTTCTAGGACCTAATTTCACTAAATATTCGTCAAAACTATCAAGACTATATACCCAATCTTCTAACCACTTTTCTAACACTTTTGGATCTTTGTTTCTGCCTACTGCTAAGTAATCTTCAGTGAATTTGTGGTCAAAATAGTATTTATACGGCATATTACCAGGATGTGACCCCCAAGGTTGCTCTACAACAGCATCTACCATATAAAAAGGAATAACAGTTTTACTTGGATCTTGTCTGATGATGTCGTCGCTTATTAATTCTTCACACATGACTATAACTCTCTTTGATGCTCTCGCTTGTAAATCGTCTTTAACGATATGTCCGTCAATTTGAACATTCCCGTACATATCTGCTCTATGTGCGTGAATTATACAAACATCAGGATTTAATGATGGTAGTAATAATACTTTTTCTCCAGTAAATGGGCACTTAACAACTTTACCGGGGGAATGTATCATCGTATCAGTTCCAAGCATCACTTTAACAGGAATAAATGGTACTCCTTGAGCACCAGCTCGAATACGATAAGACATTGCTCCATTAGTAAAATCAGTTTTTTTAACTTGTCCGCTTTCAAAAAGCCGTCTCTGAACTCCAGAAAGCCCTCGAAGCTCAAATCCAACGACATAAGCGATATCAACAGCAGATACACAACCACCAGCCATTAACATATCAATATCTTGAACAGCAGTATGCCCCGCAACGGATAATTTTTTAATTTGTTGTCTTACGATTTCATAAATTATAGCCATAGGGATTCTAATATGGCCAAAACCTCCAATAGCTAAATAATCACCTTCTTTAACATACTTTTTTACGGCATCTTTAATTTTCATACGTTTATCTATTAAAGCACGAGATTTATTTTCTCTGGTCCATTTTCTGACTTCAGAAGGCGTATTTTTACATAAAATCTCTCCTTTTCCTTCTTTTAAAATTTTTATTTCTGAAATTTTTAGCACCCCTAATTAAAAATTTAATTATGTAAGATAATTAGATCTACGATTAAAAATTTACTTTTAATTGTAAATTCTGTTAATAAGATAGACGATAATAAGAAAGAAGAGAAAATATTTATAACATGTGTTAAAACAATCAAGCATTATTTAACTTTTTCCTTGAAAATTCCTTAAATACAATAGTGAAACCAACAATTTTTTGCTCTTTTAATTGCATGAAGAAGTTAAACATTGCAATTCGGAAAGATTTAATAGAATAGATATCGTAAAAGAAATATTCAAAAACTAATTAATAAAAATGAATTAAATACAATGCCGAAAGATTACAAATTAAGATGTGTTAATCATTACAAATAAAAAAAAATTATGGGAACCCTCCGAAGAATGGATCAAAAACGCAGAAGCTACGCGATTTATCGATTTCGTCAATAAAGAATACAATCAAGTAATAAAAGGGGGAAAAGATTTATATAAATGGTCCGTTGAAAAGATTTCAGATTTTTGGGACGCAGTGTGGAAATTTTCGGGTATAATTTCTTCCCAGCCATATGATAAGGTAGTTGAAGACATAAACGTTTTTCCCGGAACTAAATGGTTCCCTGGAACGAAATTAAATTTCGCGGAAAACTTATTGAAGTATAAAGACGACCAACTAGCATTTGTTTTCCAAGGAGAAACGAAGGTATCAAAGCAGACAACTTATAAGGAGTTAAATAAAACTGTAGCGCGCCTGGCGAAATCTCTCAAAAATATGGGGGTTAAAGTAGGAGATCGAGTAGTATCTTACATACCAAACTTAATAGAAACACCGATTGCGATGCTGGCAGCTACAGCGATTGGAGCAACTTGGGCGTCATGTGGTGCAGAATTACAATCTAGCGCCGTTATAGATAGATTCGGTCAAATCGAGCCAAAAGTCTTGTTTACTGTAGATGGCTACTTTTATGGAGACAGAGAATTCAGCATCATTTCAAATACGAAAACAGTAGTTGAGGCGATTCCATCTATCGAAAAAGTTATTGTTGTTTCTTACATATCTCAAAATAAACTAGATATCAGTAGTATTTCCAATGCCGTTCATTGGGATGAGTTTATATCCAAAGATGAGGAACCAACCTTAGAATTTGAACAATTACCGTTTGATCATCCCCTATATGTTATGTTCTCTTCTGGGACAACGGGAGCGCCCAAATGTCTTGTTCAGAGCGCTGGTGGAGTATTAATCAATCATTTAAAGGAGCTTATCCTATCGACTGATTGCAAACGAAGCGATGCACTCACTTATATCACAGCCCCTTCTTGGATGATGTGGAATTGGCTCATTAGTGGATTAGCAGTGGGGTGTACTATATTTCTATACGATGGAAATCCGCTTTACCCTGATCCGTTGAGATTTTTTGAATTAATAGAGAAACATAAAATTTCTATTTTTGGAACGAGTGCCGCGTACATTCATTACTTAATGGGCCTCGGCGTTAAACCCACCGAAAAATTCGATCTAAGCGCGTTAAGAGAAATTTCACAAACGGCCTCAACGCTTTCACCAGAAGGATTTGAGTACGTCTATAGAGATATTAAAAAAGATCTCTTTTTTAATTCAATTAGTGGCGGAACAGACATAAACGGTTGTTTTGCTGGAGCCATTCCAATTCTACCAGTATATTCCGGTGAATTACAAGGTAGAGCACTCGCAATGAAAGTTGAGTCATATTCAGGAAAAGC
>JABXKB010000033.1 GCA_013375485.1 Promethearchaeota archaeon | reverse complement strand
CTAAGCCATTTTCTCGCATATTTTTTATATTTAAATATTTGTTTTTAATATCTTCTCTACTTTTTTTAACAATTAGAACATTTTAAACAATTAAAATTTTACAACTAAAAACTAAGATCATAATGAGATTACAAATAAGATCTTTTTAGATTGTCAATATTCTCAATACTTTGCTTACAATAATTAACTAGTTCCTGAGCATCTAAGAGCTTAACTAACTTTCTTGATTGTGAATTTTTTTCAATAGTTAAATATTATTCATATATTGGATTACCACTAATATCTATGTTAATTAACTTTTCAAGTGCCTCTAATCCTTTTATCTCAAAAATTTGATTATATGAAAGTTCTAATCTCATTAAATTCCTTAGATTTTGAAATCCTTTAATTACAGTTATTCGATTCCATTTCAGAGCGAGTAAGACTAAATTTTTTAGATTGTAAAGACCATTGATTTCAGAAATTTTATTTTTCTCTAAATTTAGATATTTTAAATTTATTAGAGTTTCAAGGCCTTTAATTTCAAAGATTCTATTACATCCTATGTACAACTCATTTAATCCAGTTAATTTTTCTAACCCGGTTATTTCTGTAATAAAGTTCTCATAAAGGTTCAACTCTTTTAAACTAATAAGGGTGTTTAGACCTTTTATTTCAGTTATTTGATTATTATATAGAAATAACCGCTTTAATCTTGTTAAATTTTCTAATCCAGTTATTTCTGTAATCTGATTATAGCTAAGATTTAATGATTCTAAATTTATTAAGCTTCTGAGTCCTTTAATTTCTCGAATATTATTACCAGAAAGATTCAGTCCTTTTAAATGAATAAGATTTTCAAGTTCTTTTATCTCAGAAATGGCATTGATCCCCTTTTCACTTAAATCTAATTTGTTATCCCAGATCTTGATCTTATTGCCTTTGAAATTGAAATAACTCATTAAATTACCTACTATTCAAATAAATCGTTTTGAATCTCTCTCGGAGTATTTTTCAATAACATTCTTTAATTCGGTATTTAAATCAATTTTATAATAATTTGCAATACATACTACAGCATAAAGAATATCGGCTAGTTCTTCACCAACCTTAATTTTCTCATTTCTATTTTTTTTTGGCTTATATCCTTCAAGATGATTGATCTCTTTTGCTAATTCACCAACTTCTTCAATAACAGCAGATAACATTGCCAATGGGGGCCAATATCCTCCATGTTTATTGATCCAATCATCTATTATACGTTGAATATCTTGAAGAGATCTCTTTTCAAACATAAGTATAATATTTTTTAATGATTTAAAAAATCGAATTAAAAAACAAATCACTATTTTTTAACTCTCTTACAGTCAAAATTGGATTTAGAAAAAGGATAAAAACTAAAATTTAATATTTAACTAAAATTTTTGTTTTCAACTTTTTTCTTCTCTTTACCAATTTTATTCCTTCAGTATTTTTAAAACTGCCCACTTCTTGTGGGGGAAATCAAACAACCAGTTTGCTTTACACAGGGTGCTGTAACCCAATATTAAATCTATAGAAACTTCGGATGTGGAATTTATATGAGATAAATCAACGCCGGCAACTTTATGGGGGGGAAACTCATTGTTACCGATTATAGTTGTTACCATAGTGAACATAGTTGTTTCCATTTTGGCCCCCGTGGAGTCTGTACCGATAGATTGTCCTATTTCTTGGAAATAAGAAGGATGCTTGTTAATAAAGTTTAGGTCCACAGTCGTGATTCCAGCACCTGTATCCCATACCGCATTGACTTTCAGTTTTTCAAATTGAATTTTGATGTAGGGATGAAACCTCTTGCCAAGAAATAGTTCGTGGAGAGGATCTCTAATCTCAACTTCTTCTGAATTATCAATCAAAACTCTATTTTCATCGAAATAAAAATGACAACAGAAATCTTTGAGTATATCCATCCCAATTAGATTTCTTATGTTTATAGAATTTTCTGGCAAGCGAACCAACGTGAAATTCTTTTTTAAGATAGGACCAAGTTTAATATATGGTACCCTAATCAAATTATCAGTAATTTTTGCAAATACTCCTGAAGAGTTGTTCTTTTGAATGCATTCAAATTTGGAAGTGTAATTGTTAAATTGAACACTTGTTCTTGCTGAACCAGTATCAAGAATAAAGCGATATTTTTTGCCTTCAATTCTTCCATCAACATACACCTCTGCAGCTTCGATATCATCTTCATCTGGTTTTATTATTAAATTGAACCCACTCATCTTGCACAATTATAACATGGTTAAAACAAAAGTTAAAAAAAAATTTATAATAATGCAATTCTATTTACTTTTTTCTTTAAATCTTTTCTTCCATTTTAATTCGTTTATTTTCAGGAATTATTCAAAGTAACTCAAATTACATAGAAAGAATTTCTCGTCTACGAGCTTTCCACTCAGCCTTTTTTCCCGGATTATACCTATTTACTTCACTATAATATCCTGTAACTCTTGAGTATACTTTTACATCTCCAGATTTGCACTGGGGACATATAAAACTTCCCCCTCGGAACATCTTTCTACAATGAGGACAGTAGGTAAAATCTGGTGAATAAGCGAAATAAGCGGTATTAGTATTAAGACAAATATGTTTCGTAAGTTCCCATAACCCATAAAGATCTGGTTTTTGTTCTCCAAGCCAAATGTGGGTAATAACACCACCATTAACAATCGGATGTAGATCGCCTTGTTTCTTAATTCGTACAGATAATGGAATTTCAGCATCATATCTAAAATGATCAGAATTTGTATAATAAGCAGATTTACCAGATGATTGAACAATAGCTTTTTTAGAAAAATGTTTTAAATCTAATCTAGCAAAGCGTCCAGAACTAGATTCTGCAGGTTGTTCCCATAGAGAGTAATATTTTTTATCTCTCTCTGTCATGGTATTACATTTAGCGACCATATAATTTAATATTTTTTTTCCTAAATTATAAGCAGTATCATTTTCATGTAATTCAAATCCTATTAAACTTTTCACAGCTTCGTTTAATCCTGTAAATCCTATCGAAAGGTTCTGATCTTTTATATTAAAAATTGGTTTACCCTTTATTTTACCACTACATAAAGGTAAGTGTCCAGTATTCAGTCTTTTTTCCACTAAATTCCATTTTTTACGTAAAATTCTCGCAGAAAGCTCAATTTTCTTATCCAATATTGTAAAATAATCATCTTCGTTTTCAGACAAATAAGCATAACGAGGAAGATTTAAACTAACACTTTGTAGTGAACCAATAGTTACGTAGTTTTCCCAAACGTTAGCGTTTTTCCTTTCTTCAGGATCATGAATGCATTGCTCTATAATTTGATTACCACTTAGAAACTTCCTGCAGCATTGACTATGAATCTCATCAGGCATCCAGTCTGGACACATGTTAAGGAAATAGGGGGTTCCCATAGTAGCTACTTCTTCCATTAATTTTAAATAAGATGGTTCAAACTCTCGTAGCCATTCTTTCTTAATTTTAATCTCATGTTTTGGAAATGCAAAAAGCTTTCCATTATGATCACCTTGAATATATACGTCGGTTAAAGCATCAAAAAGTTTAAGACATTCTTCTTTATAATCTCCATAATATCCAACTAATTTTCCATGTCGACCTACAGCAGGAATATTTAATAAACCATCAGGTATAGTTGGGGTACATGATATCGAAGTAAATGGTACTTGGCCCCCTCTCGCAGCAAAGATTTGATTTGTTTCAAAAATTAAACATTGCATTGATTGTTCAATTTCTCTATCAGAAATACCCCGAGCATACGGTGCTAAAAAAGTGGTTATATAATCATATCCCTGTCCTCCACTAAATTCACCCTGAATAATCCCAAGCCATTTAGCAAGATGAGTCACCGCTACACGTAAACTACCTGCAGGTCCTGATTTACTACAATGTGCCCAACTCTCAACTGGCGGTAATCCATGCTCCAGAATCATTCGTGGGTCCCATTCTTGACAAAAAGGCCTTAAATCAAAGTATCTTAACATATGAACATGTATATCACCAAATAAGTGAGCGTGTGCCTCCTCAGAATTTAATATTCTTAGAAGAGCATATTCATCGGATATTCTATTTGCAGCCCAGTGATGAATACTTTCAGGGTTCATATCTTGATTTGCATTTTCATCTACTCCATATTCTAAAATTGCTTCATAATCCATTAAAGGCATTCCAATCCTAGTATACAATTTTCTTTCTTCTTCGAAATGTTGTTCAGATAAGATTGAGCATACTATTTCTCTAATATGAGGCCCCGATAAAAAACTTATTCCAGAAGAGATTATTCTTCTAACAACTAATTCAGTGATCTTATCGGCTAAGATCTGATCTAACCCTGTTTCATTTACTAGACTCTGTTCAATTTTGGCAAGATCAAATGGTACTACGTCACCTTCTGTTCTAAAAACTTGAGGTAATAATTTAGTTAAATATTTACGATTTATATTTTCAACTTCTTTTTCTTTTTTCGGTTTAGATTCTGATACTAATACCAAAGTTATTATACCCCTTTATCAATTTTTAAACATTCAATTTTAAAAAAGTGAAATATTATAATAGTTTCGATTAAAAAATTTTGTCGGTAACATGAATTGAACTTAGAGAATTATTAATCGTTTATTATCGTTAATATTTTACCTCTTTTGATATAAAAATTTATTTATTTTCCAATTTAAACTTATTTTATTAACACTTTATTTGATAGTTTTAAGGCTGCGTAGAAGAATAACGATAGTTTTCTTAATCTTTTGGAGTCCTTTCAATTTCTAATTTATTTATTCAATAATTAGACTATATTTTTAATTTTGTCGAAGAAATTATCATATTACATTAAATTTAAGTGTAAAACCTTTATAAGAATTAATAATAGGTATATTTAAATAAAAAAAATTGATTGAGATATTTTAAAGTGAACCTTTAAAATGCCTAGAAATGTTAAAAATAAAGAAAAAGTTCAACCAATAGAAGCAGTAAAAGGAGTTTTACGAAGAACTTTGCTATATAATGATTCTCTAATGCTTTGCCATTTTACACTTGAAGAAAATGCTGAAATTCCCATACATAGTCATAAAGAACATCAAATAGGATATGTAATAAAAGGAAAGATCAAATTTTTGACTGAAAATGCTGAGTTCATAGCTAGAACTGGAGATAGTTATATTTTTGATTCTGAAGAAAAACATGGAGCAATAATATTAGAGAACACAGAAGTTATTGATATTTTTAATCCTTCTAGAGAAGAGTATAAATAATAGAAAAGAACTAACACTAACTTTGAGAAAAGAATTGTTTATGTATTTTTACCATTGATATGCTGCTACAGCAAAAATCGCAAATAAACTGAATAAAAATTCTCCTAATAACCAATCATGAAAGAATTTTTGTTTATTATCTTTATTATTTTTTATTTTTGCTGCTAAAGCAAAACTAATTGCTGAATTTGTACCTGTAAAGATAATAAAAGTAAATGTCATAGCTGTTAATTCTAAATTTATTAATGCTAAAATGTAATCTAATACTATCCAAGCACCCATAAATCCAATAAGCGTAAATAAAAATAACCAACCAGAAAATTGGATAATTTTTTGAAATTTTACGTCCAGTTCTGAAATTTCTGTAGGTCTTTCAATTCGTTTTTTTTTAATTTTCGACATAAAAAATATACATATTTGCTTTTTGAATATTAAAAATTTTATAATTCTTAATCTTTATCATTTAACCTATAGTTATATTTTAAAGTCTATTCTTCAAAAATAAAATAGCTTTTGCTATGTCTCCATTACACTCTTTTAAAACAGATTCTGCTTCATTTTTATCTACATTAGCTTGTGTTGCAACTAGCATTATATCATTTTCTGTTATCATTGGTTTTATCTCGGAATCTTCTTCAGTTGATAAATCTATCTCTGCTTCCATGCTTTGAATAGTAAGATTTTCTGGAGAGACTTCTTCTGCTTGGCCAATTACTTGATATATTTCCTGACCCGCTTGTTTCATTAGAAAAATTTCGGGTTGATCTATGATCATCGTTTTTTCGGGACCTTCTATAATAACCCTTGTAGCATCAACGGGTTCCATATCTATACCTTGCTGTGCCATCTTTCTCCGCATCTGTCTTGAGCCAAGTTGTTGCCCATCTCGCTTAACTGAAGGTTGAGGACGCTTGGGTTTACTTTTTGCTTTACTTTGCATTTCTTTTGGTAACTTTACCAATTTTCTTCACTTTAATTTCTGTTTTATATCTTAAGTTATATAATAATTCGAAATTTAAATTTTTGCCTTATTAATTCCTCTTCTTATATTTACAGCAATACCTCTCGAGAATGATGTTGCATAAGAAACAGGGATTTTTAATTTACCTATACCTAACAACTCATCATCTTGATTTACTACTATAACTTCATCAAAGGGTCTTAAATTTTCATCAATATCAACGATATGTTTACAAAAAACATTTCTTCCTGTTTTGATAAAGTCTGAAATTTCATTTAACACTATAACCCTTAATTTTGGAGGACTAGTGTTAGTAATTACTTTTTTAGCAGAATATAGAGTTAAAGTAAAAAATCCATTTGTAGGTCTAAGTGTGAGTAATAGATTATTCTTATAATATATATATCTAATTTTATTTGTATTTGGTGATCTTACAAGTTTTACTTGATCTATCTCATCAAAAAGTATATCAGTTATTTCATTGCTAAATTGGTAATCTGAAATTGCCTTTATCTGTCTTAAACCTAATAATATTTCAGTTTCCATAGAAGAATTGACGCAAAAGTTATTTAATTTAAATTAAGTAAGAATATATTATTAAATTATAGATACTGACTACTAAGAGTAAAGTCTGGATTCTACCCACTGATCTTTTACTTTATTCATAACTTTATTGACAGCATCAATAAAATCTTTATTGATAATCATATCAGCATCTTTTCTAATAGCGAACATTCCAGCTTCTGTACAAATTGCTTTAATATCAGCTCCAGTTGCCCCTTCTGTGAGATGTACTAGTTTTTTAAAGTCTAAAATTTCTTCAATATGTAAATTTCTGGCATGAATTTTAAAGATCGCTTCTCGAGCTTCGTCATTAGGAATTGGAAAATCAATCATACGATCAAATCTCCCAGGTCTCAAGAGTGCGGGATCTAAAATATCCACTCGATTTGTTGCACCAATGATTTTAACATCTCCTCTTTGTTCAAATCCATCCAATTCACTTAATAATTGCATAAGAGTCCTTTGAACTTCTCTATCTCCAGAAGTAGCTATCTTAAGTCTTTGAGAACCAATTGCATCTAATTCGTCAATGAATAAGATGGTAGGGGCTTTTTGTTTTGCTAAGTTAAATATTTCTCTAACTAAGCGGGCACCTTCTCCAATAAATTTCTGAACTAATTCAGATCCAATAATTCTTATAAATGTAGCTTCCGTTTCATGAGCTACAGCTTTAGCTAATAGCGTTTTACCTGTACCAGGAGGACCAAATAACAAAACTCCTTTAGGGGGTTCAATTCCAATTTTTTTAAATAATTCTGGTTTTTTCAAAGGTAATTCTACAGTTTCTCTTACCTCTAGCATTTGTTCCTCTAGTCCTCCTACATCAACATAAGATATATCAGGAATAGTATCAATTACTTCCATTCCTTTAACAAAAGGATCTAATTTTGTAGGTAAAACCTCCATAATTGCGAATGTTCTTTGATTTAAGGCAACTCTCGTTCCTGGTACCAATTTTTCATTTTTCACTTTTCTACTGGTGTTAACAACAAAACTTGGTCCTGTTGAACTTTTTACGATTGCTCTTCCCTTTTCATCCAAAAAATCTATGATTGTGGCAGATACTAATGGAGGTTCTCTTAATCTATCAATTTCATTTCTGAGGCTGTGTAATTCTTGTTCTAATCTTAATCGTTCTGCATCTAATAATTGTTTTTCTGTCTCTAAGTTTCGGAGTCGTTTCTCTAAATGCCTAGTATAAGTAATGAGGTATTCTCCATCTTTTCCTTCCTCTTTTTTCTTCTTTTCTTTAGTCGTGGTCAAAAAAAGTATACCCCTTCTTTTCTTACTTTCATTTACATTTTTAAGAAATTACTTTAATTTATTAATAAACTTTTAATCATTTAAATTTAAGGTTACTTCTATTTGTTTAGTTAAAAATGTCAATTTTTAAAAAATATATAGATTATAAAATATAATACTACTTAACCGTAAATTATAAGAGTTTTTAATCAAATTCTATAAATATACATCATGTCATCAAACATTAAAATTTGAGATATTTCTATGCCAAAACCACAATATAATGAAATTGACAAAGAATGTCCTATATGTGGTAGTATAATTTGGGGTAAGGGGCAAAGGGTTCTATTAGAAGGAGCGAAAATCACAGTTTGTCATAATTGTGCTCGATATGGTAAAAATATTCAAAAACCTCCAACGAGTAAACACATTAATAAGTCATTCTCCCATGATAAGAGTACTCTCCCTAAACGTCCAGTATTAAAAAAATCTAATGTTAATGATTTAGAAATAATTCAAGATTATGCTAAAAAAATAAGAAATCTAAGGAGTTCACTAGGACTCAATCAAGATCAATTTGCTCAGAGGTTAAATGAAAAACCCTCCTTACTTAGAAGAATTGAAGCTGGAAAAGTAAAACCTACTATTAAATTAGCGAAGAAAATAGAAGATGTATATAAAATTAAAATTCTGAAAAAACCTACCGAAATTGAAGCTAATGTCGAGAGCAGTAAATATATGAAAAAATCTAGTGGAACTTCTCTTGGTGACATTGCATTTATTAAAAAGAAGAAATAAATCAAAATTTCATATTTTTATGTATATTTAGATTTAATTTCAGTAATTTTCACTAAAGTAGAATTATATGCCCCTGAAAAACCTAATTCTTCTGGTTTATCAGGAGTAAAGTGATTCACATTTAGATTTTCTTTTAAAGTTGATGATAAACCAGAATATATTAATGCAGTTCCATGTTTTAATATGGGTAATTCTGCTAAAATATACACTCCCGTGTAATATTCATTAGAAACAAGTACTTTATCACCTGTTTTTAAACCTAAAGCTTCAATATCTTCTGGTGTTAAAAAAATTTTACTAAATTCATCTAGATATCTGATATTAACCTGTCCTAATTGAGAATGTAAAAAATAAAAATGTGAAGGTGAAATTAGTAAAAATTCATTTATTTTATTGGAAAATTTACGTTTTAATTCATTTTCTCCAAATTTAAAATGAGGACCCTTGGCTTGAATCTGGTTATTAGACGTAGGAAATTTTAAATTGTTAAAAGGAACAGAATCAAAATCGAATAATAAATAATAACCTAATTTATCAATACTTTCTTGAATCTTTAATGGCAACATTTTTAAACAATTTTTAAAAATACTCTCTTCTGATTCCTGAAATACCTTATCATCATATCCCATTTTCAAAGCTAATTGTTGGAAAAACTCATAATTAGACACACAATCTTGATATGGACACGGACCTCCAATATTAATAGATAGACCTGGAATATAAAATGGAGATATTATATCATGACTTTCTAAATCAAATTTTGCAGGGATAACGATATTCGCATACTTCGTAGTTTCATTTAAGAACATATCCAATACTATTATAAATAAATCATCATTCATCAATGCGGTTCTTAAGAGGTTTTGATTAGGTAGTGAGCTTGCGGGATTGAAATTGTATACAATTAGCATTTTATAAGTTCCAGATAATAAAGCAGAACCTAATTCTATTATAGGAATTTCTTTCATCTTAGGTCTTTTTTTAATACTGGTTATATAATCTTGAAGAGGTTGAAGAAGAGGTTTTAGAAAATCACTTTGAGAATAAATCAACCCCGTACCAGGTTTTCCTATATTTCCAAGTAAGATTTGAATTAAAGCAATAGATTTCACAATTCTTCCACCATGGAAATCTTTCTGAACTCCATACCCGATATTAAATAGCGTTTGGTGTTTGAATTTAAATAGAAAATCAACAAAATTTTGAAATGTTTGAATTTTAATTCCAATTTGCTCTAAAAGTTTCACTTTCTCGACTTTTGCAACTTCTAAAAAAATAGATGAGTAGGAATCAACATTATCATTCAAAAATAATTCATCATATATTTTATTAGCAACCAATTTATTAAGGACCATTTTAACTAAGAGATGATCAGTACCAGGGAAGATATGTAGAAAAAGATCAGCTTTTTTGGCTATAGGTGTACGTCTAGAATCAATAACTACAACCTTTGTCCCTCTTTTTAAAGCTTGCTTAACTAAATAATATGCATGGTTATTAGTTTCTGATAGATTGCTTCCCCAAATCACAATTAATCTTGTAGATGGATTTATTAATTGAAATGGATTTGTAGTTGAATACGTACCAAATAATTCTGTTAACCCTGCACATCCTCCTTCATTGCAGATTCCACCATTGGTGATTGTAGCTCCAATCTCCCTAAAAAATCTTAATGGGGCATACTGTGATATAAGACCACAATTTCCCGTATAAAAAGCACCTAAAATAGAAGTAGATTCACTTTTTTTTTGTATTTCAATTAGTTTTTTAGTTATAATTTCGAAAGCTTTTTCTAGAGTAATTTTCTCGAAATTATTTTCAGATTTTGCACCTATCCGAAGTAATGGGGTTTTTACCCTCTTTTGATGATATAATAAACTTTCCCTCTTTTTATATTTTGGACAAAAAAACCCATTTGTAAAAGGATGTTCTTTCAATGGCTGAGCTGATAGCAATTTTTGCTCTAAAGCTTCATCATTCCAAATTCCCTTAAACACACATGAACCGTAACAATCTTTTGTACAGGTTCCAACTCTATCTTTGTTGGGATATGTCATTTCTATCATAAAAAACTAAAATTGATTATCCAATAATTAATATCCTAGTTTAAAAAAGGTTGCATTAATCGTAATATTAGTTAATTTATAATGAACCTTTTAATCAATTGAAATTTTAATATTTTGAATTAAGGCTATTTTATTTTTTAAGAGTAAAATGATCTCTTGGTTATCTTGGGCTTCAAGAGGATTTCCACAATTAGAACATCTGAAATTAAGTTCAAAAGCTTCATCAAAATTATATTTAATATTTGATTCTTGACAATTTTTACAAATAAAAAAATAGTTATTTTGTTCAAATTGTAATCTATCTCGCAATTTATTTTCAATGAAGTTCTTTTTTTCTAAAAGAATTTCTTCAAGTAAGTCAAACTCATGCCACCAATAGTAAATAAACCATCCTGTTGATTTATCTCTTATACGTCTAAATTGAGCCAATTTTTCAGAATATAATTTGTATAGGGTTTTACGAACCGTGTTCAATTTTAAGATTTCAGAATCATTGGGTTCAAAATCTATTTCTGTACCTTCAATACTTTCTTTTATGCTTTCAGTTATATCCTCATCAGTTATATCCTCAGATTCAGATTTCAGAAGTTCCATTCCCACATAAATTGCAATTTCTCCCCCAATAATATATAGAAAAGATCCTAAGAAAGGATTTAATTCTTTAATATGACTTTGCCTCATTTACAAATTGATTTTACTATAAAATATAATTATTTTTTATGAAAATTAAATTTTTTTGAAATTTTATCAAGAAAAAATTTAATTCAATCCTTAAACTACAATAGAATATTGTTTTTCGATAATTTCACCATCTATTTCAAGAGTTCGAAGTAGTTTCCCTTTTCGTATCCCCATTACTCGTAGTAATCTTGAATTTTTTACATTTTTAGGCAGTTCAATTTCAGATATTATATAATTATTAAAAATTGTAAGTGTTTTCCATTTTCTAGGGAATTCTGATTGAAAATCAGGTAATGCGTTCTTTAATATGTAGTTAAAATTACTCCCAGTATTATTAATATAACCGGTGCAAAATTGAATCCTTTTAGTTACAACATCTTCTTCTGCTTTCTTTTTAGAAGGTTGAGGTATATTTTTTTTGGTTGTAACCTTACAATTTGGATTTATGTTAAAAGATAGTAAAAAATAACTGCTTTCACGAAATGCTTCAATACTCTCTATCAATGAATTCTTATTGGTGTTATCAATTATCTCCGCTTTGTAATTTTGAGTCTTTCCAGTTGATTTTGTAAGATTCCAGTTAAATCCTAAATCATTAATAATATCACTTATATCTACTCCTGAGATTAATCTACCTTTAATTTCAAAATTTTCATCTGGATTAGAGATTCCATTTGCAGCTATCTCTAAAATCAAATCTTCGTATTCATGGCTTCCCTTAAGTGTAAACTTTGCCTTTGTTTGAGAAATTTTCAATGCTGGACCAATAAAATCACCTTTAGAATATCTGTAGAAATGACGGTGAATATTTTTATGGTTTTTTGCGGGATCATCTAAAATTGGTGTTTTAACAATTAATTTTAGAAAATGCATCTTTTTTCTTTCTTTAATTTTCTTTAAATTTAATTTTAGTTCTATTTATTTAATATCAAAAGATTATAATTATAAATTTTATTCATTAATAAAATTAAAAAAATATAAAATATATCTAAAAATACAGAACACAAAAAAATTATTTTAATTGGATATGGCTGGTATTCCTTCTTTAGCATTATGGGTTTTTGCGTGGATATTTCTTGTTATAGGGTTAGTATCTTTAATTATTTTAATAATATATACCAAATATGGAAGAGAAGTATCTGTTCGACTCTCAATCATTAGTATAGTAGTTACCGCAATATTCCTTGGATTTGCATTTCATTTTTTATTACTTTCATGGGGAATATAATCCAAACTTCTAATCCCTTTTTAAAGTATTTTAATTTCTCATTAAATTAACGGGTAAATTTCCTTAATACTTCAATTTTTCAAATTTATAATTCCTATTGTCAATATTTAAAAAAGAAGAAGAGTAATATTTAAATTACAAAATATTTAAATTATAAAACTAGTAAAAAACCGTAATTTGGATTATAATCATGTTATTTCAAGATACAGATACTATACTTTTTGTATTGTGGTTAGTATTAGCAACAGTCATCGTAGCACTTATAATATACATCGTAGTAATTCTTTTAGAATCCAAAACAAAAGCTTCTGATAAGAAATTTCTAATCATTCTCTTAGCATTTATCATTGTATTGTTACTACCTATAATTTTAAATGCCGTTGAAATTGTATTAGGAGCAATAGGGGATGCTTTAGCATCAATAAGAGATGCGATTGATAATGGAGGGGAAAATTTCTTGGTGGGATTAGTTCCTGTAATTGGTTTTCTTATACTCTTAGTGCTAGTTAAGTTTCTACTTGATCTGCCATGGGATAATTCTGTATGGATTTCTTTGTTGCTACTATTTATATTATACGTTATCTACAGCCTAATACCTGAACTATATACATTCTTAGGAACTGGATTTGGATAAAAAGATTATTATTAAGTAATTTTTATATTTTTTTCTTTTATTTTCAAAAAAATGTTAAATTATTCTTCTAACTGTTGATTATAATTTTTATAAAAAATAATAATGTTGGAAAAAATTAATGAAAGACTGGTTTTATTTATTATATCTTTTCTTTTAATTTTAATCTTGGAGCTAATCCTAAGCTCATCATTTCCTGCAAAAGTAATTTAAACGCATAGGAACAAACAACCTTTGATATGATGGTTCCTTCTCCGCATACTGGGCAATAACGTTTATCTCTATTTCTATCATAAACTGCTAAAAGTCCGCATTTTTCACAAACTAAAATTACTGTCCTATCGGATTCATCTAATAATCGCTCTTTTAATAATAAAGCTGAGCCATGACCGACTAAACAATCTCTTTCCATTTCTCCGAATCTTAATCCACCTTCACGAGCACGACCTTCTGTAGGTTGTCGCGTTAAAATTTGAACGGGACCTCTTGCTCTTGCGTGAAGTTTATCCGCCACTAAATGATATAATTTTTGATAATAAATTGGGGCACAATATATTCCTGCTTCATATTTATCCCCAGTAATACCATTATACATTACTTCTCTTCCGTTAAATTCAAACCCAGAATCTACTAATTGCTCTTGAAGTTTTGTTATATCTGTCCATTCAAAAGCTGTCGCATCACCTAATTTCCCTGTTGTACACGCAATCTTTCCACTGATACCTTCAAAAAGTTGTCCTAATGTCATTCTTGAAGGCATTGCGTGAGGATTTACTATAATGTCTGGAATTACACCAGAGGCAGTATAAGGCATATCAGCTTGATCAACGACCAACCCTAATACTCCTTTTTGACCATGTCGAGAAGAGAATTTATCTCCTAATTCTGGAATTCTTAAATCCCTAACCTTTATTTTAACTAATTTGTTTCCATCCACAGTTTCTGATATAATTACTGTATCAACAATTCCTTGTTCATTGTGTCGCATATTTTTTGAAGTCTCGCGCCTATTTGGTTGCATAAGCTCAAATTCTTCATATGATTTAATAAACCTAGGCGGAGAAGTTCTGCCAATAAGGACATCTCCTCCATTCACTTGTGTTTCTGGTTCTATTATTCCATCTACTTCTGAGAGTAATCTGTAAGATTCGGCAGATTTGAAACCCCTGACTCCTCTTTCTGGAATCTCAAATTTATCAACTTCTCCTCCAGGATACTTTCTTTCCTCAGCATCATATGTTCTGAAAAAGTGACTGCGTGCAAGTCCTCTCTCAATAGAAGCTTTATTTATGATGATTGCATCTTCAATATTGAATCCTTCGAAACTCATCATAGCAATGATAAAATTTTGGCCTGCTGGTCTCTTATTTATTCCTATAATCTCCATTGGACTAGTTTTTACTAGGGCTTGTTGAGGATAATGTAATGTATGACCTCTAGTGTCTAATCTCAAATGCATATTTGCCGCAAATAAACCCAATGCTTGCTTAACCATCCCTGCTTCATATGTATTTCTTGGAGATTGGTTATGTTCTGGAAAAGGAATAATGGAAGCACAAATTCCTAGAATTGCTGCAGGTGATATCTCTAAATGAGTATGTTCAGCGGTTATATCTTCCTCGAACATCGCAATGTATGCATTTTCTTCTTCTTCAGCATCTAAATATTCAATAACACCCTTTTGAACTAAATCTGACCAAATATACTTCTTTTGTTTTAGTTTATCTATATCGTCTTTTGAAACAAGCAGAACTTTATTCTTTAAAACGAATAAAGGTCTAGTTGCTCTACCCGCATCACAATTTATTTGAATTTCTTTTGAATCGTGATAATAACCAATATTTACATGTTGCCCAATCTCACCTTTCCTTCTTTTTTCTCTAAGTTGGCGTATGAATGGGTTATACTGTTGATGTATACCTACTAATTTTCCATTTAGAAAAACTTTTACTTTATCTCCTTTTACATTTTTAACCTCATTTATAGGAATAACTCCTAAATCGATTAATATGTTTTCAATAATTCTCTCATTAGTTCCTACAGATATTATTGAAGCTAACCCTAGATTCTTAACTAAACCACAATTTGGCCCTTCAGGGGTTTCCGCAGGGCAAATTTTCCCCCATTGCGTCGGATGTAAATCCCTAGCTTCAAAATGTGGCTGACTACGACTTAATGGTGAAATTACTCTTCTCAAATGGCTTAATGTGCCAACATGATTAGTTCTATTTAAAAGTTGGCTGACTCCTGCTTTACCTCCAACCCAATTACCAGTTGCTAATGCGTGTCTAATTCGTTCTGTAATTACATCCGCTCTTACAGCGGTTTTTATATTTGGAGCTCTTCCCCGAACAGCTGTTCTTTCTAGTTGATATTTAATATCTTTGACAAGGTTTAAAAAAGCCACTCTAAATAAGGATGTGAACAATTCACCAGCTAACTTTAGTCGTTTATTGGCATAATGATCTTTATCGTCGGGGTCTCTTAACCCCAAAGCAAGTTCCATTACTTTTTGTGCCATTTGTCCCAAATAATAAGCTTTTTTAATTCTATCTTCTTCTGCATTACCTATATGAGGTAAAAGATATCGATCTAGAACTTGAAGGGCTCTTCTAATACGGTAATCTTTTGTTTGACCGATTGCTACTCTTTTCCCTATGTAATCAAGTGCATTTTGCTGAGATTTCTCTGGATCTTTTAATACTTGGATCTCAGAAGCAACATCTATTACAGGAATTAATTCTTTCTGAATCTCATCATTTTCTGAGATTGCTTCAAAAATCTCTCTATCTGAATGTAAACCTAAAGAACGCATTAATATTGCTAACGGTATTTTTCCTGGAACTGAAGGGAATGATACTCTCAGATTACCATCCTTTTTTCGTTCTATTGTGACGGGCGCTCTAAAACCACTTCTTGTTGAAAAAACTTTAGCTTGATGGGTAGCGCTTGAACTTCTGCTAGCTTCTTCTGCAAGGATTCTATTAGGAGCTAAGTCTTCCTGTGTAACGAGAACTCGCTCAGTTCCATTGATTATAAAATAACCGCCTGGATCCAAAAAGTCTTCGCCCCTGTTAATTAGTTCTTGTTCAGATAAATTTTCTAACGGACATCGGCAACTTTTAAGCATTATTGGAATTTTACCTATATAGATATCAAGAGTTTCTTCTGCTTCTTCTCTCTGTGTTCTTTCATCAATAGTTATTGGAGTCATTTCTAAAGTAATATCTGCAGCATAACTTAATTCTCTAATTCTTGCTTCTATTGGAGTAATTTCCATAGTTGCACCGTCAGCTTCTCTTACTTTAGGCACTCCAACTTTAATTTTTCCAAATTTTATTTTAAAACCTGGGATATCAGGAATCACTTCACCTGACTCATCGACAATTATCTGCATTTCATATTCAATAAAGTTATTATATGAATCCAGGTGTTGACGTACTAAACCCTTTTCGTCAAACAAACTTTTTAAAATAATCCATTTATCTGCATTTGATAATTTTTCTGAACTCAAAATTCATAAAACCATATTATTTTTTCTTTTTCATAAAAATTGATATTAGACTTTTTCCTTTTTTACATAACGAAAATAATCTACTGATTTAACGGTTGTATTAGAATCTCGAATTATTTTTACAATATCTCCCTCTTTTGCCCCGATAGCAATCGCAACTGGATCTTTTTCAAATATCTGTGGTAAATCATTTACATCAATCCGATATTTTTCTAAAAGATTTTGCGATTCTTCTTTAGTTAATAGGACATGTTTAGGGACGAATTTATGGAGTAAAACATCTATCCGTTTCTTTTTAGTCAAGGAAAAATCTACTCTTTTTATGAATTATAATTAATGAAATGATCCCAGTCTAAAAAAATTTTCCATTTTTTCCTCATTTTTCTCTTAACAAACAAGGATTTTATTGAATCATGATTAATGAAAGCATTTAAAAACCCAATAACCACTTCTTTTACATAAAATCTCGATATTTTCATCTGGAAAGGTATCCTTAAAATATTTTAGAACATAATCTGCTCCCATTTTTTTTTTTATGACAAATTGAAAGGAACCATTTGTATTTAAATAGCCTGGAATCTCAAGCATTAATTTTAAGAATTCTTTTCTTCCTTGACGTAAAGGAGGATTCATAAAAATACCGTCAAATTTCAAATTTTTATTCTTAAGTGGTTTAAAATAATTACCTGATAAAATATGAATACTTTTTTTTCTCTTTTGAAGATTTAATCTAACATTTTCTCTAGTACACCAAATTGCTCGCTTGTTTATATCTATTAGATAAACAGAACTTTGAGGTGACTCATAACTCAAGACAATTCCTATTGAACCATAACCACATCCTAAATCAAGTAAAACTTTTGATTCTATTGGAATATACATATTCTCTATAAAAACCTTAGTACCTAAATCTAGTTTATTAAAAGAAAATACTCCTGTAATCGTTTTAAAAATATAAAGATGTCTTCTTAAACTTTCTGAGATAGTGTGAATTTTTACATTAGCATCAGGAAATTTACTATAATAATGGTTATTATTTTTTTCCATCATAAAAAATTTAGATTATTAAATTAATTTGTTTTTTTTTCATTCCAACGAGGGTATATTCCTCTATCCATAAAGACTTTATTAGATTTTACGAGTATTCCAGATTTAGCTTTATAAATTTGAAATGCATCTTTTAAGGTTGTACCAAACCCTATTAATTCTTTTTTTAAAGTCATAAATGCAATTAGCATATTTGGTTTTATTCTAGCATCAATATAACAAATACCTGCAGAAGCTAATCCTGCACCATGACATAATGCGTCCACTGCTGTGTCTCTAACATAAATCTTAGGTAAATGCGATACCATCTTTTCCATTGGAAATATTAATTTTCTCAAATAATAATTATTTCCCTCTGTGCGATAAATTGTAAATGCATCTTTTAAATTTTGTAGGGTAATTAGGTTATCACTTTCTTTAAAATCACCCACTCTTGTTCTTCTAAGTTCAAGCATATGAGCTCCTGAACAAAGAGCTTCCCCTAAATCAAAACAATATTTCCTCACATATGTTCCTGCTTCACATCCAACTCGAAATAACACATGGTTATTAACAACGTCAGTAACTTCACTATAATAAATTTCTCTTATCCTTAACTTTCGAACTACGGATGATTTTATTGGAGGTCTTTGATATATCTTTCCAGTGAATAATTTAAATATTTTGTTTATTCTTTTTCTATTTTCAGGAGAGTGTAGATACATTACTCCTACATATTCTTTTCCAGCATTTAATAGTGCTGATAATACTCGTGTAGCTTTTCCAAGAGCACATGGTAACACGCCAGTAACCTTTGGATCAAGAGTTCCTCCATGACCTGAATTTGAAATTCCCAAAATTTTGCGAACCCATGAAACTACTTCATGACTAGTTGGACCACTTGGTTTATCAAGATTTATTACTCCATATTGGAGGAGAGATTCAATGCTTCTATTCTCAGGTTCACATCCATAATTTGGGTCAGAAGTATCTTGGGATTTAACTAATAATTGTTCAGGTTCGTCAGAAGGTAATTTAAAATCTAAATTTTCCATACTAATGAGTAGTGAAGGGAATGTATAATTAAATAAAAAGTTAATATCTCATAAATCTTTCTTTATCCAGAATGCTATAATTTTTTGCCTCTTAGGAATCCAATAGTAATAAAAAAAACGTAATAGTTGGAATATAATAACTATAAAAATGGCGGGCTATAGGGGAATTGAACCCCCGACCTTTCTTTTTAAGGGAGATCTTCCCATAAATGTCAGGTTAAAAGCCTGCTGCGCTACCTGCCTGCGCCAATAGCCCATAAAGAATTTAATTTATATTAAGGAGTGAATTGCATAAGAATAAATCCATTATAATATAAAAATTTTATTTAAATGAGTTTCTTTCCTTCAAATTTTAAATAACACATAGAAATATATTAAAATTTAACCCTTTTTACTAAAATGTTCGAATCCATAACTCTTAATTTCTTTTCTCTCCCCTTCTTTGACAATAAAGATATTTTCCTCAGAAATAACTTTTCCAATTCTAAAAATCT
This sequence comes from Promethearchaeota archaeon, assembly GCA_013375485.1. Lineage (GTDB taxonomy): Archaea > Asgardarchaeota > Lokiarchaeia > Sigyniarchaeales > SOKP01 > Loki-b32. The sequence goes on along the minus strand of JABXKB010000033.1, from coordinate 2,295 downwards.
GTCCATTTTTTGATTGAATTTCGTTTTGAGCTATAGTAAAATCTTTAGGATCTATTGTAAATAAATGAATAAATTCTTCACCCCCATTAAAAACTAAATCTTCCAAAGAAACATTGAATTCATTGGAGTATTGAAATGCTTCTTTTTCAATTAAATTTGCATTAAAATCAATTTCAAATCCAACATTTGGATTTGAAAACATTAAATCTTGTAATGATTTTGATAATCCATCAGAGGAATCTATACTTGATGTTGCTACCCTTCTTTCTGATAATATTATTGCTTCAATTCCAGCGATTTGAGGTTCTAATATACTCATAATAGACTTTTTATAATTTGGAAAATCTTTTAGATCTCCCCTCTTATTCAAAAGAATATCAAAACCTACTCCAGTTAAACCAAATTTATTATTAGCAATTAAAATATCCCCTACTTTTATTCCCTTTCTATGAACAATTGCGGAAGGGTTTTTAAAACCAAATACCATTGGATTTATTATTAATTCTTTTGTTTCATTAAGATCTCCACCAATGTAATCCATATCATATATCATACTGCAATCAATAATTCCATTTACTAAATCCATAAAATACTGCAATTTAAGTTCCTTAGGTAAACCAAAAGAGATAATTAAGCCCCTTGGTCTAACACCTTTAACTAATAAATCACTCACATTCATTACAACCGATTTCCTACCGATCTGATAGGAACTCATTAAAGGTGGGACATCGGTGGTATAAACTAACATATCAGAATTTATAACAATATTTCTATTCGATTTTTCGTTTTTAAATTCAAAAAAAAAAGAATCATCTCTTAATAGTTCTTTTCCGGTTTTCTTCAAAATCAGTTCTTCAATAAGCTTTATTAGCTTTATTTCTCCTAAATTTCCTATCTGAAGATTATTATTCATTAAATAAAATTTAAAATTTTATTACCATTATAATTTTTGAAGGAACTCGTATTTTTAAAATTTCTTGCCTCTGTGGCTTAGCGGGTATAGCAACATTAAAAATCATTTTGATGAAAATGCTAAAGATTCGTAATCTGTAGGTCGGGGGTTCAATTCCCCCCAGAGGCTTTCATCATACTTCTTCAGTAAAAACATAACGCTTAATCATTTGTAAAGCGAGCATATTAAATGCATCATTTATATTTTCGCCTGTTTTGGCAGATGTTTCAATATATGAAAGATTCAATTTTTCTGCGAGTTCTTCTCCTTTTTCAGTCGATATAACACGTTGATCTTCTAAATCTATCTTATTTCCCACTAAGATTAATGAAATTGTTGATGAAACCTCCTTAATTTCATTGAACCAATTTTCTAATTTATCAAAGGTTTCTTTACGGGTTACATCAAACACTAAAATACCCGCTTCAGCATTCCCTAGATAAGTTTGTCTTACACGTTTAAATTGTGCTTGTCCTGCTAAATCCCAGATAACAAAACGTACTTTTGATTCTAAACCTTGAAAATCACATTCTTTCTTCATTATTGATGTTCCAATTGTAGATTTATAATCAGTCTGAAATGCATCCTCAACAAACCGATGGACCATACTTGTTTTTCCTACTCCACCTTCACCACCGAGGATTAATTTAAATGCATATTCTCCTGATTGGATCTTGATTTGTTGAAGTTTATCGACTTTTCTTTCAATCTTTGGAGTTTCTGTTTCTGTGAATAATTTAGGAATTACAGGACTTACTGTTCGGCCATCAAATATTCTAGCAATTTTTTCAGCAGCTAAATAAGCATATGGAAAAACAGGATCTACCATTGCAACTGAATTTAGTACTGTTACAAAAATCGCTTCAGGACCAGCTTCACAAAAAATGAATCTTTGCTCTTCAGTATCGAATGTACCAGTTCCAAAAGAGCCAGAACTAAATTCTTCTGTGATTCTAGTTAAAACAGGTTCTACTAGTGCACTAACACCACCAATAACATCTTCTTCGACCTCAGTATCCGAGGAACCTTTTAAAGCAGACATTACTAACCCTTCTCTATTCACAATAAGAGCAGCTATTAAATTTTCTCCAATTTCTTGTTTATACCATTTTAGTAATGCTTCAAGTTTTTTTCTATCGACTGACATGAACTCACTTATCTTTGAGGTTTCTTTTCAAGTGTAATATAAAATAATCTAAATATATTTTTATATAATAGGTTTGTTATAAAAATTTATAGAAAAAGATAATCCTCAAAGAACTATGAATTAAAAGTTCAATCTCAAAAAGAAAAATTACATCTCTTTTTTAGTTGACTCAAAAGAAAAAAGTAACATTATTTTC
>JABXKB010000322.1 GCA_013375485.1 Promethearchaeota archaeon | reverse complement strand
TCAAATATATAATATTTATATTATATATTTACAATTTTTTTGTTTTATTAAATGATCTGATTATTATTCAAAAGAAAATAAAATCTTCTCTGATCAAGCTATTTAAGTTTTAGACGTTTTTTCGTATAATATATTAAGAATAATTTTATTTTAAAGATTATATGTTAGAACGATTTGAACTCTTATGGGCAATTTTAGGTGGATGGGTAGTATCCATATTAGTTATAGTTTTTGTTAAATTAAAGCGTGGTAAAAATTTACCAAATGGAGCTATTATTATTGAAAATAAAAGCGGTAATAAAATCATAGCTTCAGGATATAATCTATTTTTATTAATAGGAATGGGAATAATCTCTTTTTTGAATTTTTTTGTAATTTTTATTTGCATATTTAATTATTGGTATTTTTTAGCACGATATATTGCTTTCAATTTCCCGAAATGGATAAATTGGATTGGTATCTTTGGTATTTGGATACAAGATGGATGGGGAGTAGCAGTATTTTCATATAATATCAATTATACTCCAGCATATAAATCTATGAATTCCAATTATGTATTAGCAACGGGAGGTCCTTATAAATACGTTAGACATCCGATGTATATAGCAAAAGCATTATTAGTAATCTTCTTTTTTCTAGCTACGGGAATATGGTTATCTCTTATTGGAGCTTTATCATGGATTGGTATAACTTCGCAAGCTAAAATGGAAGAGGAAGCCTTAACAAATAAGTTTGGTAAGGTTTATGAAGAATATTTGGATAATACAGGTCGATTCTTTCCAAAACTAAAATAAAAGAATGATTTAATTTGGTTTGAAAGCTTTTCGATTCAAAAAGTCTTTCCAAACATTTTCAAACCATCCAAAATCAGATGGAATATCTCTTGTATTCTCCCATTTAATGAGAACTTGTTTATCCTTCCATTGGAGAGTCTGGATTTTTTTTGATAAATCCAAATTATTATGAATAAACTTATAATCTTTAAGATAACCGGGAGGCAAGATATACATTTCAGATAAAGAATCTAGCAGCTTTTCTCTTAAAATTAAATATGACCCTCTACTTCTTCCATTTGAGAAATGATAGTCTAAAATTGCTTTTAAAAAGAAGAAGTGAGTAAGAAGGCTATCTTTTACTCTTAAATAATCAATAATTTCTGTATTTTTTTCTAATTTAATTACTTTAGTAATACTATTTAATTGATTTTGAATAGTTAATATCTCAGATTCAAGACCTTTCAATGGACGAATTATTGTAGCATATTTAGACATCCTATTTTGTATTTGGTTTAAAAGATCATTTATAGTTAATATTTTCTCATTCACAGAAGGAATATTTTCTAACAAAGTAGTCCATTTGGTTTTTATGTCAAACAGTTCTCTTTTGGTAGTATCTCGGAACTTTTCATCATTGATCGATTGATTTGCATAGTTTGAATGAGCAATTTTTAAAGCAGCCCTTAATCCCCCCACTTGTCCAGCATTTAATGCAGCCCCTCCAGGTCTATGAACACCATGGCTTCCATTAATTTCACCTATGACAAAAAGATGATTGATTGTATTTGATTCCCACCAACCATCACAGGAAATGCCACCATTAAGATGCTGATTACATACAGCTACTTCTAATGGTTCTGAAGCAATATCAATTCCTTGTTTGCTATATACTTTGATCGCTTGTTCATTTAATTTCCTTAATCGGTTAATTGGATAATCACCTATAGCATCTGAGTTACTCAAATATTCTTTTGCTATAGGATGTAGATGGTCAAAATCATAACTTTCTGGATTTTTTGTGTAATCTAAAAAAACTTTTCTATGTAATACTACAGTTTCATGGTAAACAGCAAGATCGATTAAGGAAGAACCAAAACCTTCAATCAGGGTTGAATTAAATGGCCATTGATATCCTTTAAGGAAAGTAGCTCTTGAGAGTTCAGTAAAAGAAGGAAAAACAAATTTAAGAAATTCTCTTTCCGTATTAGAATTATCAAGGGAAAAATATCGCGGAATTACTTGTTGATATGACCCAGAAACATTCCAGCGAAACCTTGTTGATGCTAACCCAAATTGAGATTCTGTTAAGTTTTGAAGTTTACATCCTGCTTCAATTGCTAGACTCGTTGTTCCTTTTTGTGATTTTGGGTAAACTGAGTTTTTATATAAAATTGCAGGGCCCCCAGTAGCAATGATTACGTTTCTAGTCTTAAATATCCTTAATGAACTGAGTAATGTATCGATATTCTTATCATTTGATAGTTCATCATAATTAATACAAATTAATCCAATTGCTTCTGGTTCTTTAGCAGCTTCATCCACAAGTATTTTCATAGCGTAATATTTATCAAATATTGGTATATTTTTCTCATTAACAGCATTTAATAGACAATCCCCCATTTTTTGAGAGGTAAAAGGACCAATTGATGTTGCTCTTTGTTTAGGATCGTTATCCGTTTTATAACCCACAAATCCACCATATTCATCATATGGGAAAGGAACCCCTAATTGGACTAAATGGAAAAATTCCCTAATTGAGTTAGTTGCTTCAATTAAAGCAATATCCCCATGCATGGCTCCTCCTGCGCAGAGATCTTTAGCCAATTCATAAGGAGAATCTGCTTGATCTCCATAAATTGACAGTTTATAGTACGTTTGTTTATCAGAACCAGCATTAAAGGAAGTTCCACCACCTAAATTATCTGTAACAATTGCAATTTTATCTGAAGGGATACCTTCTAATACTAAGTGAAGGGCACAATTTAATCCAGCAGCACCAGAACCTATAATAACCGAATTATACTCATATATTTCAAATTGATCTATGTTTATGTCGACCATAATTAACCTCATTTTATTACAAACGGTGTAAATGAAATCCTCCATCTATATCCAAGACTGAACCTGTAGAAAATGGTATTAATCCACTTACAATGGCAACCACTGGCTTAGCAATATCAATAGGTTTTCCCCATCTTTTAATTGGAGTAACACCTTCATTAATTAGTTTATCGTATATATCGTGCCTTGGTTTTGTTAGTGGTGTATCTATTATACCAGGAGATATTTCAAATACAAGAATTCCAACTTCTGCTAACCTCACAGCAAATAACTTTGTCATCATTGTCATCCCTGCCTTAGAAATGCAGTATTCTCCCCTGTTTAAGGAAGGTGTATATCTATTTATTGAGGATATATTTATGATATATGGTTGGTAATCGTCGGTAAGAGTTTTTTTCAGCTCAATCATCCATTTTGCTATAGTTTGAGTTAAAAAGAACGGACCTTTAAGATTGGTTCTCATTACCCTATCATAGGATTCTTCTGTCATATCTAAGAGTTCTCCTCTTTTAATTGGTCCAACTCCTGCATTATTCACTAAAACATCAATCCGATCAAATTTCTTCTTAATTTCATCAATTATTTTCTCTCGATCTTCTTTTTTTTCCACATTAGCTTGAATATAAATATATCTGTCTTCTAGTTCCTCTTTAAAAATACTTCTTAGTCTATTTTTGTAATCTTCTGATAGATATTTTGTCGAAGCACCATTTATAACTACTGAAAATCCAATTTTAGCAAGTTCTAGAACAATACCTTCTCCTATTCCCTGAGTACTCCCAGTTACTAATGCTACTTTTTTATTATCAATACTCATAAAATACTATTTATTCGATTTTATAAAAAATATTTTCAAATCGAGCATCCAAGTTTTGAGTTTAAAAGAATATATATAAGTAGCTATCTATCTTACTTTAACATCTTAATATAACAAAATTAAAATTATTTGTTGATTCAAAATGAGACGATTTGCCAGTATTGATTTTTTACGCGGTATTGCAATTGTTTTAATGATTTTCTTGCACACAATACTTCACGTGTTAGATATTGAAGGATTGCTAGCTCAAATGAATGACATACTATTGATCAACATTGTAGCACTTATCATCTTACCATTTTTAGGAGGATTAGCAGGTTTTTTCTTGATGGTTTCAGCAATAGGTAATATGATTAGTATGTATCGCCATTTACAAGCGGGAAGAAACGTGAGGGATTTAGTAATAAGGCAGATCATGGGTGGAGTCTTGTTATTAATTTTTGCGATGATTTCTGAGAGTATCTTGGGTATTCATGGTGCGATCCCAAATTTAATGAAGACATTAGATGATGCTTCTGTTTGGAATTGGCAAGTTATTCTTTATCGGGGGTATCACTTTGAAACAATTCATACAATAGCGTGGTGTATTATCCTTAATGGTGTTGTACAAGGAATTCTTTCGAGGAAAAATGGTTGGAAAAATCCCAGAAGACTTATTAAAATCTATATAATATTGATCGTAGTTGTTGTAGCACTCACGCCATTATTATGGTGGTTAGTTGACTTAGCGATTCCAGGCTATCCATGGGCAACAGATCCAAACACAGGTGTGGATGTCCAGTATCCGTATTTGGGAATTTCAGAATGGTGGAAATTTATTACACATTTCTTTTTAAATGCTATTGCGGGGAGAGAAGAACCAATCTTTCCTTATCTGGCAGTATCATTTATGGGTAGCATCATCGGTATTATTTTAGCTCAGAACAGAGAAGAGATTAAAAAAGACTGGTCATTTTTACCTAAAAAAACAATGCAGATAGGATTTCTGATGTTCTTTATAGGCATTATGGGTCTTATCGTTAATTTAGTCCTTTTGATGGACGAAATAGGTATGACAGCGGCTTTAAATCTTTATAAAGGTCTTGCATTTCATCGAAACTGGGTTCCTGAAAATCCAGGGATTGCTAGTAGTACGTTACCAATCTTAGGATGGCTATTCCAATTTTTGAGTTTAAACGGAGCTGCTATTTGCTTAATAATGGTTGTAGTTCGTGTGGTTGAGTTTCGAGGGCGTGGAAAAGAGTTCGCTGATAAAACACGATTTTTCCGTCGATTTGGATTTGTTGCTTTCACAATGTATAATCTTCAGTGGTTCTATTTTATAGTATGGTTTATAATCTCATCAACAATCTATGGTGAACCCTATTTATTACTTGATTGGGCGGGTACATTTCTAACAATGGCAATAACTTTCTTAATCTTACATGGTTTATTGTTGCTTTGGGAAAGAGCGAAATATATCGGAAGCTTAGAATGGACGATGGGTACCATTGCCGCACAGATCATTCCAGCTAGGAAAGTGAAAGGTAAATGGTGGAAATCAGGACAACTAAATGTTGAAGAAGCGTTTTATAATGCTGAATGGCTAAATGTAATTGAGAAAGATGAGATTCGTCATGATCTTCATGCCGATTCAAAAATGACATACAAATTATCATTTTTTGGATTTCTCTTTTTCCCAATATCATTTATAACATTTATAATCGCTAGAAAATCAATACAGACTGAGCAAGAAAATAAATTTAATAAACGAGCGAAATTAATTTCATTGATAGGCATG
>JABXKB010000032.1 GCA_013375485.1 Promethearchaeota archaeon | reverse complement strand
TCTTCCATTGTAGATTCATTATATTCAGTTGATTGGTTTATGAGAGCATTATTTCCAAAGTATGAATCAGATTTTAATTTTCCTATTGAATTCGTATGAATACCAACAACTGAAGTTGTAGAGTCTACATCTGAACCATTAAATGTAGGTGTAAAATAATCCATTCTTGTAGTATAGTAATCAATTCCACTAATATTGTTCATAATAGTTTCAACTGTAGAAAAGTTAAACCAATTTGGTATAACTGCATCCATCATAGGATCTCCAGTTTGACTTAATTGCCTGAAAATCATATCAGTTCCTCCACCTGGTAAGTTTTTAGATGCGATTTCTTCATAAATTTCCCAAGAAATATACGTATTATAAGTCTTTCCTTCGCTAGTACCCATAAAATCTAGAGTTGAAAATCCTTGGATACTTCTAACAATTGCACAAACACTCATATTTATGACGATTATTTCTTCATGCGCTTTATAATCATCTCCATCTAATAACGCGGTTAAATTCGCATAGGAAGTCCCTAGAGAGAATTTAACCGATAAATTTTCACCAACTTTAACATCATAATCATCAGCAAATTGTTCATCAATTATAATTTTATTTCCAATTTCGATTTCATTCATCATTTCACTGAGACTCATTGCTGTAGGGGAAATAATTACAGTTCTAGTCATATGTTCTTTAACTTTTTCGGTATCTAATACATTTATGGTTATAGATTCATTCCATTCACTATCAAGTAAACTATGTCCAACCCAATCACTATCGTTTTGAATTTGTGCATTTTGATGACTTACACCCATTACATCATCTACTCCTGATTGGTTGATAAGCTCATCTTCGAAAGATCTAGGTGTATTAAAAGTATATACTCGTATATCAGCACCCATAAAGTCACTAACAGTAGTATTAACACCTGCTCTCATTGAATCCATCATAACACTCATCCCAATTAGAAAACTTGTTGTTAAAGCGATCAACGTAAAAGTTAAAGTTGTTCGCTTTCGATGTCTTAGTATATTCTTCTCAGTTAATAATCTTGTTTTCCGAAGATAGGGGGAAAATATTTTTACAAAGACTTTATTAAGCGGTTTTATACTGAGTGCCATTAGCCATAATATCCCAAATAAGATAAAGATAGGGCCAAACATTTCAAGAACCATGCCTCCCCCACCAGGGGGTCCTGCGCCCATTTGCATATCAATATTAGATTCAGGAGCTGAAATCATAAGCAAAGCACCAAATAAAATTAGCAGCCCCCCTAATGCAAAGAATACTAACCTTTTCCAATAATGTTTTTTCATTCTTTTAGACTTTTCTTCAATAGGATTTAAGCATTCAATAATGGGTTTACGACTTGCTTTCCAACTAGGGTAAAGTGAAGCAACTATACAAGATACTAGCCCTATTATAAATGTAATTATGAGAGTTGTTGGATATAAAACGATTTCAAGATCTGGAAATGCAAATCCTTCCATTTGAGCTGCGATATTTTGCATAGATTGTAAGGTAACTGAGAGTATCACATAAGATATAAAGTAGGAAAATATTGTCCCTATTGATGCCCCAATTATCCCCATTACTGTACCTTGGGTTAAGAACATCTTAAATGTTTCAGATTTAGATGCACCAATTGCTTGAAACATTCCTGTTTCATATTCTTGTTCTTTTTTAATAATGTTAAAAATGTTCATCATTAAAATAATTGATAGGATCAACGCAATGAGACCGAACATCGTAAACATGGTCTGCATCATGCTCATTGTAGTTTCTATCTCATCTAAATTATCGGATTTTAAGTCGTTTACTTTCCAATCTTTTCCATCATTAAGATCTAATAAATTATTTTGAATATTTTCTGCTACAAAAGAAACACTATATATATTGTCAACACCTACAACGCCCAAGTTATATTCACCAGTGTGATTTTCTGTACCATCTACAAGTTCATGTGTATTATTAATATTAGCAAAAATACCAGGTCCTTGTGAAAACATTGTAGTTACTGATACGTCTTCGGATGGATCGAAATCTTGTGCTTCGCCAGTATCTCGTATTATAGCTACAACAGTATATTCGATCCATGTCCCTGTATTTCTGGGATCATATCCCTGTAGTTCTCCTTCATATGGAAAGATCCAAACACTATCATTCACTGTAAAATTACTCCTTAGTTGAATTTTTAATGATTCTGAAATAACTAATACTCTATCTCCAGTAATTTCATGATTATAATCAAGTAGTTTTTCAATTGTATCACCGCTACTCACGGAATCTAGTATATATGGCTTCCCGCCTAACTCTTGCTCATCTATATTTTGATGATCAATACCATAAATACCCGTTCCTGTACTATTATCTACTTGACTCCCATTATTAATAGCACTAACATATACATTAAAACCTGAAATCCTGTAAGCTATTGATTCAACATGTTTCACATCACTGATTTCAAGATTAATTTCATCAGGATTAAACCAACCATCAGTACTATTAGCAGATCTGACTAATATATCTGCAGTACCCATTTGCTCATCAATAGTGTTTAACATCATTACATTGAATGAATCAGAGACAATCATAACTCCTCCAAACAATGCTACACTGATAACAAGTGTAATTGTTGTTAAAATATAGCGAGCTTTACGCCTTTTCATATTGCGTAATGCGATCTTTCGTATTACTCCCATTTTCTTATTTTCTCATTTTTTTGTTATCTTTTATTTATATAAACAAGGATAAGAACCTTATTCTTTATTTTTATAAAGTTAAAATCAAAAATAGTTAATTTAAACAGCAACTAAATAAAATTTCAAAATGTTAAATTTAACAAACAACGTGAGTAATTATTTTATGATTTTCTGCCATTATCTAAAATTCTATAAATTAGATTTGTTTATAGCAGTATAAGTTATTTTATAATAAAAAAGAATTAAAAAAAGTTTGTAATTTAAAGTAACTTTTCATGTTATTTACTATATTCTTTAAAACGTTTTTCCAGGTTTGGATCTTGAATTGTTTCCATTATGTATCTCGCATATTCTTCTCCCGTAGCACCAGTATCTCGACCAGTTAAAACCACCTTCTTTTCATAAGTAGCACAAATATCAAGAGCCATTTCAAGTTTGTTAGCCTTTTCTGTGAAACCTATATGGTTCATGAGTAGAGCTGCTCCTTTAATTATGCTTGAAGGATCAGCATATTGTGCTCGACCTTCCTCAACCATTCGTGGAGCTGATCCATGAATTGCTTCAAACATAGCGTATTGTTTCCCAATATTTGCGCTTCCAGCAGTTCCAACACCCCCTTGGATTTGAGCAGCTTCATCTGTAATAATATCTCCATATAAGTTAGGAGCAACAAACACTCTAAACTGACTTTGACGGGCGGGATCAACTAATTTTGCTGTCATTATATCAATGTACCAATCATCCCATTCTACTTCAGGGTATTCTTTTGCTACTTCTTCAGCCATAGCTAAAAATTTGCCATCCGAAGCTTTGATTACATTAGCTTTTGTTACAACAGTGACTCTATTAATATTATTCTTCTTTGCGTAATCAAATGCTAATCTAATTATCCTATCCGCTCCTTGTGTGGTTATAACTTTAAAATCAATGGCAAGATCATCTGAAACATTTATTCCCCTTGAACCTAAAACATATGCCCCTTCTGTGTTCTCTCTGAAAAACATCCAATCAATATTTTTTTCAGGAACTTTCACAGGTCGAACATTTGCGAACAAATCCAATTCACGACGCATTGTTACGTTTGCACTTTCGATATTAGGCCATTTATCTCCCTTTCTTGGTGTTGTTGTTGGACCTTTTAATAATACATGGCACTGTTTTATTTCTTCTAAAACATCATCAGGTATGGCTTTCATTACTTTTGCTCTATTTTCTATTGTTAATCCCTCAATTACTCGTAACTCTACTTTACCACTTTCAATCTCATCTTTTAATAAGAATTCCATAATTGCTTGGGCATGTTTAGTAATATAAGGTCCAATACCATCACCACCGACAATTCCAATGATAATAGGTTTTAGTGCAGAGTAATCGGTCCAATCTCCCGCTTTTTTCATGCGTTCTACTCTTTCTAATTGTTCTCCTACGATTTTAGCAAAATGATCCTTAGCTTTATCAATCATTTCATTCAATTTTGTTTACCTCTAATTTGTTATTATTTCTAATTGTTTTTTATTTAATTTTGAATTTTTTATTCTGTAAATAATATTTCATCCCAAGGTTGTCTAAAGAGACCAGCTCGTTGACGCTTTTGATCAAAAACGTGTCCCATCATTCCTATTGAACGACCAAGAACAAATAAACCATTTAAAGCTTCACTATAAATGACATCTTCTATTTCATCTTTCGTGAAATCTAAGTTTTCCAAGAGATCCAAGAAGGTTATACCAATACATCCATCAACGTTCAAAATCAGATTATTTCTTTTAGACGTTGTAAGTTTCTCAACTTCGAGCGCATAATCTAGATGTGGATGTTTCTTAAAATTATTAAATACAAATTCTTTTAATAATTGGACTCGTACATCAGGATTTTGAACTGATTTAATTCTATGGCCAATTCCAGGGATGTTAATTTTCACGACAGTTTTCATATAATTCATAAATTCAACATGTTTCATTCCTTTTTGCAAAGCTTCTCTAAAATATTTAGCTGCATCTGAGATTGCTCCACCGAATCGTGGTCCAATTGTTAGAATTCCTGAAGCAACCGATGACATTAAATCTTTACCTGCTCGTGCTGTAATAATCGCATTATGAGCTCCACTCACAGCTGGTCCATGATCTGCTGTTAACTTAATTACCATTTCAATAAATTGTTGAGCAAACTCAGGTAATTCTCTTTTAAACCATAAAAGACCAATAACATATCCTATAGATTTGTTATTTCTGATTATTGTATCTAATCCAACACCAGCAAAAGTAGGAACATCACCTCTATCATCTGATATTGTGACAACTACATCAGTAGGTCTTCGTACTTTCCCTAAACGAATAGCAGTATTATAATCTAATGGAACATCTGGTGGTTCAAATTCTTCAATTGGTTCTATTTTGCCTTCCTTTTTTAAATTTTCAAAAGTTTTTCTAATTTCTTTATCTAGATCTTCATATGAATCTGGGACAATAGCTCCTGCTTCTCGTAAGGCACGATTTTTAGCATCTGCAGTCTCTTTTGCACTATCTGCCATAGCACCAGCATGACCAAACTGTAATCCTTGAGGTAATATCTTTGCGGCTGTTCCCGTAACCCAAATAACAATTGGTTTCGTTATGTTTCCATTTTTCAAAGCATCCACAATAGCATATTCATCAATACCGCCAATTTCCCCTAATACTACTAACATTTTGATTTTGGGATTTGCTTCATATCGTAAAAGATGATTAATTAACCGAGATCCAGGATATCGATCTCCACCTATCGCAATCCCTTCAAAAATTCCATCTGTGGTTTGTGAAATCATGAAATTCATCTCATTACTTAAACCACCTGATTTCGATACAAATCCAACTGATCCAGGACGGTATAGTTTAGATAATTTGATATTCTCTAAGGTTCCTGCCGTATTTCCAATCTTAAAGGCACCGGCTTTAATTCCCCCAACAGTGGCAGGTCCTATAATATTTTTATTACTATCATTAGCAATTTTAATTAGTTCACGACTTTGTCTTTCAGGTATACCTTCTGCGATAATAACTACTGTACGTATTGTATCAGATTCAAGAGCTTCTTTACTAGTTTCATAAGACGATCTAAAAGAAGCAAAATTAATCATAACATCAGCAATAGGGTGCTTTTTCATTGCCAAGCTAAGTGTTTTATAGATAGGTATGACTATTTCTTTATTTCCCCAGAAGACTTTATGATAACTAATTGCAGCTGTTTGAGTAGGTCTAATAATTGCTGCAACAGAAGGTTTTTCTCTTCTACTTACAAAATCAAAATCAAGCATCCTCTGAATGGGGTTTCTTTGAAAACCATAAATTATTGCTTGAGTATTTCTATTAAATAGTTCATAATCTTCCATTTTTAATTCCCTCCTGACATATCAGCTTTTTTTATTAATTCTACAACTCTAGTCATATGAGTATATCTATCATATACTTCTATTGGAACTCCTGTCTCTTTTCCAACTTGTTTCATAAGATCTAAACCTTGTTTTTCATTAGGTCCCCCTCTCCTTACATATATTTTTACATTTGCTTTCTTCAATTTATCAGCAGAATTTCTAATTGCACTTACAATTCCTGTAAAGGTTGCTTTTACATCAGTAAAATTAGCAATACCTCCTCCAATTATCAAATATTTTGGTTTTCCTTCTGGATCTGGATTTTCAGTAATGAGATTAATAATAGTTTGGGCATAAATCTCAGTATGTTCTCTTGAGGGGTTTCCGGAGTATTCACCATAATTCCCTAATTCGTCCCCATAACCTAAATCTACTATAGTATCAGTATAAATTACAGATGCACCTCCTCCAGCAACCATTGTCCAGACTCTCCCATCTTTATTTAAGATTTTCAACTTTAGAGATGCGCCAGTTTTTTCATCTAATTCTCTTATATAAGCTTCTTCAATAGACATTTTTTGTCCAAATGCCGCTGGGAATTCTATAGGATTATCTGGGTTTCCCCATGTATCTTGGTGAAGAAAAGCCGCGGTGTCATCTAACCGAGCTTTTACATCTAAAGGAACAATTTTCTTGTCTCCCGTAATCGCAAATGGATTAATTTCAAGAAAAGCAAAATCTTGATCGATATAAACTTGAAATAAAGCTTTAATAAAAGGAATTAAAACATCCTTTAAATCACCTAAATGAGGCATTTTACTTAATAAATCAAACGTATTAATATCAGTTCCTAGGGGAATAGGAATATGAGTAACTTTATCCCAATTTTCCTCAATAAAAATACCTCCTTCAAAACTAAAATGAATAATATCATTTTCTCTGTCAGAGGTAATTGAAACGTAATATTCTTTCTCATGGGGAATAAAAGGTTCAACGATGAGACGTTTAAGTTCGCCCCTAACATTACCAATTTCGCACACCCTATCCAAATTCTCAAGACAAAATTGTTTCATTTCATCACAATCAGCATCAAGTAAAAGTAAATTCGCTTTTCCTCTTTTCCCAAATAGTTGATCAGGTTTAACAACTACTTTTTCTGATTCAATCCAAGGTTCTTCTAAAATTAATTGATTTAAATCAGTTTCACATAAAACTATAGCCAATTTGTTATGATATTCAAACTCTGGATAATATTTTGGCAATTGGCTTGCTAAAAGCATTTTAGCGTCATATTCATAAATATTTTTCTGTGCCAAAATTCTCTAACTCTATTATTTTTTTTACAAAAATTTCATTAAAAATATTAATTTAAGTAGAATCTGTTTTCTAATAAATTTTACTTACCTTGTAAATATAGGAAATTCATCCCAGTTTTTCTGCAATACATTAAATTTTTCATATGATTATGAAATAATCTCCATTAAAATATTTTTTCGATAAAATTTGAAAAATGAGGATTCTTTCTTCATCTTTCTATGCTAAATAAGTAATGGTTTCAAAAATGAAAATGGTTTTTGAATCTGAGAGGCTTCTTCGAATTTAATAACACAAAAAATCATATCAAAGAATTATATAGGATATACTTCTAAAGATAGTGATTATAATCCTATTTTTGAAAATTATTTAAAAATAATTGTATGTTAGTTATTAATAGATGTTAGATATTATTCTAATTCAACATGTAGATACTGGAACAAATCTTCTAGAATATCACCAAGATCATACAACGTTTAATATGAAACATTCAGATATTTTTAGCGGCTTTTTAAACGCGATTCAAAGCATTATGTCTAAGGAGCTTGATATTGGAACTGTTATCCTAATCACTACTAAGGGTAAAAGAGGGCATAATTGTATTATTGTTCCAAGACATCCTATTAGTGTTATTGTTCTCTGCGATCAAGAAGATCCCATTGATCTTTGGAGAGAATTCGGAGAAGAAATTGCTGAAAGATTTTTGGAGATGTTTGGCAAAAATTATATTCATGAAAAAGTTGACCAGTTTAAAAAATTCGCAGAGGTTATAAAAGTAATGTGTATGGGAAGTAAATACTGTGAATAATTAATAATCTTTCCCTATAATGTAAAAGGAAATAGTTCCGTTAATAAATCTCCCAAAAAGATTGACAATCTCTCAAAAACTGGTTCATGCTCACCCAACTCTCTCTGAATTGTAAAGGGATCTACAAGAAAAATTAGGTTCTTTTTAATTTAAAATCTATGATT
Source organism: Promethearchaeota archaeon (assembly GCA_013375485.1). GTDB lineage: Archaea > Asgardarchaeota > Lokiarchaeia > Sigyniarchaeales > SOKP01 > Loki-b32. The sequence goes on along the minus strand of JABXKB010000032.1, from coordinate 13,972 downwards.
TACTATTACTTTTTTATAATATAATCCAAGATACAAGTACGACCGGTGTTAAAATAATTACCTTTTAGAATATGTCTTTTTTCCTTATAAAGTATATCAAAATTATGAAAAAATCCATCAGGTTCATCGTCATCATAATAACTATGTATTTCTTCTTTACTTCCATGTTTACTAATTATTTCTCCTGGCTTAGTCTCCTCGTTTTCATCGAACCATTTATCATCTTTAGAAAGAAAGTTTAGACAGCATAATCCCCCTTTCATTAACACACGATAGATTTCATTAATAGCTTGAGCTGTTGCATTTTTACTTAAGTGAATCATAGAAAGATAAGAAAAAACATAACCAAAAAAATTAGAGTCAAAAGGTATATTTCTCATGTCTCCTTTTATTATATTGAGCTTAATATCATGATTCTTACAATAATCGTCTGCATCCTTTATTTCATTCTCAGAAATATCAATCCCATACGTTTCAAACCCATTTTCATAAAAAAAGGCAAGTTTAGGATTTGGTCCTCCAGCACCACAATCTAAAATTCTCTTATTAACTGGATTAGATTGAATAAACCGAAGAAAATTATATAATGAAGAGGGATAGAACTTTTTAATCATTTTTAAAGAAATTTTATATATTTTATAAAATTTCTGTGATTATTTGTGGTACATCCCAAGGAGTACTCGCTATAAATACTCCAGCATTCTTTAAGGCTTTAATTTTTCCTTGAGCTGTTCCAAAATCTCCAGAAATAATTGCTCCTGCATGTCCCATTCTTTTTCCTTCTGGAGCACTTTTTCCAGCAATATATGCTACTATGGGTTTATCAACGTTGTCCTTAATAAAATCAGCAGTTTTTTCTTCCTCATCACTGCCAATCTCACCAATAAGAACAATAAGTTTGGTCCGGGGATCGTTCGTATAATATTCAACAGCTTCTGTCATAGTTTTTCCTCTAACAGAATCCCCTCCTATACCAATATAAGCAGAGACACCTATTCCAGCATTTCCTATTGCTTTAGTAATTTCATAAGAAAGTGTTCCACTTTTTGAAATAATAACGACATTACCATAATGGCACATATCTCCAGGCATGATACCTAATTTAATTTTATCCGGTATTAACATCCCTGGACAATTTGGACCGATTAGATGTAAATTCCTTTTCTTTGCCATTTCTATAAGTTTTAACATATCGAAAACGGGAACATTTTCAGTAATAATGCAAGTCATTTTTATTGCCGAATATAGACTTTCTTTTACTGCTCCGAAAGTGAAGCGAACAGGAACAAAAATGATACTCGTATCACAATTTGTTTCTTGTACCGCCTCCTTAACTTTGTTAAACACGGGAACGCCATGAACTTCCTGACCTCCTTTTTTGGGGGTTACTCCCGCAACAATATTAGTACCATAGTCTAACATTAGACGAGTGTGAAACATTCCTTGATTCCCAGTAATACCTTGAACAACCACTTTAGAATTTTTACTTATATAAATTTTATCCTTTCACCACTTCTTTCACTTTTTTTACAGCTTCTATTACATCTTGATAAGCATTAATACTTTCATTTTTCAAAAGTATGATTCCTTCAGCTTCATTCGTTCCAGTTAAACGTATGACCATTGGAGGGATATCTGTAAAATCTTTTAAAGCCTGTATTATGGCTTCTGCTACAATGTCACAGCGAGTAATTCCTCCAAAGATGTTTATGAATATACATTTTGGTTTTAACTTAATTATTAATTCAAGAGCTTTATATACACGTTCCTTACTTGCTCCACCGCCGACATCGAGAAAATTTGCTGGCTTCAAGTCCAGTTCTGATAATACATCTAATAGTGCCATAGTTAAACCTGCTCCATTTGCTAATATACCAATATTTCCATCAAGTTCTACAAAGGAAAATCCAGCTTTTTTTGCTATTTTTTCTAAACTAGAAAGTTTTTTATCTAATAATTTTTGAATTATAGGATTTCTAGATGCCGCATCGTCATCTAAAATCATCTTTCCATCAACTGCGATTAATCGCGAAGGAGTAAGAACTAAAGGATTTATTTCAACGAGTTGAGCTTCGAGGTTCAGTGTTATATCCCAAAGGCTTTTGAAAATTTGCTTTGCAAATTCTAAAAGATCCCCCGAAAAACCTAAACGTAAAGCAATATCATGAGAAATGTTTTCTGTTAATCCATTTTCATATGAAAAATTTTGTTTTATAATAGCATCTGGATTTGTTTTAGCAACTTCTTCTATATCTATCCCACCTTCTTTGCTAGCAATAATATAAAACTGCTTACCTGAAGCATCTAAGGCGATAGAACAATAATATTCATGTTCAATTTGAGCCAGTTCCTCAATAAGGATAGCATCTACTTTAAATCCAGCAACCTCTTTTTTAAAAAATGATCTACATAATGACAAAGCTTCTTCTGTTGTTTGAGCAATTTTAATCAAACCCGCTTTCTTTCTACTTCCAATAGCAATTTGAGATTTAATAATGGCAGGATATGTGAATTGCTTCACTTTATTTTCTATATTTTGCCCTCTTTCAATAACCAAAAAATTCGCTAAAGGAATATTAAATTTACTAAATATTTCTTTACTTTCATATTCAAGTAGTCTAATTTATTACTCCTCCTTTATGGTGAAATTACTAAGAAAATACGTAGTATTTAATCAGAATTAAGTATACATTTTTCTCATATCCTATTAAAATTTCTTCTAATAATCTATAATAAACATTAAAAAATTTGCTTGGAGTCTTCATTTCTCACCTTTAATAAGATTAGTTTAATAAAGACTCAAACGAAATAATTAATATGATCTAACTTACAATTTGGGGATATTTTGAACACTTCAAAAAGATCATCACAACCAAACAACAATGAAGTCCCGAGTACATTAAAGATGATAATGTTCTCTATGGGTTATTTCTTTAATGGTTTTCTAATTGTTGCTTTTAATAACTTTGTTTGGCATTATTACGAGAGCGAACTTGGCTTAATAGATATTACAAACTTATGGCCAATTTATATGGCAGTAGCGAATGTGATTTTTACTATTTTCAGTATGGTAAGTAGTCCTGTTGTAGGTTATCTCACTGATAAACCGAATAAATGGACGAAAAAATTAGGATTTCACACCCCTTGGATTTTAATTGGAGGTATTCCAACGATTATTTTCTTTTTCCTAATCTTCACCCCACCACATGTAAGTGGGATAGAAAGTGTATTTCCCGTTCTATTATACTATTTAATTATAGTCTTTTTATACGATATCGCGAATTCACTTTTCCAAACACATTCTTTTGGAGCTTTTCCTGCTCACTTTCGAGGAGATGCCATTAGAAGGAAAGCAGGTATGATAACTCAAATATTTATTTTTATAGCAAATTTCTTAACAATAGCAATATGGTCACAAATTATTGTTCCCGGGAATTCATCCACTTTTATAATAGCTGCTTTTTTAAGTATCATAATACTGGGAGTTTCTCTAGCGATTTTTATCCCTGGATCAAAAGAGACAATTGAAATTAAAGATCGTTTTATTACAAGTCATAATACGGTAGAGAAACAATCCTTCATTTGGACGATGAAAATGGCAATTAAGCAAAAAAATTTCATGTTAGCTGTTTTAACTTATATAATTTTTATGATAGCGTTAGGATTAATGAGTATGAATACTATCAATTTTGTAGATGACGTTTTACAAGAGGAACAATTTATCAGAACAATAGGATCAATTTTTATGTTAATAGCTTCCATAATAACAATGCCTATTTGGATTTACGTTGCGAAAAAAATTGGACATTCTCGTTTATACACAATTGGTTTATTATCTTTTGGATTTAGTTTATTTTTATATTTTTTTATTTCAAATATATTTGGATTCTATATAGTTAACTTTTTGACAGGAATATCAGCTGCTATGTTTACAATTATGTTATCCCCTGTATTAGCTGATTGTTATGATGAGATTACAGTGAAGACTAAAAAGCATTATGAAGCTACATTAGTAGGTTTTAGAAACGTTTTCATTCGCATTTCTTTATTAATTCAAAGTTTCATCGTAGCAATTATTCACGCAGTTACGTTCTATAATCCAAATAATCCAGTACATAGTAAGGATGCATTATTAGGTTTACGACTAATTCAAGGTGTTTTTCCCTTTCTATTTTGCTTAGTAGGAGCCATCATCTTTTATAAGTGGTTTGATTTGAAAGGCGTAAAAAAACAAGAAATAATGCAGCAATTAAAAGAAATGGGTTTATAACTAATAGAAAAAGAATTCAATCAAGTATATTAATTAAATAATATAGCTTAGTATTAGATGCATTATTATATATCTGTAAAAATCACAAAATTATGAATTCACGGGAGTTAACATTATCAGCAATTAATGGTATTCCAGAAAAAATACCATTTAATCCTTTTATAATGCACATGGCAGCATCGTTAGCCAATGTAGATTATAATCATCAATACTGTCAAAAACCGGAAGTTCTTGTTGATGCACAAATCAAATGTGCTGAATTTTTTGGTATCGATCATGTGAATGTATCCACCGATGCTTACAGAGAAGCAAATACCTGGGGAGTTGAGATTGATTGGGAAAGTCATACACCCATCGCTAAAACTCATATTAAGATTGAAGAATTTGAATCAATAGAGCCTCCTAACTTACTTGAAAATCAGAGAATTATGAACAGAGTTAATGCTGTTAAGAAATTCTCAGAGAGAATTAGTGGAAAACAATGTATAGTCGGTTGGATTGAAGCGCCCTTTGCTGAAATATGTTGTTTATTTGGTTTAGTTAATATCCTTTTACAATGTAGAAATACTGAATGGGTCGATATTATAAGAAATTTAACAAACAGAATACTACCTATACAAAAAGAATTTGCAAAATTGCAGATTGAAGCTGGAGCAGATATTATTGGGGCGGGGGATTCTGCTATTTCTCAAATTGGACCTATGAGATATGAAAAATGTTGTTTAGATGCTACAAAGGAATTATTTAATTATATTCAAAAAAATGTGCCTGTACTATATCATATTTGTGGTGATAATTCTGTGGTCGATAAAGAAGGAAGAGATATGCTAAAATTGGTATCAAGTACCAAAGCTGCGATTTTAGATTTGGATTATCAAGTAAATCTGAAGCTAGCCAAAGAAAAAATTGGTAATAATAACTGTATACGAGGAAATACCAATACACAAATCTTAGGAAGTCCAGAATATTCAATCTTAAGAGTAATTGAAGAAGTAACAAAAACAATTGAAGATGGAAAGCCTAATGGATTGTATCAATACGCTGCAGGATGTGAAATTCCATGGGACCCATTAGATTTAGCTATTAGAAATCTTAGTATTGCTAAAGCAATAACAGAAAAATTAGGATATTATTAATTTCCTATTTAATAATTAATCTCTCAGGATTTTTTTTTTATGAATCCCTGGATCTAAATATGGTATTTTAGAATACATAATATTTGTACGTTTCTTTCTTAATTCTTCCATTAACGCTTCTTCTGTTAATTCATTGATATTCATACAAGTCCATCCATGCACTCCTCCACTTGATAAACCATCCGGAGTATGCATGTCTGTTCCTGTGATCATACCTATCTGGCTATTATGTTTAATACAAAAATCATAAGACTCATGATCATAAACATTTTCAGGTTTAGAATCATCATTAATAATTTCTATATAATCAATCCCCCAATCCAATAATGTCTCGCGAGATGGATGAGTTTTCATATTATGTTCATATAAACTCCATGGAATATGATTACAGACAACGATACATCCTTGATCATGGGCTTTATTAATCGCTTCAATAATATTATCATCTTTTGCTTTAGAGATCTTTACGTCCCAATTTGATACACCAAGAAAATTTAAATGAATTCTTCTAGTAGTCCATTCAATTCCACTTAAAATTATGATATCTTTCTTTGCGTATTCCTCTCTTACTTTATCTATCTTTTCTAAATGACGCATGTTATTATGATCAGTTATAGCTAACGCATTATACCCCATTGCAATATGCCACTCGACATTTTGCTTGATTGTTAGTGCACCATCACTGAATATGGTGTGTGAATGTTGGTCAAATAAAACATTATATTTGTTTTTATCATATCCAGGAGGAATATGAGGAATGACATCTTTCCAATCGTTATCTGAATAAATCATACTGAATATCAAGCTTATTTAAATATAGAATTTTTAATATTTAAAATATTAATAAAATGCTGAAATAATAAATGAATATTTGTATTTCAGTTTTTATAAAGTTAGTACTACCCTTTTATGGATTACTGCTATATGAATTAATACTTTTTATCTCAATTCTTTGTAAAAGATATTCAATGTTTCTGATGGATTATGTCGAATTAACCTATCTTTAGCTATTAACGTGATAACTGGAGCTTCCGAAAGATGTGTGAAAGTGACATCATGACCAACACATAACCCAATTATTATATTCATATCTGTTTTGGCTTTATTTAGTAATAAAGCTTGAGCTACAGGGTTACATGATACAGAATCAAAACAGTATCCCATTTTAGAATATTGTATAAATTCTTCTGGTATCTCTACATTAAGGTTTTTATTAACTCCTGTTGGGCAACATACCGAACTAACTTCAAAACCATAATGATGGAGGATTTCTGCTGTTTTTCTAGTCTCTGTCTGTAAAGCAGCACAAGAAGCAATCCCTAGCTTTATAAAGCCCATCCCTTTCGCATATTCTATAGTATCTCTTAAGCGAGGCAAACTTCCTTGGTTCTTCGCAATAGTAGCAGCAAAGTTAGATTTTATTATGAAATCATCCGTTTCATATAACTCAATTGCTTTTTTTTGAATATCAGGACTTGTTTTGATAGGGCAATTTTCTAATTCTCTACTTGGTTTTCCTATTGAACAATGATTTCTACAATCACATTTATAACAAGTAGGATCTTCTAAAATCTTTTTATCATAATCTTCTGATTCCTCATTCATTACTAAAACCTTGGTATTAATTTTTTCTTATTTTCTATTTCCAATTTTAATAAGAAAATTAACTAGAAATAATATATATTATTTGATTTTATACAATAGAAACTAAATATATTGACAGTTTGAAATAGGGTATTATTAATTTAACACCATTATATATTGATTTATTTCTCAATATTTCAAAGTTATTTATATTCTATAAAAAAAGGCTTTTTAATACAAAACTTCCCAAACTAATATAAGCTTCATATAATTCTGAAGTTTTTAGCTTCAATTTAATATTTTAAATAATTTAATTCAAATTAAGGTTTATTATGGATAATATTAATAACATTGATGATATTTCAATCATTTTGTGTGGTGCAGCAGGACAAGGCATTCAAACTGTCGAAGGACTATTAACAAGAACTCTAAAGAGATCTGGCTATTATGTATTTGCAACACGAGAATATATGTCAAGAGTTCGAGGGGGTGTTAATTCTACTACTCTTAGAGTCTCATCTAAACCAGTACGCGCATATGTGGATCGCATTGATATTTTAATTCCATTAAATGAGGAAGCAGTTCCTCATCTTAAAGAGAGAATAAAACCAAGTACACTAATTCTAGGCGAAAAAGAATATATCAATATTTTACCTGGCTTAGAATGTAAAAAAGTAGAGATTTCCTTCTTAGAATTGTCAAGTGAGGTAGGTGGAAAGATATATGCTAATATGATAGCTCTCGGAGTTATTTTATGCATGTTAAAAGTAGAGAAATCAATACTTCGCAATTTAATCAATGAGAATTTTAAAATAAAAGGACAACAAATCGTAGACAATAATATTAAAGCAGCAGATAAAGGATATGAGATTGTTGAAGATTTGATATCATCAAACAAAATTAATCAAAAAATAGAGATACAGAAGAATCCTGTAGTAAAAGATGATTATATATTAACTGGAACTGAAGCTATTGGATTAGGTGCTATTGCGGGAGGATGTAATTTTGCATGTTTCTATCCTATGGCACCTTCTACGGGAATAGGTACATTTCTAGCTCAACATGCCTTAGATTTTGATATAATTGTAGATCAATCTGAAGATGAGATTAGTGTAATTAATAAAACTTTAGGAGCATCCTATGCAGGTGCACGGTCTTTTGTATCAACTTCGGGAGGGGGGTTTTCTTTAATGACTGAAGGTGTAAGCCTAGCGGGCATGACAGAGTTACCTATAGTGATTGTGGTTGGACAACGTCCAGGTCCAGCAACAGGTATGCCCACAAGGACATGTCAAGAAGATATTGAACTAGTCTTGCATGCAGGAGCAGGTTGGTTCCCTAGAATAATATTTTCTCCAGGGTCAATCGAAGATGCTTTTAAATTAACCCAAAAAGCTTTCAACTTGACTCAAAAATTTCACGTACCTGTATTTATTCTAACTGATCAATATCTCGTTGACTCTTATTATAATATTCATTCATTAAATCATGATTCTTTAGAAATTGAAAAACATATTATAAAAACAGATATAGATTATGAAAGATATAGGTTTACTGAAAACGGAATATCTCCTCGTGGTATCCCTGGTTATGGTGATGGACTTGTTGATGCTGATAGTCATTCCCACGATGAATATGGCGTAATTACAGAAGATCCAAATTTGAGGAATAAAACCGTAGAAAAACGGTTCAAAAAACTTGAACTAATAAAAAAAGACACAATCCCTCCAGAATTCATTGGAAACGAGGATTTTAAATATTTAATTGTAAGTTGGGGTAGTAATTATTATTTAATAAAAGAAGCTCTAGAGATTTTAGATAGAAGTGATGTAGGATTTCTTTTTTTCAAACAAATTTATCCAATTCATGAGAATGTATTAAATTATCTTATCAAGGCAGAAATTAAAATTTCTATTGAACAAAATCCAACTGGACAATTTGCTAAATTGTTAGAAAATGAAACTCACATCAATATGAATTATCGAATATTAAAATATAGTGGTTATGTACTTTCAGTCGAAGAAATTGTAAGTAAATTAAAAATAATAATTGAGGGTGGTTAAAATTTCTAAAACTGAATATGATTTGGAAGATATAGAAATTCATTGGTGCCCGGGATGTGGAAATTTCAGCGCTATGAGAGTTATGAAGGAATCTTTAACGGAATTAGGTATCAAACCTAAGGATTTTGTATTAGTTTCAGGAATCGGGCAGGCCGGTAAATTTCCTCATTTTATGAAATCACAAAGTTATAACGGTCTTCATGGTAGGTATTTGTCAGCGGCTCTTGGGATAAAAGCGGCTAATCCCGAGCTCCTTGTAATTGCCGTTAGTGGTGATGGGTGCACTTATAGTGAAGGAGGAAATCATTTTTTACATACGATTCGGTACAATCCAGACATTGTGAATATTGTGCATAACAATATGGTTTATGGTCTAACAAAAGGTCAAGCATCTCCAACTAGCCAATTGGGATTTAAAACAAAAGTTCAAGTTTTTGGAGTTATCAATGAGCCCTTTAATGCTATAGCAGTTGCTATTGCTTTAAATGCTTCATTTGTAGCAAGAGCTTTTGTTGGGGATATTGAAACAACTAAAGAAATTTTGAAAAAAGCAATTAACCATAAAGGGTATGCTTTCATAGATTTACTTTGCCCATGTGTGACTTTTAATAGGGTAAATACATTCCAATGGTATAAGACAAATAGCTACTACATAGATAATTCACACAATTCTTATGATCAAGAAGCTGCAATGAAGTTAGCTTTAGATACAAACAAATTTGCTTTGGGAGTATTATATATTAATCTTAATCGGAATACTTATGAAAAAAATATCCGAATTTATGATAATGATAAACGACCCTTATATCAAAGAGGTTTGGATAAAAGCAAATTAGATGAATTATTAAATACATTTCGATAATAAGATAAATACTAATATCTAATAAAAAAATAATGAGGAGTTGTTAAAATGAGAGTGGAAGAATTTGATGTTTTGATCATTGGAGCAGGTCTTAGTGGTTTAAGAGCTGGTTTGGAGTTTTCCAAAAAATGGAATATCGCCGTAATTAGTAAAGTATATCCAGTGAGATCTCACTCAGGAGCGGCTCAAGGGGGAATTAATGCAGCTTTGGGCAATTTGGATGAAGGAAAGGAAGATACTCCAAAAGGACATGCATTTGATACAGTAAAAGGCTCTGATTATCTCGCAGATCAGGATGTTGTAATGTTTATGTGTAAGGAAGCACCCAAGATTGTTGTAGAATTTGAAAGTATGGGTGCTCCATTCTCGCGATTAAAATCGGGTTTAATCGCCCAACGTCCTTTTGGTGGTGCTGGATTTCCACGGACATGTTACGCAGGGGATAGAACTGGTCATGCTTTACTTCACACATTAAATGAACAGTCTGTTCGTAATGGAGTTACTTTCTTTGATGAATATTTTTTAGTTGATCTTTTCATAACGGAAGGTAAAATTGCAGGGTTAATAACTCTTGATATCGCTAAAGGAGAACTTGTATCATTTAGATCTCCTTATATAATATTAGCTACTGGTGGTTTTGGACGTATTTTCGAATATTCTACAAATGCAGTTATTAACACTGGGGATGGTGTAGGAGCGGCATTTCGAGCAGGTGTTCCCATGCAGGATGTTGAGTTTGTACAGTTTCATCCAACCACGTTATATGGGACAAATATACTTATAACAGAGGGTGCGCGAGGTGAAGGCGGTTATTTATTCAATAAGAATGGTGAACGTTTCATGGAAAAAACTGCACCAAAGGCTATGGAACTTGCGCCTCGGGATATTGTTGCAAGAGCAATTGAAACAGAAGTTATTGAAGGAAGAGGGTTTGAAGATGCCTATGTGCATTTAGATCTCACACATTTAGGAGCTGAAAAAATTAAGGAAAGGTTACCAGGTATTAGAGAGATTAGTATTTATTTTGCGGGTGTTGATCCAATTGAAAAACCAATTCCTGTACAACCTGGTCAACATTATTCTATGGGCGGAATTGGTACTAAGTTCGATGGGGATTATGGAGAAACAGATTTACCTGGGCTATATACAATAGGAGAGTGTTCTTGTTTATCTGTTCACGGTGCAAATCGATTAGGAGGAAATTCTTTACTAGAGACTGCTGTATTTGGGAGATATATAGGAAGAAAATTAATTGAAAAAGGATTACCTAATAAACCCTCATCAAGCGATGTTCAGGCTGCTGAAGAAAAAGCGATCAATAATATCGAAAGATTATTTAAGAGCTGGAATGAAAATGCTGGTAAAAAATCAGTAGAGATTAGAAATGAAATGGGAGCGACTCTGAATAAGAATGTAGGAGTCTATAGAACTGATAAGGATCTTAAAAAATCGAATACAACTCTTCAAAGTTTACAAAAAGAATTCTTAAATACACAAGTTTCAACTGAAGATAGAAGATTTAATTATGGATTGATTCGTACTCTCGAACTTAGAAATATGATAGATATTGCAGAAGCAACTGCCTACGCTTCATTATGGAGAAAAGAGAGTAGAGGCGCTCATTTTCGCACAGATTATCCTAGTCGAAATGATAATGATTACCTTGTACATACGATGATTTATAGGGGAAAAAATGGATTAGAGATTAGAACAAAACCAGTAAAATTAGGAATATTTGAGGTGAAGGAGAGGAAATACTAATGGTTGAAATACAAAAATTTTTGATTTATAGAAATTCTGGTAATGGAGACATCCATTATGATAGATTTGAAGTTCCAGTGCCAAAGGGTATGAGTATATTAGACGCTCTTTTCTATATACAAGACTACTTTGATTCTTCATTAGCTTTTCGATATGCCTGCAGAGGAGCAATCTGTGGTTCCTGTGGAATGACTATTGATAAGGTTCCATTACTAGCTTGTAGAATTCAAATCTCGACTATCAAAACAGCCAAAAAACCTATTAATTTACCTGAGTTAAAATTTGGAGATCATCCAGATTGGAATCAAGAGACTGAAATTCTTATAGAGCCTTTACCAAATATGACAATTTTAAAAGATTTAGTTGTTGATATGAAACCTTTTTGGAGTTTTTATAAGGAGATCGAACCTTTTTTCAGTAGAGAATGGAATGATACAGCTCCTGAATCAACGCAATCACAATCACAAATGAAAAAAATTGAGCAATTAGTATATTGCATTTTATGTGGATTATGTTGGGCATGTCCTGTCAGTAACAAAAATCCTAATTATTTAGGACCTGCTCAATTAGCAAAAGCAGAGAGATTCATAAGTGATTCAAGAATATCAAAAGAAAAACAAAAGATTATTGTATCACATATCGCTAGAGAAGATGCAGTTCCCGCATGTGAAAAATATTTCGTTTGCAATCGAGTGTGTCCTAAAGGAGTTATGCCAGGAACAGCAATTAAAAATCTAAGATATGAATGGATGGATAAATAATTAACTAATCATTAATTTCTTTTTCTTATTTTTTATTATAACTTAGTTAATAAAAAAAAAGATGATTACATATGATTGAGTATATTCCTATAGATTTAAAAATTCATAAATCCCTTTTAATAGATTTAAATGATGAATACTTGTCATGGATTGCCAATGAAGTTAAGAAGCACTACGATATAGATTTGAATTCACTAATTGGGCAACTAATTCGAGATTATGCAAAAAATAGTGTTGAAGAACTTACATCCTATAAACCACCCGAAGGAGTTTTCTATATACTAAAAATAAAAAATAAGATAGTTGGGATGGGTGCTTTTAGAAAACTGAAGTTTAATACAGGGGAAGTAAAAAGAATGTATATCAAGCCAGATTTTCGAGGAAAAGGTTTTGGAAAAGCACTACTAGAACAGCTTTTAAACAAGGGGAAGGAATTCGGATGTTCAAGAATCCTACTTGATACTGGGTTATTTATGACTGTTGCACAACATGTTTATCGATCAGCAGGGTTTCAAGAGAGAGAAAAATATCCAGAAACTGAAGTTCCACCAGGACTCCAACCTTATTGGATTTATATGGAAACAAAATTAATAAATTGATTAATAGTTTAAAATTTCATTTTTTTCTAATCAACTTTTTATTAGAAATCCTTTCTGTAACATTTTTCTCAATACCTTCATCGCCTTTACTGAAGCCTTCAAGAAGAAAAGCAGTTTTTAGAGCACCACACACAGAGCATGTCCAGGAATTGGGTAAATCTGTAAAATTTTTACCCTCTTTCTCCTCCTCATAAATAAAATTACAAACTGAACATCTAAAACGAGACACGAAAATCATTATAAATAATTTTCGAGCTTTAATTCAAAATAATTTTTATAAAAAATAGTATAAACTTTTTTTATATATTTGTTCTAATTAAAATATTAAAAAGGATTTTAAATCGTGAGCAGATTTGAGTTTTCGAATTGAAAAAGACGTTTTAGGTGAGATGGAAGTTCCTAGTAATGTATATTGGGGTATTAATACTCAAAGAGCAATTAAGAATTTTCAAATAAGTGGAAAGATATTCCCTCAAATATTTATCACTTCATTAGCTCAGCTTAAAAAGGCGTGTTTATTAACTAATATGGAATTGCTTTTAATTAATAAAGATAATGGGAATGCTGTACTTCAAGCGATAGATGAAATTTTAAAAGAAAACAAACATCTTGATCAATTTCCTATTGATATCTTTCAAACAGGGTCAGGAACTCAAACAAATATGAATATGAATGAAGTATTAGCTAACCGTGCAAATGAAATTTTAGGACATCCAAAGGGTAAAAAACACCCAGTACACCCTAATGATCATGTAAATAAAGGTCAATCTTCTAATGATGTAATCCCAACTACAATGCATATATCAGCTTTACATATGATTCAGAAACTTTTTCCCATATTAGAAAAGTTGATAGAATACTTGGATAATAAAATAAAGGAATTTAAAGATATTATTAAAGTAGGGAGGACTCATTTACAAGATGCCGTACCTATTC
>JABXKB010000321.1 GCA_013375485.1 Promethearchaeota archaeon | reverse complement strand
CTCCGGTTCGCCCAAAAACTCTTCTAAATTAAGAGGGATTTTATTACTCTCTTTTTTAATGGTATTTTTCTCTCTTTCCCCTACTTTTATATTATCATGATATTCTTGAACAATATCAAGACTCTTCTCAGAGAGTCTTGAAACGTCTAATATCTCTTTTGAATTAGATGATGATTTCTCTTCTAAAACTAATTCTTCTTTTAGAAGAAAAATCTCTTCTAATAAAGAGGTTTTAGGAACATAAGTAATCTCTTCTGAGCTAGTTGAGACCGGTCTTATCTCTTCTTTAATAATATTTGCTCGTCTTTCTTTTCCTTTAATGTTTTCAAGATAGTTTTGGGCAGTATTAATATATCTTCTTGCCGTAGTGTTCCCAATGCCACTAATTTTTAATAAATCTTCAACGTTCGATGACGCTAATCTTTCTATTGAGTCTATCCCTTTCTGTTTCATTCTTTCTGCAGTTTTTTTTCCAATCCCATTAACCAACTGAATATCTAATGTCATAATTAATTCATATAAAAACATCTAATTTCGGTATGGTACATTATTCAATTCTTTTTATTAAACTTGATCAAATCATTTCTGAAGAAATGGCTTTTCAGTAATTCATTTCATAAACTGACCTAAACATTTCAATAGAATTTTCACTTTAATTTTTAAAATTATTGAATTAAAACCTAAATAAAGAAATTGTTATTTAAGTACAATAATGTGTTTAAGAGGGAAAATTGAAAAAATAAAACAAAACCTTTAAGACTTTAAAAAAAATCTAAAATATACAGAAGATTTTTATCCAAGTTTTAATTTAATAATTAAAGATGTCGAATAGAGAGCTCAATCTTGAAAACCTAATTCGAGAATATTTATCAGAAGAGGAAATCTTAAAAGAAAAATTGCAGAGTTCTGACTTTGAGTTTGGATTTGTAATTTCTTTTCCTCCAGGACCAAAAAGCCAGAATATGAGTATCTATAAACCAAAGAATAAAAATTGTGTATATATAACAATTCGAACCCAAATATCAGAAAAATATACTAAACCGTTAAGTTCACTTAAGGGCAATAAAACCTTTCAATTTTTTAACGATATAAGAAAATATTTTCTAATTAAGCAAGTTTATTTTAGAATAGACCCCCAAAATTTTACATTTGAAATACACGAGCAAATGTATCCCGATAGGGATGAATTTATACCTAAAGATACTTTGTTTAAAGGAATTCAAAAAGTTTTTTACTGTTACGTATTCAGTCATATATTATTAGAGGAGTATTGCTCAGGAAAAGACATAAGTTCCTCAAAATTCGGCTCTGAATTTGATCTTTCATTATATTCATAATAATTAATATATGATTGATCAATTTTGATACCCTGATAGAAAAAAAATTTTTAATAATTTTGTACCAAAACGAATATTTTGTTATAAAATCTAAATCGCTCTGTGTATACATTCTGCTACCATAAACTTTATATACTAATTTAGGTCTAGTATTAATTGGTGATGTATCCTAACATCAAACATAGTCTCGATATAGAGACCAACGGTAGTTATTCTAAAGCTGTTACAGGGATTATTATCATTACTTTAGCGTTTTCAGTTGGACTCATTATTTTGGGAGTTTGGGAGCCTGAGCAGAATGGTATTCAACAAGAGAATATTAAGATACCATTCGTTCCGGAAAATAAATTTTCAGACGAGAGCTCTTCAGAACCAACGAGTTCTGAGGACCTGTCGGAAGAAATAAGATCTTCTTCGGAAACTACTGAAGAAGAATTTTCGGATGCTGTAATTTCTGGGTTGAGTGACGTGCCAGTACTAGAATGTGGAGCTGTCTGTGATCTTGATACCGAAGCAGGTACCCTAGAAATTACTAGAGAAGTACTCCCAACAGAACCCTTACCACTATGCATTGATCAAGACTATTTAAACCAATGGAAAGTATTGGTCGAATCATATGGTGGTTATGAGTTCCAAGATGGCCTTATGGTTATAGAACAAAAAGACCTTCCTGATCAATATATTAGAATCATCAAAGTAGATTCATTCTTCCAACATCCTTATATGGAATACGTTCTTGGATTCGAATTGATTGATCCAGAACATCCAATCGTGCTAGAAAGTAACCACGTCCCCACTATAATTGGAGACTGGTTCTGTGTTATACCTGATAAAGAATTAGATAAAAGGGTTGACTTGCGTTTCATGACCACATGGACAGGTTGCTTCTTACCGGAGCAAGAATTCCTAGTAATACTGGCACATAAAACTATGTCCCAGAAATAGATCCCCAACTCTCGATAAGAGTTACATCGCCAGTTTAAAAGTAACAGTTCTAATAACTGCTACAATGGCAAGTTATCTTGCCATTTTTACTTTTTCTAAAATAAAATCTTAATATTAAATTCATTCATTTAGTTTAAATAAAATTTATAAGTAGTTTTTGAACTCCTCTATATTAATTTGTTTTCACAATCCCTATTTCATATGATATGTTAACACACTAATTTTTATTATTGAATGTAAAAATTATTACGGATTTACTTTAGATTAATCTAAAAAGCTGATTAATCCCTATCAAGAAAGTAAAGATTTAAATAATAATCTAACAGATTAAAATTAATATTAATCTATTAATAAGAGGGTTGAAAAAAAACACATGAATAATAATCGTAAAAAAAAAATTCTAATTCTATCATTTCTTGGCATTTCATTATTTATTATAGCTGCTTTTATAGAAACTGATAACAGTCTTAACAATATTTTTAATGATGTTAAAATAATAAATAGAGATATCATACAAAATGACGATGAGAATAATATAGGTCATCTAAAGGTTTCGGGATACGAAAATCCAATTGAAATTAATGGAAGTGCGACAGGTGTTGGTGCACACAATTGGACTTGGGCTCAAGCACAATCATGGTGTACTGGAAGTGGCACCGAGAGCGAACCTTATATTATTGAAGATATCATTATAAATGGAGTAGGTTCAAATCAATGTATAGGGATTTACGAGTCTAATGAATATTTTATCATTAGAAATTGTACATTCTACAATTCAAGAGGTACAGCAGCAACGGATTCGGGAATAAAATTATTAGAAGTTACTAATGGAAAAATAATAAATAGCTATTGTTTAAACAACACAGTTGGAATATACCTGTTTGAAAGTAGCTATAACACAATAGCTGAAAACTCGTTATATAATAATAGTTATTACGGAATACAATTATATTATAACTCTAGTTATAATACGATTTCAGACAATTCCATGAATAACAATTCAATTTATGGACTGGATATTTCCACATCAGGCCTATTTGCACCGAGATGTATATATAACACTATCATCAAGAACAATTTAAGTTATAACGAGAATAAAGGAATCTTTTTATATTTTAGTGACAATAACATCATCACGGAAAACCTCGTAAGTTTTAATGCGGTAGAAGGAATGTTTATTAAATGGTCTAATGGAAACGATATTTATAAAAATTATTTTCTTAATAATACGCATCATGCACAGGACGAATATGATATAGTATTTCATGGAATCAATAACTGGAATAACACCGTTATTGGAAACTATTGGGACAATCACTCAACAGGGGACGCAGATGGAGATGGAATTGATGATAATGGTTATACATATATCCCTGGTGCTGCTAATCCTGTTGATTATCTTCCGATTTATGGAGATCCATTCCATGATGGCGGTAAAGTTCATATTGATGGAAATCAGGCAAGTGGAAATAACAGTTGGAAATGGAGTTCTACGAGAGCATGGTGTAGCGGTTCAGGTGCTTTAGATGACCCATATATTATTTCAGATTTAGAAATAAATGCTGAAAATGATGGTAATTGTATTTTAATCGGAAATTCGAGCGTTTATTTTAAAATAGAAAATTCTAAACTTTTAAATTCAGGATCAGGTTCTATGGATGGAGGAATTAAATTAGATTCCGTTGATAATGCACAATTGATTGGAAATAATTGTTCAAATAATCAATGTGGAATTTCTTTATATTTAAGTAATAATACCGATATTATAGAGAATATGTTGCAGGAAAATTATTACGGAGTCTGTTTGAACGATAGTGATTCTAACACTATTTCAGAAAACACTTTTGTTGATAATACTGAGTATGCTCTCGAAGAAAATAGTGTAGGTAATACATTTGAAAATAATTATTGTATACCTCCTTTAACGATAACTAATGTAACATCCACTAATGCTAATGGCACGTATAGGTTTGGGGAGACAATTGAAATTATAATTGTGTTTTCAGATGTAGTATATGTAACAGGAACACCGCAACTTACTCTGGAGACAGGTGACAACGATGCAGTAGTTGATTACACTAGCGGAAGTGCAACTAATACGTTATCATTTAATTATACAGTCGCTTTGGACCATAATTCTACCGATCTTGATTATATCTCCACCGGTGCGTTGGATTTAAATAGTGGAACTATCAAAGGTATTGTTGGAAACAATGCTAATATAACACTACCAGCCCCAGGAGCATCAGGATCTCTTAGTTTTAATAGGAATATTATTGTTGATGCTAAAACACCATCTGTAAATAGTGTGAGTTCTACTAAAGCCGATGGATTCTATACTACAGGAGAAGAAATTAATATAACAATTACTTTTTCAGAGATAGTTTATGTTACAGGAACACCACAGCTTACTCTAGAGACAGGTGGCGCAGGTGCTACAGTAGATTACACTAGCGGTAATAAAACGGATACATTAATATTTACCTATACTGTTGCTTCCGGACATACTTCATCTGATCTAGACTATATCTCCACTAGTGCATTAGATTTAAATAGTGGAACAATCAAAGATTCAGAAGGATATAACGCCGATTTAGTTCTTCCCACTCCAGGGACTGCTGGATCTATCAGCCATAGTAAGGATATTGTTATAGATACTACTGATCCGACAGGATCCATCATCATTAATAGTGGTGATACCTGGACAAATTCTACCAGTGTAACGTTGTCATTAACATATGGAGATGCTTTGTCTGGTGTATTAGAAGTGAGATATAGCAACGATGGCAGTACATGGGATCCATGGGAAGCTGCTGGCACAACTAAGGCTTGGGTATTATCGAGTGGCGATGGGACTAAAACAGTCTATTATGAAGTAAAAGATAATGCACAGTTGATCTCTCAGTTCACCGATACTATTATCTTGGACACAACGGCACCTACGGGCTCTATTTCTATTAATAGTGGTGATACCTGGACAAATTCTACTAGTGTAACACTTTCATTGACATATGGGGATGCTTTGTCCGGTGTATTAGAAGTGCGATACAGCAACGATGGCAGTACATGGGATCCATGGGAAGCTCCAGGTGCAACCAAAACTTGGGATTTATCTTCTGGTGATGGGACTAAAACAGTCTATTATGAAGTAAAGGATAATGCACAGTTGATCTCTCAGTTCACCGATACTATTATCTTGGACACAACGGCACCTACGGGCTCTAT
>JABXKB010000320.1 GCA_013375485.1 Promethearchaeota archaeon | reverse complement strand
AAGGCGATGGGCTCAGAACCCATTCTCGTAGGAGTTCGGGAGTTCAAATCTCCCTTCCCGCATTAATCAAATTACATTTGTAAAATATTAGAAGATTTTTTATTTTATTCAATAATAATTCTATTAAAGAAATCTAAAATTTTTTCAATTAAAGGAAGCCCTACCTTGCCCAAAGTTACTGTTAATAATATAAGTATGAATTATGAAATTCATGGAGAAGGATTTCCGATTGTAATGATAACGGGATTATCTTTTTGTCTCAGGATATGGGATAAATCTTTAATTGATGAGCTTTCAAAAAAATTTAAAGTAATCTTATTTGATAACAGAGGAGCAGGTCAAACTGATATACCTGAGGGGGAGTTTACTATAAAAATGATGGCTGATGATACGGTTGGGTTAATGGATATATTAAATATTGAGTGTGCTTATGTACTTGGATTTTCGATGGGAGGAATGATTGCTCAGGAAGTTGTCTTAAATTATCCACAAAAGGTTGAAAAACTTATCCTTTGGGGCACAGCTTGTGGAGGAAGAAAATCAATTCCTCCAGATCTTGCTGTATATAAATTGTTAATAGGTGCAATTGAAGATTTAACACCAGAAAGATTGGCTAAGTCTACTATACCACTTGTATTTACTAGAGATTTTATTAAAAATAATCCGGAATATATCAATGATAAAATTCAAAGAATTCTCAAATGTCGTATTCCATTTAGTAGTTATGCTCGACAAGCTAAAGCTATGTTTAATTTTAACATATGTAGGAGACTCAAAAAAATATATACTCCAACATTAATTATGCAAGGTAAACATGACATTCTTGTTCCACCACAAAATAGTGAGATATTAGCTGAGTTAATTCCTGGAGCGAGACTTATCATTTTCGAGAATAGTGGTCATGCTATATATCCTCATGAATCTGAATTATTTATTACATCTTTGCTAGAGTTTCTAGAATAATGTCTTAAAATGAAGAATCATCTATTTTTAAAAGTCAAAATAATAATATATTAGTAAAATTATATAGTAATATATAGTGAACACATTTTAACCACCATTATGTCAGATGATACTTTACCAGAATTAGATAAAGAGAAAATCATTGTATTCCAGTATAATGATGAATTAAATGAATTTCAAGAACTAGAGTTAGAAGATGAGGTACAAATACATGAATTATTAGATACTGATTTTATTTTACTTTTTGTTGATCCTACCAGATATAGAGTATGGATTTGGCATGGAAGTAATACTACTACACGAATGAAATTCATAGCCGCTAAATTAGCACCTAGTGTTAGAGATAGATATGGAATTGGGTTTAAAATAGCAGCCGTTGATGAGGGTAATGAAACTTTAGGTTTTAAAATAGCAGCAGGCATGGAAGAGGAAATTGAGTATACTGAAGCACAAACAGGACCTACTTATGAAGGAACTCAAGAGGATTTAGAATTACTTGAATCTTTATCTAGAGAAAAGATACTTCTACTATTAGAAAAAGCTGGTGTTCCTGAGGGATATGAAAGAAAAATGGTTATTGTAAAAAATCATATATTTGGCTATAAGGAGTACGATAGAAATTATTTAGGATCAGTTATAAAGGAGAAACAGCTCTTTCCATTAAAAGAAAAGGTTGAAGATGGTACATTTTTAGCTGAAAATTATATCCCGAGGATACTTTTTTCATTTAATAATGTTGTGTTAACTGAACTTTTAAAAAAAAATGATAAGAAAAACAATTGATTTTAAAATCACTTCTTCTAAAGTAGAATATTATGTCTCATGTTAGACGTAGCCCTTCTCAACAGCGTAGAGCTTCTTTAAGAAAAAGGCAGATAAAGAGAAAAGGTCTTGCTTTATTAATTATTCTTGTAATTTTTCTTAGTTTAATCTTGAGTATAGTTTTTTTTATAATTTCAATGCCCTAAAATACTCTTGAATCATTAATTATATAATTTTATATCCTTTACCTAAATTATCATAAAAGAGTTGTATTTTAAATTGAGATTTAAAAAGATCAACTTTATTTTTATTGTTTTAATATTAATTTTAACTGTTCTATCATTAGATCTTTTAATAAATGCATCTCACAGAGAAATTATTGAAAATATATCAAGATATCCCCAATTTCAAGACTTAGGTTCTGGTCTATTAATTACTTTTTTAGTCTGTATGATTGGAAATCTACTTCCAGTTCCTACACCTTATACTTTTGTAGTTTGCTTTAGTGCTCAACCTTTTCGAGAAATGAATGTTTTTATACCTCTATTGGTTGGATTTATAGCTTCATTGGGGTGTTTAATTGGAGAAATGGGGGGATATTTAGTTGGTAGGGGGACTTCGGAATTAATCTCAACAGAGAGAAGTGAAACCTTGAAAAACTATCAACAATTTTTAATAGATCATCCAAAATTGGCCCCACTTCTCATATTTCTTTTTGGTCTTACACCGTTAAATGATGATATGATCACTGTACCGTTAGGATTGATAAAATATGATGTTAAAAAAACGATATTATGGATTTGGCTTGGAAAACTTGGATTAATGTTAATTTTCGCTTATAATTTATTCAATATTTGCATGTTTTTAGGAGGAGAAAATTGGATATTTAGTATAGTAACTCTTTATTTCACTGTAATTACAGTATATCTCATGTTAAGAGTTAATTTTATAGAAATCTTCAGAAAATATAAGAAAAAATAAAGAAATTTTATTCATCCTTGACTGTTATATCTGCACCAGGAAGAGATACACTCCCGGTAGAAATACCTTCTGCTTTTTTATAATCCTCTAATGTTCTACTTTCAACTTCTTTGATATAATCTAAGAGTTTATTTTCGATATCTTTATCTACATCTAGTGGATTGAATGACCGAAGAATTTGTTCTACTTTATCTTTTGCTCTTCCAATTATATCTTTTGAACCCTTTTTACGCCAGGTTGAACGCCTATTTCTATCAATTAACATGGGAATATAAAGTTCTTTTCGCATAAATTTACGAGTATGAGCTTCACTTAAATAATTTACTCCCTTTTTTGGACTTGTAGCAACTTTTTCTATGACATCTAATGCTATTGTCTCTTCGTTTACATTAATTCCTTCAATTAAGCGTTTTACAATATCAACTAACTCATCATCAATTACAAGGAGTTCTAGTGCTTCTACCAAAGTTTCTTCATAGGTCCCCGCGCAAGTGATATAATTTACTCCAGCTTGAGCTGCAATTAATAAAGTTTGTAATCTTTCAAAACCACATTGTACATCAAGTACTTTTGAATCTGTAATACCACCAGGTCCTCTAGAGGGTATGTTATAAAATCGAGCTAGTTGAGCAATTGCGGTGGTTATAAGCCCTGTTTCAATTGATCCTAATGCAACATTTCCTGATTTCATATCTGTAATTGTGGAAACAGTTCCGAAAAATACTGGTGCTCTCGAACTAAAGAGTTGTGAGAGAACTATTCCTCCAATTATTTCAGCATTGATTTGTGTTAAAAGTCCGGCTAGTGTCACTGGTGCGGTTGAACCTGCGAGTGCTTCCGGAGCGATAATTGTAGGTTGCTTGTATTTAGCAAATATTTCAAGACCGTTTGTCATTATCTGAGGAAGATGCAATGGACTCGTTGGGTTCATGAAACCTACAAAACGTGCGTTATTAATGAGTTCTTTTTCACTTCCAACTATAATCGATGCCATATTCATCATATCCTGACTAGCTAATCTTCCAAGGCAGCCCAGACCATAAGGCTTACGGGTATTATGAACCCATTGATAAATACAATGAGCATGAAGTGAAAGATAGTTAACATCATTAGGCCATACATCTATATGAGAACAATTTATATTTTTTAATGAATCCACAATCCTAATCTGTTTGATCGTATCAGTTAATATGGTCTTTCGGACACCGCTTTTTTTGCTTGGATCATAAATCTTAACGGGTGTTCCAATAGTAGCAAACTGAGTGGATGTAGTGTTTACTTCAAAATTGAATTTACCATCAGGCCCATACAATTTAAAAGAATCAGGAACTTGTTCTAATTTCTTTTTAATCAGAGACTCTGGGATTTTAATAAAGAGATCATTATCATTAATTTCTGCCCCATGTTCTTTAAATAATGTCCGCGCTGAAGGTGAATCAACTTTAATTCCTACCCTAGATAGAAGTTCTATGGTAGCAGAATGAATGGTTTGTATTTCATCGTTAGAAAGAACTTTAATTCTTTTTAATTTCATTTTATTCTCATCCCCTAATTATCTCTACCTAGTAATTTTTTCACTAGAGCAACTGCTTCAATAGCATCATCAGCCCACCCATCGGCCCCAATTTCATCGGCCCATTCATTTGATGTCGGGGAGCCTCCTAAGATAACTTTATATTTATCCCTTAAACCTCGATTTTTTAGTTCATCTATTACTTCACGTTGAAAACCCATTGACATCGTTAATAAAGAAGAAAGGCCTATAATGTGAGCTCCAATTTCTTCTGCCTTGTCTACAAATTCAGATGCAGGAACCTCTTCTCCTAAATTAAACACTTCAAACCCATTAGAAAAAAGAAAACTTCCAACGAGATCTTTTCCAATACTATGCACATCACCTTCAACAGTTCCTATAACTATCTTTCCTAGAGTCTCTTTACTCTCACCAGACTCCCTAATAGCAGGATCTAAGATTTCATCTATTGTGTTTTTTACAACATTAGCAGAACCAACTAATTCTGGAAGAAAAATTTCTTCATCTTCAAATTGTTTACCTACATATTGCATTATTTTTCCAATAATTTTCAGTAATTCCGCAGCTTTAGCTTCATTTCTTTCAAGAGCAACACGACATATTTCTTTTAGTCCACTCTCATCCCATTCTATAACTGTTTCCTTAATTTTTTCTTCTAAAGTCATATTTAAATCATTTTTTAACAATAATAATTCTCGTTTCTAGAATTGAAAATTTGTAAAAAAGTTTATCTAAGGATTAATTATTGAAAATTCATAATGAGTTTTTTTAAATTAAGTGAATAATGAGAATAAAATGTCAGAAAAAAAGAAGACTTTTCAAGAAATAAACCAGGAAAATCGTGCTGAATGGGACAAACTTAAGTTTGATACTCAACTAATTCGTGCAGGGGAAGATCCATACCCAGAGACTTCACATAGCCTTCGATTACCTATTTATGCTACAAAATCCTATACTTATTCTACTTCAAGTCAATTTTTTAAAAATCATTATTACTATTCACGAACTGAAAATCCAACACTTTATGCTTTAGATAACAAATTAGCAACTCTTCATAGAGGGGAAAGTGCAATTTCAGTTGCATCTGGAATGGGAGCCGTCCACCTTGCTTGTTCAAGTGTGTTACAACAACGTGTTGAACGTATCCGACCGAATAAAATAAAAAAATTGCTACCTCAATCTAATCCTGAAAATATTCCTAATATAATTATCCATAATAATCAATATACAGGAGTTTATCGCCTTCTTACAAAGATTTATCCACAGATGGGAAT
>JABXKB010000319.1 GCA_013375485.1 Promethearchaeota archaeon | reverse complement strand
CAGGGGAATTGCCCCAATATCACCTACTCCTGGGTCTTCACCACCTACCCATAAAACACATTGAATTGCATTAGAAACTAGGTTGAAATGTGTTAATACTGTTGCTTTAGGAACTCCCGTAGTTCCACCAGTCATAATAAATGTGGCTGGATGTTCAGTAGGATCAAATTCTACTTTTGGAAGATTAGGTTCTGCTCCAAGAAGATCTAATAGGTTTATAGCACTTGGAAAATCAACCTTTCCTTTTGGTATTTTACCAATCATTTTTCCTAATGTTTTCTTTATTCCTGATAAACCTGAAGCTAAATCTACTATATTTGTATAAATAACGATCTCAACATTAGTCTTGTTCATGATTGGGCGTGCTAATTCTCCGTATAATGCATCCAAGGTAATTAAAACCTTTGAATTAGTCATTTTAATTTGATGCAATACTTCTAAAGGCTTGTAAGTAGGATTAATACCAGTCGCAATCGCTCCTAATTTTACTGTTGCATAAAAGCCAATTACGTATTGAAAACAATTTGGCATTAAAAATGCAACAACATCTCCTTTTTTCACTCCTAATTTGTGAAGTGATGTGGCTAAAGAATCTATAGCTTGCCCAGCTTGCTCGTAAGTCATCCATGATTCAATAAACCACATCATTTTTTCATTTGAGTATTTCTTTCTCTGTCTTTCAAAAAAATCTCCTAAAGAAATTTTCTCAAAGTTATAATTTTTGGGTGTCTCTTTCGGCCACCATTTTTTAAACCATGCTTTATCTTCATTTACTTGCCATTCTGCCATTCTTTTCACTTTTTAAGTTATTTTTAAAGAGATTTCAAACTTTTATTAATAATTTTAAATATAAAAATTAATTGCTTTAAATTTAAAAATTTTATAAAAAATAAGTTTTTTGGTTGTTTTCCAAATATCTTAATAATTGACAATTAGGAAATTATTTATAAATAAAGTAGTTTATACAAATCTCTTAAATTTGAAATAGTCCTCCAGGGTTTTATCCTTGAATTTTGCAAATTGAGTTTTTTAGCTATTTTTTTTGAAAAATAATCATTTCCAGTTAACATCCTTTTAGAGCTTTGATGTTGAATTAAAATTGGTTTAATACCCGCATTAGTAGCACCTTCAATATCTTCTTTGCTATCACCTATAAATACAACTTCATCAGCTATTAATCCGATCTTTTTAAGACTAATATTGAAAATCTCTGGATCGGGTTTTCTAATATGAATTTCTCCAGAAATAGCTATAAACTCGAAATATTTAGTTAGGTGATATTTAGATAAAACTGAGTAAATATACGGTGGATGATCAAAATTAGTAATTAAGGCTATGGATTTCTTATTTTTTAATGCTTCTAATAATGGAAGTGTTTCTGGATCAATTTTTATATATTTATGCCAAGCATTAACACATTCATTAGCTATTTTTTTAATCTCTAATTTTTCAAGTTTTATATTTAAATTAATAGCAAACTTTCTTATTTTATTTTCATAAATAGTTAAATCTTCATCATTTTCTAAAAGTTCTACTCTTGTAAAGAAACCATTGCAGGCATTCGCAAAATCTTTTTTTGATATTTTTAATCCATACCATCTCATAAGTCTATAAAATGTTATAAACCAATTTTTCCATGCTTTCTTACTGTTTTTAGGTATCAATAATGTACCGTAAAGATCAAAGAAAACGCCTTTTAGCAACATAATCATCTTTTATTATAACACTATTAAATTCTCTAGAGAACTCTGTTTTTTTAAAGTATGTAAAAATTATAATAACAAAAATTAAATGATAAAATTAATTCGAAATACTTAGAATTTGAAAAAATAACTACTATTGGAAAAATGACGTGTATCCACGGTTTAGATGAAATAAATTGCCCCACTTGCCGAATCTTAAAATCTACCACACCATTAAAAGGGCTAAGCCCAAAAAATAAAGATTTTCTGAAAATTAAACATCCTCTCTTTAAGAATAATAGAAATCTTGATGAAAAACTGATAAGTGAAATAACATCTAAAAAATCCGGATTATGTTCTCCTAATTTCATATCAAAACCTCGTTTTATTAACGAAATTCCAAACTTTAGAAATGAATTATTCTATGAAAGAGTTAAAGAACTCGATTTAACCAAAGAAGATAATCATAAGATTTCCAAAAAAATCTCACTTGAAAATCCTGAATGGAAATTTGAAGAAGAAGATTAAGGTTTTCATTTTAATTCCTTATTTCGTTTTCTCTTTAATTTATCAATTTTAAGATATAAATAAAAGCCATCTAATTATAATAATAAAATATAACTCTTTTTTAGAAATAATTTAACGTGGTGAAATAAAAAAATGACTATGGATATTTATTGGCTTGGTCATGCAGCCTTTAAAATTAAAACACCTAGCGGAAGAATTCTTTACCTTGATCCTTACCAAATTAAAAAAGGAGCGGAGAAAGCAGATATTATCGTATCCACTCATTCTCATAGCGATCATTTTGATTCAGGTAGTATACAAAATCTTATGAGAGATGATACAGTTGTTATAGGACCTGAGAGTATAGCTAGCAGCTTACAAAAATTTGATGGTACACCATTAAAATTAGGAGATTCCTTTGACTATAAAGATCTTTCTATCGAGTTAGTTCCCGCATACAATATCAAAAAGCCAAACCATCCTAAGCATAATGAATGGGCAGGGATAATAATAACAACGGAAGACAAGAGTGTATATCATGCAGGTGATACTGAACGAATACCTGAAATGAAAGATTTAGCAAGTCGTAATATAACGGTCGCTATGATGCCATGCGGTGGAACATACACAATGGATTTTGATGAAGCTACTGATTCTATTATCGATGTAAAACCGAAAATCGCAATCCCGATGCACAATTGGGGCAAGAATTTAACTAAGTTTAAAGAACTTATAGAGAAAAAAGACCCTAGTATTAAGGTAGAAATATTAGAAGAAGGTGGTAACCCCCTAAAAATCTAAATTTTATTTTTGTTTTAATCTCTTTTTTTATTCTTTTTTTTTTCAACCAAAGATTAATCACATCTATCTAATAATTCCTTGAAATTTTAATTAGTTTTAAAAAGAAATACAACCAAGTAAATAATATGTCAAAAGTAGACGCATTTATTAAAAAAAAAGATGAAGAATTAGAAGAAAAAACACTAAGATCGAAACACTACCAATGGTATATTGTAATTTTTATGGGCTTAGTTGGTTTTCTTGATAACAATTTGAATTTAATGGAAGGTCAAGTGATTCCTGATATATTAACAGATTTTGGTATAACTGATGTTTTTTTTGCATTCTGGCAAGGTATTTTTGGAATAGTAACTTTTGCTGTCTTCTTTTTATCTTGGTTTACAGATGCTTTTGGAAGAAAAAAGGGAATTTTCGTATTAATACTTCTAATGGGTATTCCAGCGTTTTTAATGCCTTTTCTGGCTACTAATATTTGGATTTTTTATATCCTATATTCTATTCTTATAACTGGTACTATAAGTAATATATGGGAGATTCCAGTCAGCGAGGAAGCTCCCGCGAAGAAAAGGGCTACGTACGGTGGTATTGCAACCTTAATAAGTCTTATACCCCTGTATGCTATTATAGGAGATGACATTGCTATTGCTTTAGGTTGGCAATGGAGTTATGGAATATTCTTTTTTGTCATGTTAGGATTACTCGTTCTATTATATTTCATGAAAGAACCCCAACGATGGAATGATGCAAAAGAGAAAAGAGGACATGAATTTCTCAAATTTAAAACTGCAATTAAGTCATTTAATAAAAAAGATTGGACATACGCTTTGATGTCATTCGTAGTTTATGGTATTTGGGCAATTGGATTAAAAGTAGGAAATGCTTGGGGAAGACACTACTATGAAAGTGTAAGAACTGAATATTTTCCTCAATTAGAATGGGATACTATTATATTAGTTGCTGGACTTATGATCTTACTTGGTGCAATTCTATCTGGTATAATTATGGATAGAGTCTCAAGAAAAGTAACTCTTATTGTTAGCTGCTCTGGTTCAGTTCTAGGATTTGTTTTATTAGGGATTACTGGATCTCCTATTGCTATGTGGATTGCTTATCTATCTATGGCAATTGTATTTACTTGGATAATGGTTTATTTTACTGAAGTGTTTCGAACAGAAATTAGAACCACAGGGATGGGTATAGCTGCGTTAGGTTCAAGATTGTCATATGTTTTTGGACCTTTATTAGCTTCTGTAATGTTAGCGGCATTTCCAGATATGGTAATGTTTTGGGTTATACCTGGTTTACTGATGATAATACCTCTGTTTATATTATTTTTGAAACCTTATGAAACAAAAGGAAAATCTTTAGAAGAAATTCAAGAAGAAAGATAAAAGTAAAGCATTGGTAATATTAATTAATTAAATCCTTTTTATTTTTCATTTATATTTTTCATATACTTTTATTTTTTAATAACAGTAGTATTCTATTAATTTTTTAAGATAAGATTTTAAACTATGGATTTTAGAAGTAATATATAAAATTTTTTATGTCTATAAAAGTAGCGAAATAAAGTTCAAAATGTGAAGAAAAATGGAAATCGATGAAGATTTAAAGTCAAACACTAATATTGCGTATATCTCTATGGAGATTGCAGTCGATTCAAATATTCCTACGTATAGTGGGGGTCTAGGTGTATTATCAGGAGACACAGTTCGATCAGCTGCAGATTTAGAAATACCTATGGTGGGAATTTGTTTATGTTATAGTTCAGGATATTTTTATCAATTTTTTAATGAATTCGGTGAACAAAAAGAAAAAGAAATTGCTTGGAATTTTTACTATGAGTTTGATAAAGTAGAAAAACCAATTACTTTAAAAATTGAAAACAAGGAAGTCCTTGTAAGCGCATGGCTTTATCGAGTAATAGGTCAATCTGGCCATGTTCTTCCGATTTATCTTTTAACCACGGAAATTGAGGGTAATGAAGATTGGATGAAAAAAATGACTGGTTCTCTATATGATAGCACAAGTCGTTGGAATAGAATAGTACAAGAAGTGATTTTAGGAATTGGGGGAGTAAAACTTCTGAAATCACTGGGTTATAATAACATTGAAACTTATCATCTTAATGAAGGACATGGGTCTTTTGCTACATTAGAATTGTATAATGAATTGGGAAGTATTGAAAACGTTAAGGAAAAAGTTGCTTTTACAACCCACACTCCTGTACCAGCAGGTCATGATCGATTTAAGCAAGATTTGGTTAAAAAAGTGTTTGAAAATAGAATGCCAAAGGAAATAAGAAACCTTGCGGATGATAATGGAGAATTTAATATGACATTTTTGGGTATGGCACTTTCTAGGTACAGAAATGCAGTCGCTAAAAAACACGGAGATATCTCGAGAAAAATGTTCCCTCAATATGAAATTGACTATATTACAAATGGTGTTCACTTACCTTTCTGGGTTTCTAAGCCCTTCCGTAAAATATTTAGTAAGAAATGGCCAAATTGGAGATCAAATCCTTATGTTCTTGAGAATGC
>JABXKB010000318.1 GCA_013375485.1 Promethearchaeota archaeon | reverse complement strand
TCTTAGAATTAATATAGAAGATGAAACGATAATTTCTGGGAAAGAAGTAATAATTGTACAATCAACAGGTCCAAGTGTTAGTGCTGATCAAAATGCTAGATTACTAGAACTTTTTATGATGATTGATTCAGTTAAACGTATGGGAGCAGTAAAGACTATTGTTGTTGTTCCCTATGTAGCTTATGCACGCCAAGATAAACCATTCCGCCCAGGAGAAAGTCAATTTGGTAATGTCGTTCTCCGGTTCATAAACGCTTTGAGTATTGATGAATTCTATGCCGTTGATATTCACGCACCTTTAATTATGGAAGAATGTTTGTGTAAAGTAATTAATATTGATTCTATGAAATTACTAGCTGATTATGTTAAATCAAAGGGAGCCAAAGATATTGTTGTAGTATCTCCTGATAAAGGAGCTATTGAAAGATCTAGTGCTTTTGCTAAACATTTTGGAGAAGATATTCCAGTAAAACTTTTAGAAAAAGAACGAAATATTAAAACTGGTGAAATCAAAATCAGTGGTACTTTAAACCTTAGAGATAAAGATGTTGTTATTGCAGATGATATTATTGCTACAGGAGGGACTATGGCAGCAGCAATCAAAATTGCAAAAGAGAGTGGAGCAAGGAAAATTTTTGCTGTAGCAACTCACGCATTATTATTACAGCAAGCTAAATTTAGGATCATAAAAGCTGGAGCTGACGAAATAATTGGTACAGACTCAATTGACAATGAAGCAAGTAAAGTTTCACTAGCAAAAATAATTGCTGATTACTTAAAATAAAAGGCTTATGAATATTAATAGTTATTAATAACATCTATAACCAATTTTCTTGATTTTTTCTTTAATTCTTCAATTGTGGAATTATTCAATATCGTGTAATCTGCGTTTTCCAAAACTTTATCCAGTCCAAATTCGATTTCTCTTTTATCTCTCTCTTTTAATTCTTTTAAACACTTAGGATCATCACTACGACCTCTTTCAAAAAGAAGATTAAATCTTTTTTCTTCATCAACAATAATTGCTATAATTGGAAATTTCCAAAATCTTCTAAATGCGTTAACTTCAAAGAGAGATCTAACTCCATCAACAAAAATAATTTCAGCATTCAATTCTTTTATCAATTCTACACATTTCTCAGCTATTATGGCAGGTCCACCTTTTTCACGCAACTCTTTAGCAATTTTACCTATAGTGGCTCCAGAAGGTTCTAATTTCCTCTTTTTAGCTTCATTTCGAACAACGTCGCCCATTGATACAATGATTCCTAAATCCTCTATTGCCTCTATAGCAGTTGTTTTACCAGAACCGGGATAACCTACTATTGTAAGTACTTTCATATTTAAAGGAAAATTTCATTGAATATAATTTAAATATTTAGATTTTGTTTAAATTCTATATAGAATAAGATATTAAATTTTTAAAGTATAACATAATAAAGTTATAATTTCAAAATTTATGCCAAAAAATAAAAAAATCGATCCATTCAAGACTCCAGTGCTATTAACTCTTAAAGCTTATAATAGAATTGTAGGTTATACGATACGATATGCTAGTGATGATTTAAATTCTGATAAATGGCGTGAAGTATATGGAATTTTAATAGGATCTATAGAAAACAACTCGAAAGTTATTGTAAAAGACGCAATTCCAATGGTAGTTGGAGATAGAGCTGGTGTAAAATATGAAAACAAACAATATGTTGATATGGCTCAAATTGACGCATCTGTCTTCGAAAGATCTATTCAAGATGAAAAAAATGATTTTATCATAGGTTGGTTCCATACTCATCCAGGATTTGGTTTTTTTTATAGCCCAATCGATTGTATGACGCAATTAGGATATCAAATCCCGAATCCGTATGCGGTGGGACTAATATTTGACCATTGTGAAAAAAAATCGGATTCACATTTTTTAGGAATTGCGGGACTAAGATTAAAAGATCCGGAATTAGGAATTTCCTCTACTTATAACTTAATAGAATTGAAATATGAGTTTAAAAAAGAGGAAATGGTTGAGAAAGCTGAAAAAGTAATAAAAGACGTAAATAAAAATATTGAAAAAGTGTTAAAAGAAATTGAATACATTGATGAAGTACTTCGTAAAAAAGCTTTAGCTCAATTACAAAGAAATTATGGATTAATCCTTGTACCAAAAAAAGATATTATAATTACGGAGGATGAAGAAGTGGCTGATTTCGATGAACGGTATTTATATGAATGGGATCCTGACTTTTTTAAAAAAACGTATCGCATTCCAAAATTTAGAGAAAAAGTAGAAAATATTATTGTAGCTGC
The DNA here is from genome assembly GCA_013375485.1 of Promethearchaeota archaeon. Classification (GTDB taxonomy): domain Archaea; phylum Asgardarchaeota; class Lokiarchaeia; order Sigyniarchaeales; family SOKP01; genus Loki-b32. The sequence goes on along the minus strand of JABXKB010000318.1, from coordinate 3,244 downwards.
TTATGATGAATTAGATAAATTAAGTGAAAAAAACGAAAAAGAACAATATGAAAAGAGAAAAGAAAAACTTAAAAAAAAAATACAAAATATGTTAAAAACACCAAATGAATGGTATGACAAATTAATAAATGATCTCTCAAAAAGAATCGAAATTATATTCCCTTATTACTCATATTTAGACACCAATGAAAGAAAAGTTATTGAATATTTAGAAGAGAGAAGTTCTGAATATTGTAAGATATTAGATGAATTAAATGAACGTTCAGAATTAAATCTAATCATAAATTAACAAAAATATTTTACTTTATATTTATCAAACTTTAAAAATATAAAAAAATATAATCAAATTAAGAACTTTAGTAAAATTTTATAATGATAATAAATTATTTAGAATCAAACTGAGCTTCTTTTTAATAAAGTATAAAATTTCTATTACGTATGAGATTTTCATGGTCAATGAAACTACAATTATCATAAGAAACAGAAATGATAAAGGTAAGTCAATTAAGGATGCTATTTTTGCATTTTCAGGAGGTAGGAAATCACTTTTGATAAAGGGTGAAGGCCAAGAAATCAGTACTGCAGTAGAAGTAGCTGAAATTTTAAAAAGTCGAATGTATCCTAGAATAGAAATTGGAAATATTTCTTTAGGAAGTCGCCCCTACTTTAATAATAGACAACGTGGATACTATAGTAAAAGTAATAAGGTTAATAATAAAAAAATCGACATAATTTCTAATATTGAAATTACGCTTCAAACCAAATCAATGACATAAGTTATGAAAGCTAAATTTGAACATTTAGGATTAATGATCTCGGAAACGAGAACTCCTGCGATATGTGAGATCTGTAATAATTTCATTTATAAACGAATTTATTATGATGAAAACTCTGAAAAGAAAAGAAAGACTATTTTTGTCTGTAAAAATTGTTTAAAAAAAGATGAATAGTCGATTTGTTTTTTAGGTTCTTGATTTTTATAATTCTTTTCTAAAGGTATGAGTTAATCAATTTCAATGAGAATTAACCTTTTTTCATCTGACATTTTGTTCTATCCCTCCTAATCTAATATTATGATATAATCTAATTCTTTAATTAGTAAATCGAGGGTTTTTTGAAGTTTTTCTTTTCCATAATGCCCCCATCGAATTGTCTTCTTGTAATTGTCTAATTTCCTCAAATCTTCCAACAATTTTTTTAAATCCATTTTTTAAACCTCTAAAAAAAATTAATAATAATCGAGTGGGTTGGTGTAAATAGGTTGATAATCCCGTTTTTCGAGACTTAACCCAAAATCTTCACATTCCACTTTCATTAGAGCAAGATTTTAACATCTCTCCTTACATATGAAGCTCTTCAACTCAGTTTGTTTGCAAAAATTGTTTAGATAAAAATAAATAGTTGATTTACTTTTTAGATTCTCAAATAATTGTTATCATCATTTATTTTATTCGATTACAGGAGCAAGTAAGTAAATTTTCACATTCAATTATAAATCTGATTTTTTATTGAGCTTCTTCTGGCTTCTCTTTTCAAGAAATTTGGTCCAATTAAATGCCATAATAAAAAACATAACAGTAATTGTTACTAGTAATAAAATTGCTTCAGTAATTATGCTTGATTTATCATTAGATTGAATTCCTTGAGCCATAAATCCTATTGCTACAAAAATTGGCCAACAACAATAAACCAAAGTTGTAAAATTCTTTCCCAGCCAACCAGGAATAATGCATTTCCAAAAAGGGTATTTAATCATCCCAAGGGGTAAAAATAAAATATCATCTGGGAGAGGTGTTAAAGCAAATAAAAATATATATAAAGGTGTTCTTTTTTGATTTTTTAAGATTAATTTTCCAAATCCATTTATATTACTTAATAATTCTGAATTTCTTTCATCTGTTAATTTTTTTGCCCCATAACCGGCAGCATAACCAGTAGATTCTCCTAAAGCACTACCCAAACCCCCTATTAAGGCAAGAGCAAGAATTTCTATCCAGAATGGCCCCGTTTGCAAAATTTGTGCGATTTCTAACCCCATATTGGAATATTTAAGATACACAGAATTTGAGAGAGAAAATAATACAAATGGAAAAGGCACTGGGAATCCGATCGATGCTGAACCTAAAAAACAAATTCCAAAAGAAATTAATAGTGCCCAAAAATAATTAGAACCTTGCGTGATTACTATTAGATTTTGTCTTGAAGTTATAATCAAATTTTGAAAATCGGGTATGTAAAGAAAAAGGAATATATAAACAATGACGATTAAATAAATAATTATAAAAACAATAGTTAAATTCTTCGAAACTGCCATTTTCCCATTATTTTTTAACTATTTTTGTATTTAATCCATTTCTTGCTTGTAACAATATTTCGAGGTTAGTAGTAACCTTCCCAATTTTATTTACTTTATTTGGCATTTCTGTATCTTCTAAAGAAATTATTAATTCATCTGTTTTAGGATTATATAGAATATCACCTTTTTCTATTTCTGTCTTCGATTTATTATTAGCTCCTTTATATATTTCTAAGCCTGGTAAAGTCCAATATTTCTTTGAACCAAAACTAAATCTACCTCTTAAAACAAGAGGTAATTTATCAATTAGGGCATCTGCAGTAAGAGGTGCAATATAGCGAATAATATTACCTTCAATAGTGCCTATTCCGAATAAATTAATCTTTATTGGTACACTCATATTTTATAAATAATGTAATTTCTGATATTTATATTATACCAATTAAATCTTAAATCCATAATATTTTTGTCGAAAAATCTCAAGTTTTAATTATTTCCCCTAATAGCAAGATTTAAATAGTCAATTTGTCATATATCTATCTGGACAATAGGTCAATTTTGCATTGGAAAAAGATACAAAAATACGGTTTTTACACCGATTTTATTGTAGCATATTTTTTTTAAGATTCTTATAATCTTTAGCATTCTTTAAACCTTTCAAAAATTTAATTCATTATTCGCATTTGTTCCCATCTTGCCTAAAGCATTGAGTAAAATCCATATCATTTCTAAACCAGCATTTTGGAGCAGAAATTTAAGGTATGACTCGGTAATGCGATTTGGTATATGACATAAATAGAAAATTTGAGTTCTTGTTGAATAATTGTTAGTTTTTATTGATACAAGAGACTTTAAAACATTATACCAATAAAGCGGAACAATTATAAATAAGTAAATAGGAGCTTTGATTACCAAATTGCTTCATTGGATTATTATTGGTAATTTCCT
>JABXKB010000317.1 GCA_013375485.1 Promethearchaeota archaeon | reverse complement strand
GTTGATCTGGTGGGCCATGCTTGGTTCTTCCCTTCTAACTACATTAAATATATGTGGATGGAAAAGCCTATGTGGGCAAATGGAGAAGATATGCACTTCTCTGCTATGTGTCAAATACATGGTAATATTAAAACGTATGTTCCTTCGCACCCCGTTGATAATAAAGACCTTTGGAGTTCATTGTATGGACAAGAGTTAGGCGTTGATGAAGTTGCTAGTTCTGCTGTAAGGAATCATAAGCAATTTTACAAAGAAAGAAATGAATGTGTACAAAGACTTGTTGGTTTAGGCTGGAAGATATGGGGAAAAACTTAGAATGAAATGTGCAATTTTTTTTGGCAGACGATTTTACCAATCAAAATAAGAAGAAAAAAGACGCAATAAGTTCTATTATAGGAGAATAATTATGGAAAAGGTAGGATTTGTTCATATTCCAAAGTGTGCCGGAAGGTCATTAAATAATACCTTAAAAGTCGATACGAATTTTATTAATTTTGGTCATCATGCTTTATATGCAACACATATCTTATGCAAGCATAAAACATCTAAATACGCTACCAATACTGTGTGGTCCCCAAAGGAGGCGATTGAAAATAATGAGTTCCTCATAAGACAAGAATCAATGAACCCCGCAAGATTTAATGATACAAATTGGCCTAGCTCTACTTTTGATTGGGCATATCTTACAGGGTTTTATGAAGATGCTTTAAAATTGGGTATACATAAGCAAGACAATGATAAAGAATTAGATTATCTAAGAGTTTTTTCATCAATAAGAAACCCTTTCGATCAACTAAGATCATATTGGAGACACGACCAACCTTTCGGTTGGTTTTCTTGTAATGTAATACATAATATAAAAAATTTTGAACATTTTATAAATATGTATTGTGATAATGAAGTGGTTTGGCATTGGCCTGAATTTGGGCAAAATCCTTTTTTTCAAATATGTAAAAGGGGAGAATATAAAACATTTATACCAAAAGAAAACTTAATAAGGTGGGAAAACTTAGAAGAAGAAGTGGAAAGGGTCGCAGAAATAATGGGGCTTAAAAATATAGACATGAAACAAATAGAAAGTTTTAAGAGTAGGCCGTTTCCAAATAAAAAAATGGATGACGATTTCACCACATATACTAAAGATATGGTTTTAAAATTAAGAAAAAAATTAGACCCTGTATTAAATGAATTTGAATATGATTATTAAGCATTTTATTGTTACATACAAAAATGAAGATATTTTACAAAAGGTTTTAAATTTTATAAATTCACAACCAATACCTGAAGGTGTCAATTATAAAATTTATGTAATAAATAATTACGGCTATCTTAAACCCATGCCCAATAATAATTTTATTGGACTTAATAATATACTTAGATTAGATACAAGTACGGGGCATCTTGCTAGAAATTGGAATCAAGCTCTTATGCTGGGTTTTGAAGATTTAAATAATCCAAAATCTGATATAGTCATGCTTAGTCAAGGCGATTGCTTTTTTCAAAAAGACTATTTATATAAAACTATTAAAGCTCATGAAACATATGAATTTATCCAACAAGGGAGTGGAGATGAATTTCATAGCTATAAAGCAGAACATATAAAAAAAACTGGTATTTGGGACGAAAGATTTTGTGGAATAGGTTTTCAAGAAGTAGATTATTTTTATAGGTCTTGTATTTTAAATACAGAAAATGTTGCTATAAATAAAAGTTTTTATTTAGAAGATAAAAGTCATAATTATTTTAATATAATTGATTGTGAGTCTAAAACAGGATGGGAAAGACAAGATGAAAGTCATTTAGCTTCGTATAATTTAATACATCAATATTGTTTAGATTTTTTGTTAAGAAAATATGGTATAAAAGAAAAACTTATAATTGGTGAAAATTGCAATGAATTAATTGATTTACTTATTGACGAAGTAAATCTTCCTGTAATTAACACAGATGTATTGTATCCGTATTTTGAAAAAGATATTGATAAAGAAACTTTAGAAAAACTCAATTATACAAATTTTATTTATGAAAAATAATATTTTAATCGAGATACGGGAATAAGTAGCACAGAAATAAAGAGAAGAATTAAAAAATGTTATTAATAGCTTTTGGAACCAGACCAGAATGGATTAAAATTAAACCTGTGGTGCAAGCCATAGAAGGAAAGATTCCGTATAAATTATTATTTACTGGTCAGCATAGTAGTCTAGTAGATGAAGTGGCACGCGAGTTTACACATATCACACTTGAAATAAAAGATATATGTGATATGAGACTTGATTCTATTGTTGCCTCAATTCTAAAACAGATTCCTTCTGACATGTATGGTGCTACCCATGTTATGGTTCAAGGTGATACAACAACTGTTTTTGCTGTAGCTTTAGCAGCGTTTCATAGACAGATACCAGTAATTCACCTAGAAGCAGGATTAAGAACTTGGGATAGCAAACAACCATATCCAGAAGAATTTAACAGGCAGGCAGTTAGTGGAATGGCAGACATTCATCTTTGTCCAACTAAATTCGCCATGAAAAATCTAATTAATGAAGGCAAGCATCATAATTCAGAAATATATGTAGTTGGAAATACTGCTCTAGACAATCTTGTAAATCAGCCAGTAAACGAAGAGATACACATTCTCTGTACTTTACATAGAAGAGAAAACCATGAACAAATCCGTAAGTGGTTTAAAGCTATTGATTTGTTAGCAGAAGAATATTCTGAATTTAAATGGGTTTTGCCTATACATCCTAATCCGAATGTTTTAAAATACAAAGATGTTTTGAAACATGTAGAAGTAGTAGATCCTCTTCCTCACCATTATTTATTAAAAATACTTAAAAGTTCTAGATTAGTCATTACAGATAGCGGTGGTATTCAAGAAGAATCGGCATTTTTTAGAAAGCCATGCATTGTATGTAGAAATAAAACAGAAAGACAAGAAGGGGTTGGAGAATTTTCTTGGCTATGTAAAAGACCAAGAGAATTGACAGATCTATTCCATATGCTTAAAGACTATAATATTGAGGATAATTTAGAATGTCCATATGGTGATGGCAAATCTGGTGAGAAAATATTGAATATATTGAAAGGTATTATTAAATGACAATTACTGTAATTGGAGGCGCAGGATATGTAGGGTCTGTACTATGCCCTATGCTATCAGAACAATACGACGTAAGAGTAATAGATACTTTTTGGTTTTGGAAAAACAGAGAAGATTATCTAAAATTATTTAAAGATGCAAGTAAAGTACATCTAATAGAATGTGACATAAGAGATTCAGAGAATCTTCATAATCATTTAATAGGTTCTGATACAGTAATTAATTTAGCATGTATATCAAATGATATTAGTTCAGACTTAGATCCTAAATTTACACATGATGTTAGTTACAACGGGGTCATGAATGTAATTCAAAGTTGTGAAAGACTATATATTAAAAGACTTATACAAGTTTCTTCTGGAAGTGTATATGGAGTAAAGGAAAAACCAGTAAGAGAAGATACATATCCAGAACCAATAACTCAATATGCCGTAATTAAAATGGAGATAGACCATTATCTACAATACCTAATGAAAAGAGGTGGGTATGATATAACGATATTAAGACCTGCAACACTATACGGCAGATCTCCAAGACAAAGACTTGATCTTATGTTAAATATTTTTGCAGATAAAGTTGCAAATAATGAGCCAATAGTTGTTCATGGAGGAACTCAAAGTAGACCGTCATTGCATGTAAAAGATATTAGTAATGCTATTATGGATATGTTATTTGACGAAAGATCTTTCAATCAGGTATATAATATTTCTAAAGAAGCTATGACAGTTTTAGAATATGCTAAAATATTTGAAAAAATGTATGGAACTGAGGTAATCGTTGAAGATGTTAATGATGCAAGATCTTGGAGAACAGACTCAGAAAAAATGTATCGTGATTTAGGAATCATTCATAGAACTCAACTTGAGACAGGAATCAAAGAGCTTGTCGATGATTTCAAAGAACATGGAGTTGATAGAGACTATTCAGTAAATATGAAAGTTGTAAAGAGATTACTATGTCGCTAACAATGCCTCCTAATAAAACCTTTGAAGGTGATTTCACAGCTATAAATAATATGCTTATGGACGGTGAAAACTTTTCATTTGCAAGATTCTCTGACGGCGAAGTATTTATGATGCAAGGTCAAGAGATAGTCATGGCAGCAGATCATTGTAAGGTAAAGGGACAGGTCCATAGAATGGCTTATGCGGAGGATGACCATAAGCACTTTGATCCTAGTCAGCATGATTTTTATAGACAGAAGTTAGTTGATTCCTTCGTTCATCGTCAGCACAATTACATCAAAGGAATTAGTTGTAGATGTTGCATTGGGCAGAAAGATTTTGATTGGCAATTAGATCTAATCAAGCAAGGGTATGATGATATTGACCAAGAGCATCTGAGTTGGTCTAACCTTATGATAAACGCAAACTACTTTCGTTTTATTAAGGAGATGACTCCCGTTTTTAAAACCAAGAAGATTGTATTTACAGTTAATAAAAATGCCTCTCTAGCAGAACTAGAATTTGATATTGTAAAAGATTTTAGAGTTGGTAAAAATTGTATCGTAAATGATTATGGACTGATCGACATTATGGAAAAGTGGATTGGCGATAACGATATTAAGAACCATTTATTTTTGTTTGCCGCTTCAAGCCTAAGCAACATGGCGATCCATAGGCTCTACAGTAAATATCCTGAAAACACATACATGGATATTGGATCTAGTCTAAACCCGTTTATGCCGGGAATTGGTAGCAGAAGAAATTATATGAGGCAAATTAATACTGGGAGGATAAATTACAAAAAATGCGTATGGTAAAATGTGAAGAAAAATATTGGCCTTTTGTTCTAAAATTAAGAAATAAATTTAAGAAATCTTTCTTTAGTCAAAGTACAATTACTAATGAAGAACATGAAAAATTTATGAGGAAATGGTCAGATAGCTATTTTATATGTATTGCAGATGACGAAAGAACATTGTTGGGTTGGGTGGGAGTAGTAAACGGTGATATTCGTATAGCGGTTCCTTGTCAATTTCAAAATCAGGGGATTGGAAAGTTTATGCTCGAATACATAAAAGTGACCTTTCCAGAAGCAACCGCTCAAATTTTTTCTTCAAATCAGGCTAGTATAAATGCTTTCAATTCTGTAGGAATAAAAAATGAAATTGTTTAGTATACACATTCCAAAAACAGGAGGCACTTCGGTTAGAACTTTATGTGCAAAACATAAAATAAATAGAATGCCTTTAACAAGTTTTCATGATTCTGCAATTGAATGTCGGGAAAAATACAAGGATGAATTTGAAAATCGCTTTAAATATACTATAGTAAGAAACCCTTGGGATAGAATGGTTTCTGTATTCCATTACTATAAACATAATTGGAAAAAAGAAAGTCACAAACATATATCAGATAAACTACCAAAAGATTTTAAAACTTATGTTTTAAATTATTGTAAAAAAGGGGTTGATGGTCCAATCTCTGAGGCATTTGACTATCCAGAAATTAATCAAATTAATTGGATTACAGATG
>JABXKB010000316.1 GCA_013375485.1 Promethearchaeota archaeon | reverse complement strand
ATTGGAAGTTCAAAAACCTTAAATCCCTTCTTTCTTGCTCGGTATAATATCTCAACATCGAATTCCCATCTATAAGCTTTCAAATCAATAAAAATCTTATTCGCAACCTCTCGAGAAAAACCTTTAAATCCACATAATAAATCATTTATCTTGATTCTAAACAATAGATTAGAATATAAATTGAATATTTTACTTAAGAGCCTTCTACTTAAAGGTTGGGACTCTGTAATATTGGACGATTTTGAGATTCGGGATCCTACTATTATATCAAAATGAAATTTTTGAAAAATCTGATACATATTTAGTATTTCAGGGGGTCTAATTGAACCATCTGCATCGATAAAAAGAATAAAGCTCCCTTTAGCATTTAAAACACCCTGTAAAACGGCATGTCCTTTTCCCATATTATCGTCATAGCTAAGTAATCGTGCTTGATTATAATTTTTGATAATCTTTAAGACGGTTTCTTTAGTATTGTCCAAAGATCCATCATTTATAACTATTATTTCATAGCTTTCCAAATTAGTATCAGCAAATTTTAGTAACTTCTTTAAAAATTTAGGAATTCTTGTTTCTTCGTTAAAAGCTGGCACCAGAATACTTATTTTAATGTCAGTCATTTGTATTGGCATCCTCTTCGTTTCAATACTACTATTTTTCTATAGTAATAAAATGAGAACTAACTAACTTTTCATTTACACATTCGAAATATTATTAGAATATATAATTTTATACTCGAGTAAATTTTAATTTAATTCATCTTATAAATTATCATAAATTTATCTCTACGACGGAAAAAAAACAAAGAGTCTTAAATATGATTAAAAAGGATAATAACGGTTTATGGAAAATTAAAAATTATTATAAGTTAGGAATTTTATTAATAGTAATTGGTGTTGGAATAAGAATTTTTATGTTAGTTTATTATTATATTACTCATCTTGACCCGAGTCTTTCTTGGGGAGATATTTTAATTAATTATCATACTACAGACTCGATGTTTACAGGGGAATGGATTTGGGATGTAACTAAGTTAGAATATCCTCCTTTAACTTTGTATTTTTTAATCTTTTTTAAAACTATATCGTTTGGTGTTTTTGAAGTATTTGTTTTTTATGCTTTTATATTAGAACTCCTAATTTCGCTTTCTTTTTATTTTATCCTAAAGAAATTTAATGTAAAAAATAGATTATTTGTTTTAGGTACGTTTTTAGTTAATCCATTTCTGTTTTTAAACAACGTATTTAGCCCGATTAATTGTGGATATCACATAACTGATAGCTTTTTTTATATTTTTTTACTAGTCTCTTTATATTATTATCCAAAAGAGGATAAAACATTATTTTATCTTTTTTCTGGATTAACGATGAGTGTTAAATGGTTCACATTACCTGCCGCTGCCTACTTCTTTTTCAAATTCTTATTTAATAAAAACTGGGTTGAAGTGAAGAAGGTCGTCATTTATATCGGAATCCCGATAATTATCTTTCTTATTACCCCAATATTTTATCTCCCTAACTATTTAGACCTTTACATCGGGTGGTTATCAAGTGCAGAAGAAAGTGCACTGTATAATCCTCCTTTAATAGTTAAACTTCTATTATTTGGAGCTGTATTTATAGGCTATATGATATTTCGTATAAAAAAAGCAGATTTATTAGAAATAACTTTCTTTTCAATAATCGTAATGTTTTCAGTCTTGTTTTGGAGAAGAACTTATATCAGATATCTCACACCCTTAATTTTGTATGGGCATCTAACAACCAAGGAATCAATTTTTACTGTTGACATTGATTTCAAAATAGCTCGGGTTCATTTTCAAACTGGTAACCACCTCTTAACATATTTCTTCTCTATTTTAGGGTGTATTGCTTCAATTGCAATAATTTTATTTCTATGGATATAAATAAACTTGTATAAGGAAATCTACAGGAATCATATAAAAAAAAATGAACCAAGAAAACGATTTTAGGATATCTAAAGACGGCTACTTTATGAAAATAGCAGAAGTTGTGTCAGAAAGAAGTACTTGTATAAAAAGAAAAGTTGGCGCAGTATTAATCAAGGATTCTCATATTCTATCAACAGGATACAACGGTTCACCATCTGGATTTAAACATTGTACTCCACTAACATGTGTGCGACAGAATTTAAAAAGTGGTGAAAAACCAGAATTGTGCCGAGGTGTCCATGCTGAAATTAATTGTATTATTCAAGCAGCGATTCACGGTACTTCAATACAAGGTATTACTACTCTCTATAGCACACACTTTCCTTGTATGAGTTGCTTAAAACTAATTATTAATGCAGGAGTTAAAAGACTTGTATATAAGGAAGGATACAACATGGAAAATAAGATTAAAAAAGAATTATTAAATGAATCCAAACTAAATGTCGAACAACTATTAACATAATATTAATTAGATATATAATCAATTTTTTTGTATAAGAACAATGGAAGAAGATCAAATTATTAAAGGAAGTAATAAATTTTCAATCGATATTTTTCAAGCACTGAAAACTCCTGAAGAAAATCTTTTTTTTCACCATTTAGCATTTACACATTACTTTCAATTTTAGTTCTTGATCTAAGAATTAATAGTAAGCAGATTAATATTATTATATAAATGTACGTATAATAGAAAATTATTAGATATAAAGGAATTAATCTTAGAATTGGAATAATCACGTAAATGTAAAATAATGGCGGTAAAAAAATTAAGAGAGCGAGAAAAATAATTCCAATTAAGAAAAGATAATTTTCCATTATAAATATCTTATAACTATTCAATTTCCTATAATTTTCGATGTTAGATGGCTTAGGAGAATAATCTACAAATAATATCAAAATTAAAGGTACAGTAAAAAGAAAATTAGTGTGTTTAAAGTAGATATTTAAAAAAAGAGAACTTAAAGCTAAAAAACCAAATTTCTTTTCTAAGGAAATTTTTTGGTTTAGAAATAATAAACATGTAATTAAAACCATACACACAATAGATATAATTGAGAATATTAATGTATCAATCTCGAAAAATAAAGATATTATAGCTAGAGTATTCACAGGGGTAAACCACTTATTTTCCATTATCATTTCTGGAGTTATATCATAAAAATTTAACCCAAATACTTTAACATGAGAAAACCCGTACAGAAAATCTGTAATTAGTGAAGGAATCATTAAAAACATGAAATTCATAGCGAAGAATAATATAAAAAATAAGGAATATTTCATAATTTGACTTTTACATAAATATTTTTTATATGAATTGCCGTAAAGTAAATAAATCGGAACTATATAGAGGAAATGCGGGATAAAAGCGATTATTAAATTTAGAATTATTAATTGAATAATTAAGGTACTATATTTATTTCTCTCTCGTCCAAAACTTGACAGTTCAACTTCTCTTCTCAAAAATATAACTACTAGTAGTAATACAATTATTTTTATATTTAAAAAATCGTATTCTTGTAGAATCAAATGGCCATTTACCATTGCCATAAGGCATAAAAATCGAATAATTTTATTTGTATTTTTTATTATAAGGATTTTATTGAATTCAATAATAGCGATAACTCCAAGAAATAATAGTATAAAAAAATAAATCCATTTTGCTATATTATAATCGAATATAGATAAAGGAGAAAATAAGTAAGCGATAATAGGAAGATTAAAGAATTGTCCAGCAGGACCACTATATAGATTTAATGGTTGAGTAGTAATGTATTTTCCCGCATAATAAAAGACATCAAAATCGGCGGGATCAAGAGAGAAATGATCTTTAATTAAAGATAATAGCGCCCAGAAAATAAAACATATTATAGGAATAATTAGATAGCAATTATTCTTTATAAAATTAAAGATATTCATTTTGAAGGGAATTTTACTAATCAAACTATAAATTTTTAAATTCTTCTTTTAAATCTATTAATTAAATATTTAATTTAAGTTACTCATTTTTTTACTTAGCTAATTAATTAACAATTGAGATTTCTGGTGAAATTGGAAAATAGTAAAAATTCTTTAATAATTATGAAGTTTGGGGGTTCCTGCTTACAAAATAGAGAATCTTATCTTCAGGTTATAAATATTGTTAATAAATATATAAAATCTACTAAAATATTGATTGTTGTTTCTGCTATACAGGGAATGACAAATAAATTAATAGAATTCTATGAGAAATCTTGTAGTGAAGAAAATAACTGTGATGAACTTATTGAAGAAATATACAATATGCATATTCAGCTCGTTGATGATATATTAGAAAAAGATCGGGTAGAATATGGCGAAACAGTAGAATTTCTTCAAACTAACATTGAAGAGTTAAAGCACCTAGGACGACTAATTAGATTAATCCGTCCAAGTGCTGATATCTATGACCTGGTTGTTTCATATGGAGAAAAACTCAGCACTTTCCTTTTAAGCAAATATTTAATCACTACGGGATATAAATCAAATCATATTTTCTCTGATAAGATAATAAGAACAAATGATAATTTTGGTCGCGCGCTTCCATTGCTTGAGGAAACAGAGGTACTTGTAAAAGAAAAATTGTATCCTCTTTTACATTCAGATAAGAATAATCTAGTTTGCGTAAGTGGATATTATGGATCTACGAAAGACAATAAAATTTCCACTTTAGGAAGGGGCGGAAGTGATTTATCGGCGGCTATACTCGCATATGCTCTACGCAATCTATTTTTATGTAAAATCATATATTGGAAGGATGTAAAAGGTTTTTTGAATGCAGATCCAAGGGTAGCAAAAAAAACATCACTTATAAGAAATATCTCTTATAAAGAAGCTAAAGAGTTAGCGTTTTTCGGAGCGAAAATACTCCACCCTTTATGTCTTGATGTTAATGAAAAAGGAAAAATACCCTCTGAAGTTAGGTATTTCAGCGAACCAAATTCAGAAGATTTTACTACCATTACTAAAGAGATAGTTAAGAACGATGATGCCATTAAAGCTATAACATCTATAGAAGAACTTTCAATGGTTACCTTAGAAAGTGATACTATGGTTCCATTGTCTGGGACGGCTTCGAAATTGTTTTCCCTTTTAGGTGATAATAATATTAATATCGTCTTTATATCACAAAGTTCCTCAGAAAACAATATAACTTTTGGTATCGAATATGAAGATTCAACGAAGGTAAGTTTCTTATTAAGGAATTCCGATTTTTTTGGAGAGAAATGGTTTAAAATAAAGATTGATAACGATATTTCTTTAGTTGCTGTTATTGGAGCTGGAATCCTTTACACTCCTGGAATTGCTGGTAAAGTTTTCACATCTTTAGGAGATAACAAAATCAATATATTAGCTATTGCTCAAGGATCTTCTGAATTAAACTTTACAGCGATTATTGATAGAAAAAATTGTAGAAAAGCCGTAAATGTATTATATGACACTTTTATTACTCGATAATACTCATAGGAGGATTTAAATTACTTTTCGTAGAAGTTTTGATTAAATACACTCTTAGCTAATTTTTCCCTAGCGTTCTTTCTTTGCTCAGTTGTACTCTTGTTTTTCAACGCTTGATTTCCGATTTCTTTTCCAATAATCACTTTTGGATTATTTGACCA
>JABXKB010000031.1 GCA_013375485.1 Promethearchaeota archaeon | reverse complement strand
AAGTACAATTTCAATGCTAGAAACATTGTTGCTTTGTCCATTTTCTCCTTCTAGTTGCTCAGTGCTGAGAACGATGTCTTTATATTCTGTACCTTTTAAGAATCTGTTTCTTAAAATCTCACAAACATCAACAGCATGAGAGATTGCTCTACCTCTGGCTTTAACTGTGCATTCTTCTCCTTTATTAAGGATCATCATAGTAGCCATAACGTAGTTCATTGTTGGTCTACGTCCAACAAATACGGCATTTTCCTCTTTGCTTGGCATCTTTAATTTCCTCTTTTGTTTTTCTTATTGTATAAATTTCTTCATTTGTTATTAATATTTTATTGTATTAATTTCTTTTTTTGTGTTTTTGCGTTTATGTATTGCGTATTGAAGTTTTATCGTAATTTTATTATAAATTACGGTAATAACATTCTTTTGAAATTTTGGAAATGTTTTAAATTTTATTGTATCAATTTTTCGTTGAAATATTAGAAAAACTTATTATTTTCCATAAAAATCAAAAATCTTTCTCTTTCATATATTTTAAATTTTAGTATTTCATTTTAAATTTCAATCTTAATTATTTCTCACCCGATTTCATGAATTCAGAGCAATTATTAAAAATAGGAACTGATACAGAACTTCTAGGAATCGGCGTTATGGAAAAAGAAAGGGAAGAAATAAAGCTAATAAAATAAAAAAAGAATTTTTATAAGAAGATCCAAAAACAATTTTTCTTTAAATATATAAAATTAGAGAGATTACTGGATGAAACAAACCATAAAATTTCGATTGCATCCGACGGCTTCACAAGAGCAGAAATTACATGAAATCTTCACTATCTATAATAAAATAAAGCGAATAGGATATAACCATTATTTTAAGTTAAAACATACCAATTTCACTAAGAATGAAAAACGACTGTTTGTTCAACATCATTTGATGGAACTCTGCCATAATAATCCTTATGTTAATAGTATCCTCATAAATTGCGAAACTAAGTTAGCCCAGCAACACACATGGTTTGAGAAGCGTGAGAAATACCTGAAACATCAAATTATTACAATAAGTAAGAAGATTAAACAAGTAAAGGAAAAAAATAAGAAAGATAGACGTTTAAAAGGGCTATACTCACATCTATCATCAGTTCAGAATAACTTATTTGCTTTGCGATTTAAACCAATTGTCTTTGGAACAAAAAAATTATTACGAGAACGAATTTTAGGTAAAATCAGCAGGGATGAGTATAGAATTAGAAGAGACTCTTCATTTTGTTGTGTGGGAAAGAAGCAAGGAGTGAATTTAAACTTAAAAATTCTCCCAAATATGACGCTTAAAGTTCATACCTTTTCTAAAGAAAAAACTAAGAAGTGGTTTCTCATTCCCTTTACCGTAAATTACAAGCAAGAACAATGGTTTGAGGAAATACTCGATTTGGAATTATATCAAGTAGAAGTGGTAAGAAGATTAATTAGAGGAGGGATACGATATTTCATTCATGTATCTTACGAAATTCCTGAAGAAGAACTCAAATATGGTTTTGAAAATGGAACTGTCGGGCTTGATATGAATTATAATTTTGTTTCTCTCTGTAATATCAATAAAGCGGGTAGTTTCAAGAGCTTTCATGAAATTAAGTTCAGAAACTTGCATTCTTATCGTAAAAACAAGAGGAATGATTATATAAGTTATAAGATGGATAAAGTAGTTAATTATTGCATCAATAAACAAGTAGGGATAGTGATTGAAGATCTTTCTTTTGAACAAGATTTCTCATATGGGAGAAAACGCAATAGAAAGTTAAATAATTTTAAAACTTCCGCATTATCTTTATTAGAAAGAAAATGTTTAAAAAGAGGTGTTGCTGTGAGAAAAGTACATCCTGCATATACCTCTTTAATTGGCAAGTATAAATATTCATACTCACGTAATTTATCTACTCACATATTAGCAAGTTACGTGATTGCTCGAAAAAGTCTGGGATTTAAGGAATTGATTCCCCCCATTTATAAGTGGTTACTTGCACAAGTCGGAGACGCTATAAAGCCCCGTTTGAAACCAAGTAGTCCCTACTATAATTGGGCTAAACTCCACGATTTTTTCAAGCACTGTGGGATAACATCCTTCAAGACTTCCGAAGTAATGAAAAAAACATTACAAATGAAGTATGTCTTGAACTCGGTGACGAGCGAACAGCCTGATAACCTTAGGGCTGGTCTTTCCTCCATGGGAAAGGTTGATGATTGGCATAAATTTTGGAATTGTATAGAAATTACCAATATTTTATAAATAATTTGAAGGTTGTCAGATTAATAAGGATTTTATAAATTCTAAAAAAATCTAACTCATAGGGGATATTTACCAATAAAAAAGAAAAATAAAGAGATATAAACTTAGAAATTCATAAACCTTTCAATTTTACACCGAGGAAAAACAGAAACCAAGAGAGAAAGAAGACTATTATTGCAATCAACAACCATGATTGGAAAGAGGATAAATCAAAAAGATGAATTTTCTACAGTTATTATCATTAATTAAATTTTAATCCTATTCTGAAGGATTCTAATAACGATTTGAAAATCTACATTATTGTCAGTTAAAAAAAAATACTTGTTAAAAGAAGTATTACTTACTAATCTATTACAAATTTAATAAAAAATCTAATATAAAAGTGAAATTCGATGAATAAACAAAATAAAACATTAATATCAATACTAATGATTTGTTTCATGGTTTTCGCCATAATACCAAGCTTCCTTATCACTCCATCGGCTATTCAAACTACGATTAATTTTGATACCGTAGATAACCAAGAACCTGAACCAAAAACATCTCAATTTATCCCTAGAACTATTCGAGTTGCAATTTATAATGAACCAAACATTTCAGTACCAGTATATGCCCAAGCTGGTACGCCTTCTTTAAATAATAATTATACAGGTCTCTTGCAATTATTACAAGGTGCTGGATATCAAGTTGATGAATTAACTTGTGATGATATCTATAATCATAAATTAATGACAGCTGATTATGATGTTTTTGTTATGGTGGATAATTTACCAAAAGTCAACATTACAGATTATGTAAAAGAATTCTGGCTTGGCGGAGGAGCACTTCTTAGTTTCGATAGTGCAATAGCATATTTGTGTTATTATGGTATTCTAATGTCTGAATCAGTAGGCGATGAAGGACGACATACCTATTATGATTATACAGCTTTAAAACCTAATAATATTTCTTCTCGTCATCCCACTACACAAGATTACCAAGTAAATGATAAATATTCATGCGTATTTACAAACGCTTTTTTATATTGGGATTATTTACTAACAACATCAGTAGGGGGTATGGTTACTAAATTAGCAAACACCGATGGTAATAATAATATGGCAACTGCTGTAGCACTCGAACGCACTGATCAAGGTGGTCGTATAGTTCTACTTCCAGGAAGAACTAATGTAATTGGTACTAACATGAGCAATTTGATAATAGATGCTGTTGATTGGCTTTGTCCACGACCTAAAGGGCGTATTCTTTTCGATCTTTCTCACCTAAATGGTTACGGAGTTGATCTGTGGGATAATCCTTTTGTTGATTTTCCAGATAATAGATTTACACTAATGAGAAATAATTTAGTAAATCGTAGTTATACATTTGATAAACTTTATCCTTCTGCTCTTGGTAATTTAACAACCAGTAATCTTGCTCCCTATGATCTATTAATTATAAACTTGCCTGATACAAACTTCACTGCTTCAGAAGTTACAAGTGTAACTAATTGGATAAATAATGGAGGAGGACTTCTAGCATTAGGAGATAATCCTTTAGTACCTTCAGTATGGGATCGTAGTAAAAATTTGAATTATTTACTCTCATCTTTTGATTTATCACTCATATATGATTTTGGTACCAACTTTCTGACAACCAGTTTTGAGCATCCTACTGAAGAGGGATGTTCTTCACTAACGATGGCTGGTTGTAGTTTATTAAATTATACAGGTAATGCTTATCCTCTATGGGGTAATTCTCCAACTGATATCTGTATCGCAGGAGAAGAATATGGGAATGGTCGTGTTATTCTCACATCTGATATAAATCTATTTGATAATTCTCGAATAGGTTTAACTGATAATCTTCAATATAGCATTAATGTGGTTAACTGGCTAACTGCTACAAATGCTGAAGTTTTAATATATATTGAGCAACCTAATGTCGCTGATCCAAATGATAATGAATATCGGGGACCAGTAGCAACAGCACTTAATGACCTAAATATTCCATTTCATTTAACGTTTGATATTGAATATTTCAATTTAAGCCTTAGTACGGGAGATTTTAAACTGGCAATAATCGATCATTCACGCATTAATATTGAATCTTATTTCGGAGATATTCTGGATTTTATGAAATCAGGGGGATTTCTCATTTTAAGCACATCGCAGTATTATTATGGTAGTGGTGATGGTTTATGGGATTATTTAGGATTTTATTATGCGGGAGATACATTTAATACTCCTCCAGACCTTTATATTTGGGATATAACACATCCAATTTTTAATCTTCCTGCTAATTATGGAACTAATACTATAAATACTACATTGAATTTTGTTAGTGTGGATATGGTTAATACATCTCTTCATAATAATGCTACAGCAATTGCGGGTTTAACTAGCACTTCAAGTAATGATGGAGCAGCCATTATTCTTGGAGCAGGAGGGAGAGCAATTACAAACACTATGCTTCTTTCTACATATTATGAAGACACAGATAATTCCACATATCCCGATGCTGTAGAGATTTGGGAGAATGAAATCGCGTTTATGACATATCAAAGTCTCTCGGTAAATATAAATAATCCTCATACGGATGATCTTTTTGATGCTACTGCTCCAAGTTTCTCTATAACCACTGATGGTATTATAATCGATGAGATATATTACACGCTTAATGATGGGACGCATCATCCTATTACTTCTACTAGTGGAACAATAAACCAAGGATCATGGGATGCATTGCCTGATGATTCTGTTTCGCTTAAATTCTATGTTGAAGATCCAGCAGGGAGTTCCAAATATGCTGCGGTAATTATAGAAAAAGATACTCAAGCACCGATAATCAATATTATATCACCTACTAGCGGCCAAACCTTTAGTTCTACTGCTCCAGATTTTAATATTAGTATTACAGATGACCATTTAGATAAAATGTGGTATACTGTAGATGCAGGACTTACTAATTTTACCTTTAATGCTAATGGTGCTATAAACCAAACTGCCTGGGATGTATTATCTCAGGGAACAATAACATTACGATTTTATGCTAATGACACATTAGGACATATTTCCTCTGAAGACGTATCAATAACAAAGGATTTACCCTCTAAAGTTATTGGCTTGGATTACTTCATGACTGGTTTCCTTATAACCCTAATTGGTGGAGTGGCTATTATAACTATTATTACTAAAATCCATTCAAAGAAGCGAATAGTCTCGTATTAAATTCAAATTATTTTTTTTTTATATTTTATTATACATAAAAAATAGATTCAAATCCCTTTATCAGAAAAATTTAAATTGGTGGGGTTCATGCTACTTATTGGTCACCGATTTATTTATTCAATGTTTTTCCTTTTTTTGTTGATTAAAGTCTAACATGTTATTATTTGATTTAGTTTATTATAAATATATATCAATTCAATTGTTAAATTGTCCAATAAAATGTTTCAAATATTAAAATGTACAAATTTGTTCATTATTCTTCATTTTTCCGTTTTAATCAATACTCTTAAATAAAATCAGATAATCTTAATTCATAACACACATATTAATGTGAAATCCTTGTATAAAAAAAAAATAATAGAAGGAAAAAAAAGTACAGCTTTAATAATATCAATAATATTATTATTCATTTTTAGCTTTAAATTCAATAATTTAACTACCGAAGGCAATAATGTTGATAATAATACACTAAAAATTTCTGCGTTAACTTCTCCTATTTTCATAGATGACACTGTTCCGGGTAGTAATTGGACCTGGGCTACAGGTGAATCATGGTTTGGTGGAGGTTCTGGAACTTCATGTTGTCCTTATATACTCGAGGATTTAATAATAGATGGTGGGGGAACGGATGATTGTATTACAATTCTTAATTCTAATAAAGATTTTATAATTCGAAATTGCACGGTTTACAATGGAGATGGTCCTAATCACGCAGGAATCGTATTAAATAATGTTACTAATGGACAAATACTCCAAAATAATTGTACTATGAATGATTGGTTTGGTATTTATTTTGAGGATTGTAAAAATAACATTATTTCTGATAACTCGGTAAGTTTAAATCCAAGCCCTGGGATAATCGGCTATAATAGTAATTATACAACAATATCAGATAATACAGTCTCAGATAGCTCTCATGGAATATATCTTGATACTTGTCTTAATAATGACATTTTAGACAATGTAGTATATGATACTACTATGGGTTATGGAATTGATTTAGAGGATTCCCCTCACAACAAAATTGAAAGTAATGAGATAAGAAGTTGCATGGGAGGAATAGAAATAAATAACACATTTTCAGGAGCAGGTAATGCAAATGAAAACACAGTAGTTGATAACATTTTAGAAGATAATGAGAATAGTGGAATTTTGTTACAAGGTAATTTTACTGAAATCTCAGGAAATACTTGTAGAAATAACTCAATTCATGGAATTTACTTGTATGAATTCTCTTACCATAATATAATTACTAATAATATATTAGATAACAATAGTATGGTGGGAATATATTTATTAAATTCGTCTGATAACCAAATATTTAGTAATGAGATCTCTGATAATGGACTTGCTGGGGCCGCTTTGAGTCCTGATTCTGATGAAAACCTATTTTCTGAGAATTTCTTCCTAAAAAATAAAAAACATGCATATGATTATGGAGCTAATAATGACTGGAATAGTCTCACAATTGGAAATTATTGGGATAATTATACAGGTACAGATGCAAATTATGACGGGATTGGAGACACACCACATAATATTACAGGTGATTCAGGTAGTAAAGATTATTTACCGATTTGGGATGAGGGGATACCTTTAATAAATATAACTTCTCCATTGAATAATTCAAATGTCGGACGGGATGCTCCAGATTTCACTGTTAAAATTACAGAACCAAATTTAGATACGATGTGGTATACCATAGATGGAGGAATAAACAACATAACTTCTACTTTAAATGGAACTATTGATCAAACAAGCTGGGAGACGTTATGGGATAGCTTAGTAAAAGGAGACACAATAACGATTATGTTTTACGCAAATGATACTTTTGGTCATCTTGGATCCAACTATATTGTATTAATAAAGCATGTATCAGCGGATGGAATTGGTTTAGATTTCTTTACAACTAGTATGTTAATATTAATAACAAGTGGAATAGCGATAATAGCAATTATTAGTAAAATACATTCTAAGAAGCGAATAATTTCGCATTAAAATAAATAAAAAAAAATTTTATATCTTTTGTTTTTGTCACAAAAAAGTATTCATATTACCTTACTAAAATAATATAGGTTTTACTTTTTGATTATATTTTGATTTAAGAGAACTAATTTCTAAAAAGGAATAAAAAAAAATTTTGGATTTTAAGAATTAGAAACCTTTCAATTTTACAGCAAGGAGCAATAGAAACCACGTGAGAAAAAATAGTATCAATCCAATAAGCAACCATGCATTATAACCAAACAAGTCAAATGAAGGTAAGATACTGTCCCATATTCCCATATATAGGTCCATAAAGATAAATAACCCAAATACCATAAAAAGAAAGGTAAGAATGACAGCAAATTTACTTGGAGGAGTCCATCCACCCATTTATTATTTACCTATTTCTTTAATAATTTAAATTTTTTTTTTTAGTTTTATATAATTTAAAGTATAATTAAATAAGATAAGTTCCTTTTTAAAAGATATTGATAAAACTCTATATTTAAGATTTAAAATCATCATATTTAGAATAATCCAATTCGATTTCTCTTACTGAATCATCATCTTTAGCTTTTGGATTAAAAATGCGTTGTTTTTCTCCTTTTTTTTTTCCTTCAACTTCAACATCTTCCTTTTTTACAATATCCCAAATGATGCTAATTATAAGTAAAGTAGATACAATAACTAAAAGTGGGATTAATAATCCAGAATCAGTTAAAAGAATCTTTACCCACCCAACATACGGAATTCTTCCACATACAACTCCTAAAATTCTACTTTCTGGAACCCAACCGTCATCTGGAGTTGGATTTGCATCTCCTTTGGTTAGGAATAACCAACCATTATCATATATTTTATCAATAACCCGATGAACGATTGGATCACTAGGTGGATGTATCCAACCAGGCAAATTCCGAGCATCAAAAACAATTATATCACCTTCTTTTCCTTCAATGGTCCCACTTTTTATTGTTGCAGGATCTCGTCCTTTTAGAAACAATAGATCCCCCTTAAGTAGATTTGGTTCCATAGATCCCGAAACAACAACCACCATGGGAGTGTTAGTGTTTAAGCTAATTTGCATTATAAAATAAATTAAAAATGATCCTGAAAACAAAAAAATTATTAACACAATGGCAATAATAATTTTCTTCTTTGAAGATTTCTCCTTTTTTTTCAACTTTTTTTCGTTAAAAGCCTTTGGTAAATATTCTTTATCCATAACAAAAAAACCAGTTATCCTATGGTCAAATTAAATAAAATTATCAATATAAATCTTCTTAGAATAATAAATCAAATTTGGATTATTGATATTTCGTATTCATTAAGATAGAAAAAGAAATGTATCAAATGAGTAACATTATAAATAAAAACATCTAGAATAAAATTATTCAAATCAAACGAATAGAAATATTCTAAATAGGGTTAAGAACTTTAAAATGCTAGAAAGAAGCCACTCATTTAATATAAGAGATAAAGATTATGATGATATCCAAAGAATAATGGAAAATGTATTAGAAAAAGATTTATCATTTTCAACTAATTCCAAAAGATTGGGAAGATCTTTACTCAGAATAAACTATTTTGATACTAATGTGGATAGGGAAAACCAAAAAAATAATAGAATTACAATTTTACAAGAACCTGAAAAAAGAATTTATGTTCAAATAAACGGAAAATTGACGGATTCACAAGTTGGTCAATTTTGGAATGAATTTGAGAATCACTTGAACAGATCTATTGAGATAAAGAAGGACATGAAGTTAATATCTTTAAAAGATGATATGGTTCGGGAAATTAAAGAACTAATTGATGAGAGAGGATATCTTGTCAAGAGTGAAGATGTACAAGAATTTGTTGAGAATTTTATAGAAAAATATGACAGATTTCCGAAGAAGGACGAAATTTATTCTATTGTTAAAGGTTATATTGTAATGGTAAACGAGGAAAAATTATTTGATAATAATGGTACAGATTTAATTGCTGATGAAAAGAATATGGAAAAATCTGAACCAATTTTAGAAAAAACACCAAAAGATTTATCATTAACCTCTAATGATAGTACTGTTTTGGTAATGTCCGATGGAGTTGGACGTAGAAAATGTCCTGTTTGTGGAAATGATGGGCTAATCCATGAAATGGATGACAAAAACGTGATTCTTTTGGATTATCCTAAGATATATGGAAAAAAAAACTGCTGCGCTGATTGTGGCCATGAATGGAGAGAGTATTAATAAATTGTTTAAAAAACTTTCCCAATATTAGATTACTGCAAATTTAAAAGAATATTATGCTCTAAAGTTCAAATTTAGTTCTTAGATTTTGAAATTTAAATATAAATTTAAATAGTTCATAATTTAAAATAATGATTAAAGAATTATGTAATTATTAAAAATAATTAAAAAAAATCAGATTTGATAAAAATGGAAGATTATGCAATTATTTACAATCCTGAGGCTGGTAAAGGGAAGGGGGCAATAAAAGATATCAATTTTATGGAAAAATGTCTCAAAGAATTAAATGTCTCATATAAATTATTTGAAACTAAACATATGGGACATGCAATAGAATTAGGGCAACAATTGGCAAAAGAGGGGTATAGAGTGATTGGAGCTGGAGGAGATGGTACATGTAATGAGGTTATGAATGGAGTTATAACTTCTAATACTAATAATTTATGTGGCTTTATTCCAATGGGTTCTGGAAATGACATTCCAGCCGCTATTGGAATCATACCTGATATTAAAAGAGCGTGTGAGATCATAGCTGAAGCTAATACTCGTAAAGCAGATATAGGCTTTGCAAAAACAGATACTGGTATTGAACGTTACTTCTTAGGTATTGGAAGTCAGGGATTTGATAGTGACGTGACCAGAAGGTTTAATGAAGCTAAAAGAGGAAAAAGCTATGTCACTCAAACATTTAAGGCTTTACTACCTTGGAAGAATAAGCAAATTAAAGCAATAATGGATAATGATGTTTATGAAGGATATGCTAATTGTTTAGCTTGTGCAAATGGGCCGAGTTATGGAGGATTTATGTACATTTGTCAAAGAGCTCAAGTAGATGATGGACTTTTTCATGTAAATATTGTAGATATTGGTAAATTTAAATTACTGAAGCATTTTAATCGCATGTATAAAGCAACTCTTTTACCACATCCAAATATCTATGAGTATACCACTAGGAAATTAAGAGTTGAAATGTTGGATCCTAAAGAGCCTAATCCTTATATTTGCCAAGTAGATGGAGAAATTTTAGATAAACTACCTGTCGATTATGAGTGTATCAAAGATGGATATGAATATATTTGCCCAGAGGTAAATGAAGTAGCAGAAGCCTTTAAAAAGGAACATGGACGATATTTTTGGGATTGCGATTATGATTAATACTTTTTTTAGAGTTTGACATTTCTAATGCCAGATTGGGATGATATTTTCAATGAAAAGGGAAAAGTTTTTTTAGAACCTCATCCTGAAATGGCAAGAATATCAGAATTGTTAAAAGCAAAAGGAGCTAAACGGATTTTGGACCTTGGATGTGGATCTGGTCGGCATCTTTTATTTTTTTTAAAGAAGGGATTCGAGGTTTATGGGATGGATGCCTCACCTAGGGGAATTTCGATTGCTGAGCAATGGCTATTAGAAGAAAACCTGAAAGCGGATATAAAGCTTCACAGAATGGAGGAGAAATTTCCTTATGAGGATAATTTTTTTGATGCAATTATCTCAATCCAAGTTATCCACCATAATAAAATGAAGGAAATTTTAATTACAATTAGCGAAATAGTGAGAATATTAAGGAAAGGGGGGATAATATTCATTACTTTTCCTCGATTTGGAGAAATATGGAATGAAACTTCTGATTTGAAAGAAATTGAGAAAGGAACTTATATCCCCCAAAAAGGTAAAGAAAAGGGACTTCCTCATCATTTTTTTACAGTAGAAGAAATTCAAGATGTGTTCAGTTCTTTTAATCTATTAGAAATCTATAATGATAGAAAAAATCATCGCGCAATTTTGGGGATTAAAAAATAAGTATACATTTGTTTTTTGCTTTTATTCTTTTGGTTCAATTCTTTTTTCTGTCGTACTTCTCGAAACAATAAATAATACGATAATTATACCTACAAAAGCGATAATAATGATAATAGTTATTAATATTTCAGTACCTAAAATGTTTTTATCCTCATTCCACGGAAAATTCCCTTGATATAGATTATCTGAATTATTAATATAATTATTATAAATAAATTGCTCTACAGTTTTACCGGTAATATCAAGACTAGAATTGGAAATATGGATAATATCATCTTGTGTAGTATGATGATATGACCATCCTGGATTATTCCAAAAATTAATGATCAAATCTGCTGAGGGGATACCAATATTTAAAAATGCTCTATGATCGTCGATTATTGAAGTGCTATCAGGGTTCGATGGAAATTGAGATGTATAGCCTAGTTGTCTTCCAATTGCAAATAATTCATCCAATAATGAAGAAGTAGAATATTGTTCATTAATAAATTGCAAATTAACTCCACCAACCATGTCCAATAAAATCATACATTCAAAACTCTCTGTTGCTGAATTATAAAAATTATCTATATCAGAAACAAATTCCCGAGACCCTTCACACCAATCCCATTCTTTTATTCCATAATCATTATCTGGTCCTTGATCTTCAGCATCAAAAAATAAGAACCATATTTGGCATGATAAATTCCTTCTTTGCTTGTAAAGAACTTTAGCAAGTTCTATAAGAACAGCACTTCCACTTGCGCCATCATTAGCACCCGGAACTGGATTATTCTTATTTTCCAAGATAGGATCTTTTGTGGCTTTTGTGCGAGAATCATAATGTGTTCCAAAAATTACAATATTTGATTTATGTTCATTTAATTTAAAAAGTACATTTTGGCATTCAGTTAAATGAATCGTAAAATTATGAAGAACATAAGTAAAATTACTATCGATTTCCTCGAATTTAGATATAAAATAATTAGTACATTTCACACGTTCTTGTGTTCCAGGTATTCGAAAACCAATATCTAACTGATCTTGAACATAAGAATTAGCATTCTCACCATCAAATTGTAAATCTACTTCATAATTTTGGATATTTAAATTACTTGAAGGAAAAAATAAATAGACAATAGAAAATATTACAATTGAAGAAAATACGATTGGAATTAAGATTTTGTATAACTTTTTTATCCAAAATCACCTATTAATAAAATTTTACCTTGATTAAAACCTAAAAATTGTTTAAAATAAAAAAAAATAAAAAATATGAATTTATTTAGGCTCAAAACCTAAATCTACTCTTATTTCTCCACCTTGTAATTCTGTCTCCAAGAATTTTACTTGTACGGGGGTTTCTATTTTAATATCATCTGGCTTAGTCTCATCAACACCAACTAATTGACCTGAAATCATTGGTCCCTCATCAAGTTCTATAACAGAAAAGCAATAAGGTTTTTTCATTGAGTAGCCTTTCTTTACCATAAATGTAGTTCCAACACCAATGCAAGAAAAAGCTGCGATTTTACCTTTCCCTGACATTTCAACCCATTCCATATCCGTTGAGTTGCATTTTATACATAATTTTCTTGGAGGAACATCAAAAGTACCACATTTTTTACACTTAGAGCCCATCAATTTCTTATTGTTAATATAATCTAGATAGTTTTGAACTGTTATTTCTTTTTCTTCTAACATTTTTTCTTTTCACCTTTTTTTTATTTTTCATATATTGTAACCACACAAGTGGCTCCAGATCCTCCTAAATTATGTGTTAAGGCTTTTTCAACATCAAATTTTACTTGTCGGTTCCTTTCAGCTATACCACGCATTTGTTTAAAGGTTTCAACTGCCATAGCAGCTCCCGTGGCACCAACAGGATGTCCTTTCGATTTTAATCCTCCAGAAGTATTAATTGGTCTTACTCCATCTCTCTTTGTTTCTCCATTTTTAATGGCTTCTGCAGCTTTACCCTTTTCATAGAAACCTAAATCTTCTAATGCGATTAATTCTGCTATTGTAAAACAATCATGGACTTCAGCGATCTGAATATCTTTAGGTCCTAATCCAGACATATCATAAGCTTGTCTAGCTGCTTCTCTAGCAGCTATGAAACCTGTGATTTCGCCTCTATCATGTAAAGAGAGCGCTGCACTTCCTTGTCCCGTACCTGTTATCCAAATTGGTGTATCAGTATATTTCTTTGCAACATCCTCTGCTGCTAAGAATACGCAAGCAGCACCATCTGTGACTAATGAGCAATCAAATAGTCTTAGAGGAGAAGCTATCATAGGATTTGATGAACTATTAAGGAAATCCATTTCATCTTTCCAATCAGGTATTTCTCTTCCTTGGGATTCGAGTTTCTTGATTTTACTTGACATTATCTCCTTTAGTGATTGTTGCATTTGTGCATATGGATTTTCTTTTCCATTTTCATGATTTTTTATCGCAATTCTTTTTAGATCGTCATGGGTAGTACCATATTTATGGAAATGTGCAGAAGCTGCTGCGGCATATAACCCAGGAAAAGTGGCACCTGCAGGATATTCAAATAAATTATCTGAAGCAGTTGCTAATGTATCAGTTACTAATGTAGTTGATACTTCAGTCATACACTCAACACCACTTATTGCCACAATATCATGTACTCCTGAAGCAATAGCTAATATTCCTTGACGAAAGGCAACACCACTACTAGCGCAAGCGCCCTCAAATCGAGCAGCTGGCTTTGGAGATAGTCCAACCAAATTAGCCATTTGAGGTCCTAAATGTCCTTGATGATTAAACAAGTCTGAGGAGTAATTTCCAACATAACACGCATCAACATCTTTAGGTTCAATACCATTATCTACTCTACTCACAGCATCAATCCAAGCATCAACCCACATATCGGGATTACGTTTAAGTGGAAAATTCCGTCCGAATTTACACATTCCAGCTCCAATAATAGCTACTTTTCTTTTTAATTTACCCATAATTTCACCTATCTTTGATTTTAATTTTAATTATTTTTAAAATTATAGAATTGAATTATCTAAAAATTATATTTCTTATTATTTTATCAAAAAGTTAACACTTACTCGTGAAAATAAAAAAGTAGGAATAAAAGTTCAATAATTACTCCTACAGCACTAAAAATAAATGGTGCAATGTAATGAATGTTTTCTACGATTAAACCTCCTAAAATTCCAGTAGGGATTAATCCAATGCCTCTAAAGAAGGATATTATCCCATATGATTCAGATTTTCGTTCTTCACCCAAATTAGTCATAATAGTTTGTTCAGCAGGTATAAAAGTACAAACAGATAATGCAAGTAAAACATAACCAATACTTAAAGTAATTAAAACTGTATTCCTAATTTGATTCATCCATAAAATTACAGTTATTATATTCGTGAAGAAAAAACCAAACCCAAAAATTTGACTCAAGATTAGAGTCTTCTTGTTGCCAATTTTATCTGTTATCCGTCCAGCTGGAATTTGAAAAGCAGCATTTCCAATATTAAGCCATATTGAAATGAAAGCAATATTTTCTTTACTTAGATTGTAATAATCATTTAAACCACCAGAATAAATTGAAAGAGCAATACTATAGGCGAATATATCTAAAGTAAAAAAAATCAAGATAGTTCTCAAATTTTTTGTTTTTAATACCTTTAGCCACATATTTTCTTTTTCATTGTTAATATTTTTAATTGCAGGTCTCTGAGCGTGATAGTATTGTGTACCAGAAGAAAGAAAAAACGTGAAGATGATCCCTTCAATAATTAGCAATCCAATAAAAAAAATAAAATAAAATTTTGTATGGAGTCCTTTTCCAAGAAATATAAAAAACGATCCAGCAATAGTTCCAGCAAAATAAGAAAAAAACATAAATCCAAATATCATTCCTTTAGATCTATCACTATTTTCAGCAACCAGAAATTGAGTATTTAGATTATTAATTATAAAACCTAAAAAGTATAATATTATCCCTAAAATAACATAGTACAAACTATATGAATTTGCTAAAATCAAAAATAAGAGACCTATGATGTAGAGAGGGATACTTGAAATCAGTATATATTTACGGTTATATTTATCAGAAAATTTACCTACTATAGGCATTGGTAAAAATTGCATTATTGAGCCAATTGAGACAATTAAACCTGTTAAAACAATTGAATTTGTAAGTTCTAATAAGAATGGTTGATATACTATAGTAAACATACTAGTACCAAAACCATGAATAAGTTTGGTAATGGCTAAAACTATCAAATTCCTACGTTTGGTTTTATCTAAATTATTAAATGCCATTGAGTTATCTAATAAGGTTCATTTTGATTTGATCATAATAATGTAGAAAATACATATTTAAACAAGAACGTTCTGTCTTTATAAAAGTAGAAAGTTTGCGCTCCAATTTTTGGAGAAACTATACAAAAAAGTATCTATTTTTCTTTTTTTTTCATTTTTATGAGATTCTTTAAGGCAATTTTGTATCTTTTATTCTTACTTACTCTTTCTTCTAATCCTTTACATGGGAATTCTTGGCATTGATAACAATAATCTAATTTTTTATCATTTACGCAACAATCCCTAATCCAACACTCTTTAGTCCAACACTCAGATATTTCACCCCTGCAAGTACTACAATGAAAATCTCCTGGCTTTACATTATCCCACATCTGATTAAATATTCTAACTAATTTGTAAGCAATCCCCGGATTAATTGGAGCTTGATAAATCTGGCAAGCACTACAATCCAAACCGCAAACCGAAATAATTTTTTTAATTTGAAAAGTTTTCGCGTCTTTCATGATTTTGTTAATCCTTTCCTTTAATAAAAATTTAACCGCTTTTTCAATAAAGATTCTGGATTATAGTATTAATATTCTATACCATATCTTGCTGAAATACCTTTTGAAGAATAATAATGTTTAATCATTCTCATTTCAGTGACCAAATCAGCTGCTTCTTTTATCTTAGGATGCATCTTTGGTCCACCTGTAAGAATTAACTCAACTTTATCTGGTTTATTTTTAATGAGTTCTAATACGGGCTCAACAGATATTACATCCATTGATGTAGCAACACCCACTTCATCAAGAATGACAATATCATATTCATCACTCATAATAATTTCTTTAGCATAATCTAATGCTTTCTTACCTTCTTCCAAGTCATATTCTCCTGGTTCAGCTATAAGCTCTGGACTACCAAATTGCTTTAAATCAAAGTTGTGTATACTTTTAATAGCTTCAATTTCTCCGTATTTATAATTACCTTTCATAAATTGGATCATATATACTTTAAAACCATGACCAGTTGCGCGAACGCCTTGTCCTATTGCGGCAGTGGTTTTACCTTTCCCTCGTCCAAAGTAAACTTGAACTAACCCTTTCTTTAATCTTTTTCTAGTTGTATCCATCTTTTTCTAAAGTATTAATTTATTATATTCTGAAATACTCTATCATTTAATTATTTTTTAATACTAAAGATATGTGATTCTATGGGTAGATATGAGAAATTAGATAATCAACTGAATAAATATCTTAGGTTAGCTACTTTTCCAGTTGCGGTAAAACTATTAGAAGATCCAAAAGAATTGGACAATATTAAATTTCTAAAAAAACCAGAAGTTAAAATAGTTATATGCCAAATTTTTAGTTTTGCGAGATATTATGGGTGGACAATGGGTTGTAGTAAAGAAGATAATTTGTGTCCACTTGCTAATATTTCACTAGGTTTTGAAGAATCTCATAAACTATTTGAAGAAGGTGCTTTTTTCGTAGGAAGATATAATGAAACTAAGGAAGCTGCGAAAAAAACAACAGAAGCCATACCTAAAATTCCATTTGGGAAATACGAAGCCATTCTTTCAGGTGCTTTGCATCGTATCGATTTTGAACCTGATTTAATTCTAATTTGGGGTAATTCTGCTCAAATTATGAGAATTATCCAAGGTTATTTATGGAAAAAAGGTGGGAGGATTTCGATGTCAACTTTCTGTGATGGAGTATGTGCAGATACAATAGCAAATGCACTCCTCACAAATGATTTACAAATTGCTTTTCCTTGCCTAGGCGATCGTCGATATGGAAATGCAACAGATAATGACTTAATCGCTTCAATACCAATTGGAATGATTGATGAAATTATAAAAGGCATGGAAGAAACACACAAAGGAGGTACAAGGTATCCGATACCCTATCAAATATCTACACCAGAATTCTTTGTAAAACTAAAAAAACAATTGGATAAAGCTAAGAAAAACTAAATTTTGAAAGTTTTTTATGCTAAAATGAACTGATTATATTGCAATAATAGAAAATTTGATTGGATAATATGAGGGGATTATAAATTAGATCAAGTAAATTAATGTCCTTAGAGGAAGCTATTTCAACGAATGTCAGTGATGGAGATCTTATAGGATTTGGAGGTCTTTCTTTTTGGAGAAAACCAATTAGTGCTTGTAGAGAGTTAATTAGACAAGAAAAGAGAGATTTAACACTGTGTACATTTGTGGGCGGATTTGAAATAGATATGCTCATAGCCGGAGGTTGTGCCTCGGTAGTAAGAAGTTGCTTTGTAGGGATGGAGATTTTTGGGATGGCCCCACATTTTCGAAAAGCTGTAGAATCTGGTTTGATCAAAATATCTGAAGAAAGCGAAGCAACTATTGCTTTAGGATTAAGAGCATCCTACTTGAAAGTACCTTTCATGCCCTTAAAGGGTATTATTGGAACTGATATGATAAAAGTAAGGGATGATATTAAACAAATCGAAGACCCTCTTGGTTCAGGAACACAAGTTATGGCGGTACCTAAGATAGATTTGGATGTAGCTATTATTCATGTCCCTTACGCTGACGAATTTGGGAATGGTAATATTGCGGGTGCAGTATGGATGGATGCTGATATGGGAAAAACAGCGAAAAAAACAATTATCACCTGCGAAAAATTAGTGGAAACAGAAGATATTCGCCATTTACCAGGAAAAGCACACTTACCTATACAAACAACGAGTGCCGTTGTTAAAATGCCTTTTGGAGCCCATCCAACCTCGTGTTATCCTATTTATACATTCGATCCAATTCACATTCAATGTTATTTGAAAACTGATTTTGAAGATTATAAGAAGAATTTCATTATTGGTAAAACACCTACTCAATATTTAGAAGAATCAGGTGGAGTACAAACTATTTTTAATATTTTATTATAGGAGGGAAAATTCATGAGTGAGTATTCAAAAGATTATACTACAGATGAAATGATGACAATTTTAATGGCGAGAGAAGTCAGAAATGATGATGTAATGATCGTTGGCGTTGCAACCCCCATGGTATGGGCGGCATTTACTCTAGCAAAATTAACCCATGCACCAGATGCAATTTATCATTATATTATGGGAAACACCTTTGTATTAGAACCTCGACAGGTTAGTTTGCTTTATCTTGAAATGAATACAGCAAGAGCATATAGATTTCAAGACAGCGTAGAATGTACTTTAGAATCTCTTCCTTCAGATAAGCTGACTACCATTGAATTCTTTAGACCGGCTCAGATTGATCAATATGGGAATAGTAATAATATTTGCATCGGAGATTGGAATAAGCCAAAAATTAGGCTTCCAGGAGCTGCAGGGATACTTGATTTTAGTATGTTTTATACTCGTGGCTCTTTTCTTTATACTCCTCGCCATGATAGAAGAACATTTGTTCCAACAGAGAATTTATACTTCATCTCTGGAGTTGGATTTCCTAATGGAAAGCCTTCTATATGTGGCGGTTCAGGTCCTCAATGTGTAATTACCAATCTTGGATATCTTGATTTTGAAGAAAAGAGCAAACGTATGCGAGTTTCTACAATTCATCCAGGAATTAGTATTAATACTATAAAAGACTCAACGGGTTTTGAGCTAGTTATTCCAGAGAATTTAAAAGAGACAATCCCACCAACAGAAAAGGAAATCAAATTACTGCGAGAAAAAGTTGACCCACTGAGAATTAGAAAATTAGAAGTTCTTTCTGGTCGCGAGAGAGAGGATTTATTAGATGAGATAATACAAAAGGAACTAGAAATGAAAAATAAATTTCCAAAATTAATTAATTCTTAAAATTATCTAATTTTGGATATAATTTTATTCTTCGATAAAATTTTAAAAAAATTTAATTTTGATATCTTCGATTACAGTACGGAAATTAACATCATAATTCCACCAAAAGTATTCAAGAGAACATGTACAATAATCCCAAACCGAATATCTTTCTTTTTCCAAACCACGTAATACACTGGTAATGTGCCTATTATTCGAATAGGATTCTCCCATGGTGAAAAGAAATGATAAACCGAAAAAAGCACTGTAGAAACAAGAGGAGCCCATTTCTTTGCATAACTTGCCATGCGGGGGAAGAGATAACCACGGAAATATAATTCCTCTACTATAGGTGCTAGTATAGCCGCCACTATAATATATAGAATTAACGCAAATTGAACACTTTGATAACCGGCTAATAATGTAGGATCTACCACTAAGTTTTGGAAATTATATTCTTGCGGATACCACCAAAACAACGTTTCCACCATAAAATTATTAACTGGAGGAGCAATTATAACAAACATAATAATGTTAAAGGCGATTAAGACGGGAATAAAAATTGCATATTCTTTAATGGAGCTTTTTTCTGTGTACCCTATAACTCCTTTCAATGATATTTTATTGTTCAGTTTTCTACCTTCATAAAAGAGAATGATAAGTTGGATAACTATCAACATAAAAATTGCAGACAATATTAAGCCGACAAGGGATCTCAATTCGGTAGCAATCCCTAATGAAGTTGTAAAAACAGGTAAAGAGAATAAAAATATCCCTAATAGTATAGGTATTCCTGGGACTAAGTGAAGCAGCACTGATTTTAACACAGAATGTTGCTCAATTAACTCAGATTTTTCTTCCATTTATAACACCAGATTCGTTCTTTATTTTTAATTTTAAATAAATTATTATTAAATTAATTTTTGTATAAAACTTTAAATTTCAATTACTACCGTGTAAAAGTTAAAGATGTAAAAGAGCCAAAAATGCAGAGTGTAGGGATTTATAAGAGATTATTTAAAGCTTTTATGAGAGCCTTCATTGATATTGATGAGAGAAATAGAGTTACAAGAAATTTATAACTTTAAGAAATTTATAATTGTTGTTGCATATAAGTGATATTAATATATGAAATTAGTTAATAAACTTGAATTGATTTATATTCCCGCAACTTACTGGAATGAACCTTCAAGTGGTTTTGAATTAACCTCTGAAGGAAAACAACTTCCCCAAAATACTAACTTTTTTCTTTTATGGATTCCTTCGAACGAATCGGAAAAAGAGCTCACTAAGTATATAAAACTTACATTTCCACATATTCCTATAAAAAAACTTTTATCATGCAAAATTAACTTAGGGATTCCTTTTAGCTCATCAAAAACGAAAACGGAAGAAATAGATTTGAGAAAATTTTTTAGAGTTGTACCTCACATAGGAAAAATAATACCTATTTCACCAGTAACAAAATTACTCTATCAATTAGAAATAATAGAAAATCCAGATCGTAGTAAAATACATTATAGTAATTCAATTAAAACATGGGCTCTTCTAACAAAATTAGTATTTGAATTATTAAATAAAGGTCAATTTGTACCTGCTTTAGAACCAACTAAAGAGAAGTTGT
Organism: Promethearchaeota archaeon; assembly: GCA_013375485.1. Taxonomy (GTDB): domain Archaea; phylum Asgardarchaeota; class Lokiarchaeia; order Sigyniarchaeales; family SOKP01; genus Loki-b32. The sequence continues at coordinate 1,406 of JABXKB010000031.1, read as the reverse complement.
ATAATAGTCATTGGCGCTTAATCTTAAAATCTCAGTATGATAATAATCGTTTTAAATCTATTTTGAATCATAGTTATTGGTCAGCTTTTTGTCTTCCTATAAATAATTTTCATGAGAATGGGGTAATTAAAACGAATGGTCTTTGGCACCCTTCTTACCTTTTTTCAATATTTTTGGACAGTGTTGGAGATTATATGATACGTTCTACCTTAAATAAAAGTAAATTTCAAACTTTTGATGAATTTTATAGCGCTGAAATAAAAAAAGAAATAAATACAGATTTTAGATTAAATTGGGATTATAAATTTCTTAAAACACTTATCAAAAAGGATAACAGTTTTAAGGTTGATGAATTTTATGAATCTATTTTACCAGTATTAATTCAGAATTGGACTCAATCTGCTTTAGGTTTCCAATTAAAGTATGATTTTACATTAAGTTTGGAATTAAAATATCCAGAAAAAGTAGAAGATGGTTGGTCATTAAAAATTTCCCTGTCTTCTCATGATGGAACTAAAACTATACCTTTAAATGAGCTCTGGGAGGGACATGAACTAAGAAAAGAGATTTTTTCAAAAAGCATTGAAGGTGATGAGCAATTTTTAGAAATAATTTTAAGAGCTCTGGGAGCTGCGTCAAAGATATTTCCTCCAATTAAGAAAGCCTTATTAGAAAACATTCAACATGAGATTATCCTTACTTCGAGCGAAGTAATGGATTTTTTAAAATACCCAAAAGATCTATTAATTCAAAGTGGATTCAATATTGTTCTACCTGAAGTATTTACAATAGGTGGAAAGCAACGTTTAACTGCCCGGTTAATTATTCGTTCAAAAGAGGAGGCGAAGAAAAAAAGAGGGTTAACTAGTGTTTTACCATCTATATTTGATATCGATTCAATGCTGGACACTAAATGGGATGCTAGAATTGAAGGAAAGAAAATTACAGAAAAACAGTTTAATAACTTAATTGATTCTAACGAACCATTAGTGAATTTAAGGGGAAAATGGATATTAATTGATCAAAACGATGTTGAAGATTTAAGGAATATTAAGAAATTCCGTGTGAAAAATTATTTGGATGCCTTAAAACTAGGATTAATTGGAAAGGTCCAACTACAAGAAAACGGTACTAAGTATGATGTAATTGTTGAAGGAGAAGTAAACGAAATAATTACACGATTACAATCTATAGATTCTTTTGAAGAAATTCCTTGTCCTTCATCTTTTAATGGAAAACTGCGTGACTATCAGGAAGTAGCGCTTAAATGGATGGGAAATATGACAAAACTTAATTTTGGATTGTGTTTAGCTGATGACATGGGCCTTGGAAAAACTATTCAAGTAATTGCTTTTTTACTTTATCTAAAAGAAAAATATCCGAATAATAAGGGTAGCATTTTAGTT
>JABXKB010000315.1 GCA_013375485.1 Promethearchaeota archaeon | reverse complement strand
AATAAGTTTAGATGGTGATATTGAAATAAACCTTGAACCTATTAGTACAAATCTGATTTCCAATATCGGTCCAGATTGGAATGAGTTCGAATGGTTATATAAATAAGATACGCAAAACCTATGATAAATCAACGGACCTGGCGGGAAGAGGACTGTTCTCTCGGAGAAAAATCAGTCGAAAAACACCGAAAAAATGGTCTTTTGAATTTTGGGTTAAAAATTGGTTCTTTTCTCACTAAAAGCTTTCTAATTTTTTTCTCTTTTTCTGAGGTGTTGATATGAAAGAATCAATATATGATAATATGACTAAATCTGAAAAAGAAGTAGCTAATGTGTTGAAAGAAATGGGTATTAAATGGAAATACGAGCAACCAATTTTTGTATGGGATGAAAATAAAAGACCAAGAGTTTGGGCCCCAGATTTTTACCTCGTTCCTTTTGGGATATATGTTGAAGTATGTGGATCTGAAGATTTTGATTATAGCTATAGACGGAAAATATTTGACAGCAATGGTTATAGAGTGATTTTTTTACATTTGTATAAGGATGATAATAAATGAAAAGGTCATTTAATAGATTACTTAAAAAATTTTACTTTATATAAAATTCGTAAATTATATGATTTAAAAATATATTAGAATTTCATTGTAAATTTAAATTTGTCCATTATCTACTTTGATTAAAAATTGATATTGTTCCCATTTTGTTGAGATTTTAAAGAATAATCAAGTTGTTCTTTGTGTTTTTCAAATTTATATTTATCTAAAGTTCCATCTAAAATATTATATTCTTTCATAATATTCCAACGGATGGTTTTCATTTTTTCACAATATTCTAAATAATTCGTTAATTCTTTTAAGCAGCTGGCAAGCTTTTCAATTTGTTGTCTTATTGGGTCCTCTTTCCTTATATCCAACCACTTATCTTTAAACTTTTGAAATAATATACTTGCTTGGTTATCAACAGAACCAAGTGATAATATGCATTTTGCTAAATGCATAGATAGATCCTTATGAAGATATTCTTGATTAGTACCTTCTGTGCGCGATGCCTTCCGTAACTCTTCAATTAATAAATCCATTTGTTTATTTATTTTCACTTTTTTAATTGATTTTACAATACTCTGAAGGCAAGAGTTTCCAACAAGTAGATATCTATCTTTTTTGTTTAAATAATCCTGTATTTTTGAATAAATGTCTGGATATTCGTTTTCAAAATCTTTCCAACTACTAGATGCCAAATGTTTTCTATATATTATCGAGGGCGGAGGCGGAAAAGAAATATTTTTTACATTTTTTAAATCAATTTTATCTTGTATTTTTTTAAGTTTTAAATTTAGAGTTTGAAATTCCTCAATGGACTTGTCAACAGCTTCAACAATCATTTTAATTATTGCAGATCTCTTCCTCTCTCTATTTAATTCTTGATGCTGTTTGTAAGAGAAAATTGAAGATATAATAATTCCAATTAAAGTGATACCAGCTGTTAATAATAGAACATAAACCATGTTTTGTTGTAACCCTATGTTTTCTTCTGAACTTTCTGCTGTTTGTTGTTGATATTTAGCTGCCTTCTCAAGAGCTCTTGCAGAAATAATTTGAGCTGCTTCAGATTGTGTATAAACCCGGAAACCATCAGGAAATTCAGCAGCTCCAGTTAACCTGATTGTATCCGAAGGAAGGCCATATAAAACTTCAACGATACTGTCTTTATTAAATTCTTGTGATTCGTAATTATATTGAATTAAAGATATTAGGTCTAAACTATCTATAGAATCATCTTTATGCAAATTTATATATAAATTCCAGTACCATAATCCCGTTTCATTGAGTTTTAAATCTAGTGTGCCTTTGTGCCAACTACTTCTTGTGAAGCTAAAATCCTTCATGTAAACTTCATTCTCACTTGGGGAAATAATTCTCAAAGTAAAATCGATTGAAGAAACATTTAGAGGGTAGTTAAAAATCTCAAAATACAATGTATGTATTTTATCATCAAGAATAAATTCATTATATTCTAAATCTGACTCTGCATATGTATACATTTTTAACGTATATACAAATGCTTTGTCCTTATTTTCAACATCTTTCCATGCCATATCTTTTTTTATTAATGCAGAAACATTTGTCGATAAAATTAAAATTAATATAAAACTAAATAAGAGACTTTTAAGTGCAATTTTAGATAATTTTCTTCTTCTCATCTTCTATTGAAAAGCGTAATTATATTAAATAACTTTATCCTTAAATTGGAGTGAACCTCTAATACCGGACAATAAGTTAACAAAAGTCGATTGAGGGTTCAGTCCAGAGTAAAAATTATTAGATGAAAAAATGTTATGTAGGTCATTTCTATTAGGTGGTAATATGGGAAATCAATTTGACCCAAGAGTGTATCTTCAAAATCTATATACTGCCTTAGAGAACCAATACCAAAATGATCCTGAATGGACCAGATGGAACGAAGATAGACTTTATTTCATTAGAGAACTAAATGATAACATCAGTCCACATGATGAACCCGATGTCTGTTTTTTAACAACTTTGTGTTCCATAGCAAGAAATGATCAAAGTCAATCAAGATTAGCATCCACAGTCATGCCTATTTTTCTAAACGATTACGAAAGTGATTTGAGGAATATTCAAACTGATGAGGATTGTCAAAATCTTGGACTATATCCCAAATTGGTCCCTTACCAGTGGATAACAAACCTCGCATCATATCTGAGGGAACAAAACATGTCTTTCGCTGAATTTCTTCAGAATATGGATGGGTTATCCGGTCTTGAAATTAGAGATGAATTAAAACAGGTTACTAAAGCAAAAAGTACTTTTGTAAAAAGGATTAGTATTTTTATCCGTGATTTCCTAGAGAAAGATACGTTTGGCATCGATCAAAATGTTAGAAATGTGTTAAATCGAGTTTGTCTTCCTGTTAATGAAGATATACTGGTAGCACAGTGCAGAAATGCTGGTGTCGATCCAGGTCGTTTAGAACGATTATTTTATCTCCATGGAAAAAGGATGTGCCAGAGCAGAGAATGTAATGCATGTCCAATAAATGTAAATTGCAGGGACCATCGCTTTAATATTTAATTTGTTAAAGGGGATTCAATAGAATGTCTAGATATCAACCAATTCTTGATGTGCTTATCAACAGTAAGAATTACAATAGAGTATATTACCATCATAATGAAGAAGGATTACCAAATCCCTATCGAGATATTTGTTATAAACGGAGAATTGCCCTGCAAGAACAATGTGGAAAAGGACAAAAGAAACAAAAGAAATGGGCTGATATGTGCGGAATTAAAAATGATAAAGTAAAAATAATTATCGAAGAGGAATTAAAACCAACGGAGAAAAAAGTCGAAAACGACATCGAGAAAATATCAAAATGCAAATCATTATGGATAGATAAAGATTATTCTTTTGACCCTGATTGTGTTCTTTTTGTTCTTTTAAATAATAACATCAAGGATGTACCAGAACAAGTAATTGAAAACAAAGGTAGTCTCAAGAGGATTGTCGTGTGTGGAACAGAATTATTTCAAGATAACTATACTCCGTGTGGATGACTTTTGAATATTAATTTAGACGAATTAAAAATTCAAAGATTTTCAAGTTTCTAATTTATCAATTTCAACTACTATTACTACTAATACTACTACAACTAATACTACTAATACTATTACTACTAGCACTACTACTATGTCCTCATAATGTCTCTATAATGTCTCTCTACTATTACTACTAATACTACTACAACTAATACTACTAATACTATTACTACTAGCACTACTACTATGTCCTCATAATGTCTCTTTGATATCTTTAATTACTCTACTACATTAGAAACGTCTTACAATTTAACTTATATCTAATTACGTTTATTAATCAGTTTTTTCGCAGTATGTAATATATTCTTGTTCCTCTACCCCCAGATTTTACTATCTCAAGATCAATCAATTTATTTAAGTCTCTAATTGCTGTTTTTTTATTTATTTCAAATTCCTTCGCATATTCATTACTTGTAATTTTAACTCTTTCATTAATTAATGATATTGCCTTTACTTGTCTATCATTTAATTTTTCTAAGATGTCTTTTGGAATATGGAATTCATCCGAGGAGCCAATAGGTGATAAAAATGTAACTACAAAATAATCATTTTCAAAATTAAAAATTGGAGGTTGAAGATCATTTTTTATTAAAATATCATGCATTAACTTTAAACCTAGACCTCTTTCTTCCATCATTTTCATTTTACTGAATGCATAAGCTATTCTAGGATTCCTATTAAATGGAGATGTATTATATCTCTTAATTTTTTCTAATGTTAATGGCAACATTGCTAGACCAGGACTTCTAATTTCAATTCGATCCATAGATAAAGTAATAAATATTCGTCTACCTTCTTCATAATCTCTATGTACAATTGCATTGACTATAGCTTCCCTTAATGCCTCTATGGGATATTCAGGAAGCTCTATTCTTTCAAGACCAGATATATTCGAGTAGGTTTTCATATTTTTTTTAAGAAAAGACAGGGTTTTTTCTGGTATGGTTAAAAGAGAACCTTCAATATCCTGAAGAACAGGTTTTAATCCATATTTAACTTGAATTTTTATTATACTTTGTGGTAAAAAATCTTCAGGATGTTTTCCAAATAGAAGAATACCAGCAACTGTTGGTATATATCGTTTTTCTGATTCATCATAATTTAAAAAACCTAGCTTATAGAAAAAATCCTTTAATTCCTTAGAAGATAATTTATAATTCCTTTCACATAATTTTAGATATTTCTCTATTACATCAGAGGAAAAGTCGTTAAAAGAAGCTGATCTAACCAATTCATTTTCCTTTCTGGATGGCTCATCAACTATTTCATTAGTAATATTAGTGGTTCTTACGTCATCTTGAAATTGTTCAATAAATTCTTTGTTTTCTTGTCTAATTAGTTGAGACAAATCGCTATCAAAAAAATACACATTAATGTTATTTTGATGTAGAAATGATATACCTTTACCTTCAATATCAGGATTAGGATCCGTTATGCCAATGAATACCGAATTAATTCTTGCAGATACTATTCTTTTAGCACAAGGGACCTTTGGAGGATTTCGAACTGTACAAGGTTCAAGGGTAACATAAAGACTTGTATTTTCAAGAACTTTATTTCCCAATTTTCGTTCAATTAATGTATATTCTGCATGATCTCCCGATCTTAAATTTCCCCTATTTGCTTTTCCCATTATTTTTCCATTTTCATCTACCAATACTGCCCCTACTAAAGGGTCAAGTTTATTTCCATGTTCAGATTTAGATTTTTTCATTTCTTCGATAGCTAACTCCATAAAATAACGATTTTTTTTCTTATCTAACATAAATGACCCTTCAATTATTTCGAAAGTAATAATAAATTCAATAATAAGTTTAATTATTTAATTTTCCATTATGAATATCGACGAAAAATATGTGTAGGGACATGAGATATGTCGCTTCTATTGACTCATGACAAGGGTTTTTTCTAATTTAAGACTTTTGACGAGATGATTATACCATTCGAGATCTCGCTGTCCAGAGTATCGTTCCTCTGGATAGGTAGCTATTGCAGAAT
>JABXKB010000314.1 GCA_013375485.1 Promethearchaeota archaeon | reverse complement strand
TACTGCATGATAACACTGGAGATGCACGAATTGTGCTTTGGGATAACCAAGTGAAAATTTTTACTGAGTCTAATTTTGAAAAAAATGAATTAATTAAAATTATTAACGGCAGTGCAAAAAAAGGTAAGTATGGAGGTATGGAAATTCATGTGGGAAGTTATGGAAAAGTAATCTTATCACCAGAAGATGTAGACTATAAAAAATATCCTAAAATTACATATGATTCAATCAATATAAGTGATATTAGCTTAAATCTTAATTCTGTATCAATAGAAGGAAAAATCATTCAATTATTTCCAAAAAAAGAATTCACTAGAAAAGATGGTGAATTAGGAAAAGTACAATCTTTAACATTATTAGATTCTTCGGGATCAATAAGGATTACATTTTGGAATGAAGATACTGAAAAATTAAATACATTAGAAATTAATGATGTGATATCAGTTACCAATTTAAACCCTCGATTGAGTACTTTAGATTCAAAAACTATAGAACTAACGACAAATAGAAACACTATTATTGCAAAAAAAACGGGAGATTTGAATTTTGAGGGAGAAATTATAAAAAATATTAAGGAGCTTCAGAATAGGAGAGGAGTTGTTTCATTTGAGGGTATTATAACCTCAGTTGATAATTTAAAAACAATTTCTTTAAAATCTGGAGAAGAGGTATCTTTATTAGGATTTATTGCAAGTGATAATACTGATGGTATTAGAGTCACATTGTGGCGTGAAAACGCAGAGGAATATTCAAAACTATTAAATGTTGGACAAGGATTATCACTAAAAAATGTGCTAGTCAAATATAGTTCTTTTTCAAGTAGATATGAAATCTCTTTAATTAATGATTCGACACTGGAATTAAAAGATCTAGAAATAAAGAACCTAAAAAGTATTGAGTTAGCTGGAAAAGAGAGATCAACTAATTTTTCTGGTGATTATGCTAAAATAAATACAATTAATACTCCTGGTATAATTGAAATAAAAGGCTTCATTGCTAAGGATCTTAGCAATATATCTGTTTATGAAGCATGCCAAAATTGTTTTAAAAAAATTGAAAACTGTAGCTGTGGTAAAGGAGAAAATATTGAATTACGAATGATCATTAGTCTTATTATTGATGATGGAACTGGAACAATAAGGACTACTTTTATGGGAGATAAAGCAGAGAAAATAATAGGTGTAAAAACAGCAAGTATCGCACAAATTAAAGAAACACCGGAATTTGAGAAATTTCTTGAAAAGAAATCATCTGAGTTTCTAGGTAAAGATATTATTATAAAAGGTAGAGCCAAATTTAGTGATTACTCAAATCAATACGAGATTTCTGTTTACGATTTCAAAGATATTAATATTGATGATGAACTGGAAAGAGTAATGAAAAAGATTGAAATATAATTTGTTTGTTTTTTTAAATTTACTGTTGCTCTTAAAAGCTTGAGTTAAATATGGGTAAGATAGATATAATTGGGTTAGGTGAAGTAGTAGTTGATTGGGTTGCTGAAATTCCTCATTTTCCAAAACTCGATGAAAAAATTGATGCTATAAATGAAAATTATTTTTCAGGAGGGGTAACCGCCAATTATTTAGTTGCTGTAGCTCGACTTGGGGTTTCCTGTGGATTCATTGGTGCTGTTGGAGATGATTTATACGGAGATTTTTTAGTTCGAGATTTTAAAAAAGAAAAAATTGATACAAAACTTTTACTGAAAAAAAAGGGGAAGAAAACACCTGTAAATTTTATCTTTGTTGTAAAAGGTGAAAAGACCATTATTCAATCACCTCATATGAAAACAACGAAATTAAAACTTATAGATTTGGATGAATCTTATATCTCTAAATCTAAAGTTCTCCATACAACTTTGATCCACCCTAAAATATCAGAACGAGTAATAAATTTAGCAAAAGAACATGACATCAAAATTAGTATTGACCTTGAATCCCAGATAGCTCAACGAGGTTGGAGTAGTTTAAAAGATATGTTATTAAAAGCAGATATTCTAATACCAAACAAAGAAGGTGTTAAAATGATAACAAAATGTAACACCCCAAAAGATGCAGCAAAAGAATTAATTAGAAAAGGGATTCCACTGGTAATAATAACATTAAGTAATAAAGGCGCTTTAGTTACTACTGCAGAATTTCAAAAAGAGATTCCCACTTATGACGTAAATAATATAGTTGATACTACAGGGGCTGGTGATGTTTTTAATGGTGCATTTTCAGTTGCATATTGGATTAAGAAATGGAATTTAGAAAAATCTATCAAGTATGCTAATGCAGCAGCAGCGTTAAAAATCCAAAAATTAGGTGCTAGAACAGGTATGCCCTTTGAGACAGAATTAATACAATTTTTAAAGGAGAATGACAGCGAAGATTTATTTAAATAAATCTATATTCGATATTTATTGAGATATTAAACAAATATTACTATAGTTAAGTGGATTCTCAATAATATCATTATATGTCTCTAAAATTTTCTTTCCTGTTTTATCTTTGAATTGAATATTAAAAGGCCAAACTCCTATGATAACATTGCCCAATTTTTTAATATTACCAATTAAATACCCTGTTTTTTTCCCATCTGCTTTAAGTGAGAACAGAATAACAAGATAATAATTATATTTAATATCATCTTCAGGATTTCCTATGATGAGAACTTCTTCAATATTTTGAAAATTGATTATATGTTGATTTGTTTCACTTAATTTTTTTAGTTCTAAAATAGATTTAGCTCGAATGGATAATGGATTTTCAACAGCTAAATGTTTAAAACTTAAAGTAAGATTTTTATTTTCAAATTGCTCTTGTGCTCTAAAAATTACTTTAAAAATAATAGAATCCATAGAAATTAATTTAGGTTAATTATTTAATTAAATTATCAAATACAGAAGTCTTCCAACTTTTTTTTATATATATTTGTAGATAGTTATAAAATTTCAATGACTATTATTGTATAAGTATATTTTCTTCAGGGAATCCGAGGTCGATTAAGAATTTTTTCAATTTAAATCGATGATCTCCTTGAAGTTCAACTTCATTATTTCTTACAGTTCCCCCAGAAGCACACTTTTTCTTTGCTTTTGTTAATATATTCTTTAGATTTACGTCGAAATTACCAACGAATGTAATAACAGTAACAACCCTCCCCCATTTCCTTCTATCATTAGAGATTACTATTTGTTGCTCATCGGCACTTAAACTATCACATATACATAGTTCTTTTGGAAAACTACATATGGGACAAATGTCGTCGTCTTTAATACTCTCTTATCACAACCTTTATTGTAATACTTTAAAAAATTTAAATCTAAAAAATAATAGAATAAAATCTTATAAAAATCTTATTTATTTTGAACAGAAACTTTTATTAAATCAATACATATTCTAATTGCTAAATTCTTTTATGCAAAATTATAGAAATTCAAAATTTAGAATAATATTTAAATAAACTATATTGTATTAAAAAAAGGAACTACTAACTGCCATATTCTACAAAATTAAATTTTGGTTTAAGTTTGTATGTTGGAAAATTTAAAACTAACCGTTTTAATCAAAAAAGTATTTAAAGAAAAATTTTTATTATTTATCAATAAGCTTATTCTTTATGTTAGAATATTTATGTGATTCATTAAAATGCAGAGCTCATGGATTTTTAAAGTAATTGTAGCTGGTGCGGGAGGCGTAGGAAAAACCGCGATGATTACGAGGTATTGTACGGGAAAATTCGAAGAAGGATATAAAATGACCATAGGTGCTGGATTTCATACGAAATCTGAAATACTAGACACGGGAGAAGCCGTTAAAATGCAACTCTGGGATTTTGCCGGTGAAAAACGATTCCGTGAACTTTTACCCGATTATTGCAAAGGTGCTAGTGGGGCTTTTATATGTTTTGATATCAGCGATTATGATACATTTAGAGAAATCCCTGAATGGTTAAAAATTATCCGCCAAAAAGCGGGTTTCGTCCCTATTATTCTTATGGGAATGAAATGGGATCTTTCCGATCATGAAGTAGATTTTAATATTGCAAATGATTATGCGGATAAAGCAAAATGTAACCAGTGTGTATTCTGTTCCTCAAAGAACGATTTAAATATAAATGAATCTTTTCAGGCTATGGCAAAATGGCTGATTTATTACGCCGCCCAAGCAGATTGATTCAGAAAAAGTGAATCATTTTTGTAAATTAATTGAGTACCCTTTAAATATTAAAGAAAAAGCTAAATAGTATATTTAATAAATTAATATATCAATATTAATACTATAATTGTGCCTCCGTAGCTCAGTTAGGTAGAGCACCCGGCTGTTAACCGGGCGGTCGCATGTTCGATTTCATTGATCAATTTCTGATCAAGACGACAACCATGCCGGGGGCGCTTTTTTCCTATTTAATATTTAATTTTATAATATTTTTCTAAATTATAATTAATATAGTATAATAGGCTTTTACTATTCTGATTCAACATTAATGTTATTACTTGTCCTTAGATATTAAATCTGGATAGATGAGTTTAAACTTTGAGGTAAATATTTTTGGATTCTGCCAAATCTTATCCTGTTCATTCCATTCAAGATTATTTAAGGGATTGTAAGAATCTAGAAAAGTTAAACCTCCGTAGATTGATTTAATTAGTCTTTTACCATCGACCAAGTCATTTAATATTAAGTAGTGTTTAATCTCTAAATATTCGAATAGTAAATCAAATAAACTCATAAATTCACTGATCTCACACTTAGGAAAATAGATCTTGATCATTAGACCATTTTTGTATTTTTTTTCTTGTTCAAATCCGTAAATGAAATATTCCCCTTCAATTTCATAGATAAACACGAAATTGAAAAAGTTGAATATTTTAACCAATGTAGTATTTAATTCTGGTTTTAAATTCGGGATGATAATATAGACTTTATCGTGAAGATCCAAGTTTTTTAAAGACAAATATGGAAAAATCAAGTTCTTTTCTAATAGATTGACAATATCATTTACAGTTGTTGCTTTTTTTGTTCTTAAAAACAACTTTATGTTAATAGATTTCCAATTATAAATATACAAAAGAGATTCAAATTCAGGAGAATTGAGCCCAAAATATGAAGAAATAAATCCATCTGTTATTTTGTATTGTTCTATTCTCGAGATTTGAATACTATAACCGGATTTGAAAAGTATGTTTTGCATGTGCATTTTAAAACTGTCTTTATATATAACCAACCTTCTGAACTAAGATTTTGGCTGAAATGAAGAGTTTTATAAATTTTTTTGATAAAAAATAGAATCTAAGTAAATCAAATGCTCCCGCCGGGATTCGAACCCGGGTCACCAGGGTGAAAGCCTAGCATTCAAGTATTTATTCAGATATAATTATTGCTTGGCCGGACTACACTACGGGAGCATAGTTTTTTAAAACTTATAAGTCTTTAAAAATCTATTTTTTTGATAGATTTTAATTAATTATTAATGTTGTAATTAATTTTGGGTTAAAAATTTTATGAATAAAAGCCTTAAATATGCGGGAAGGGAGATTTGAACTCCCGAACTCCTACGAGAATGGATTCTAAGTCCACCGCCTAAAGTCAGCTTTCGATCAACTCATTATAGCCTTTGACCAGACTTGGCAATTCCCG
>JABXKB010000030.1 GCA_013375485.1 Promethearchaeota archaeon | reverse complement strand
GGTTCAGGAATTTTAAATAACTCAGATTAAACCACTTACTTTTTTTCCTTAATTTCATAAAGGTTATGAAATGAATCTTTAATAAATAGATAATAACCGTCGCTGTTTTGCCTTGGAACTTTTATTACTTCAAAACCCATTGAGGTTGCTTTATCAACAAACTCATCTTGCTTATCTATTAATAAACACAAATGAGTAAAGATATCACTTGCTTTACTTTTATCATCTGTTATAAATACTTCAAAACTTAGAGATCCTTTTTCATATCTTACAATTTTTTGTGCTTTACTTACACCAAAAAATTTTTCCATCAAATCGGTTGAGACTGTGAATGATCTAATTTTTTTTAGTCCTAATAATTCAACAAAAAATTCATCAGAATCTTTTTCATTATTTGAAGCAATTGCTATATGTTCTAAGCTTTTTTCACTCATATTCAACAACACATATTCAATTCAATTTTCTTTTTTTCTTCTCATTTTAAAATTATTTATATACAAATTACTAGAATATTTTTTATTTAATTTTTCAGTTAATTATTTATATCATTTTTTAAAATAAAAATAAAATATTGGGTGAATACAAAATGGATCCTAATAAATTTGTAAGAATCATAGCCGGATTTTTATGATTAATTGTTGCAATACTACGGGTTGTGTTTTTCTTTTTTGACTTAAATGGTGCAATTATTTATTCTGCTTTCTTTATTGATTTCAATGAAGTCGTGAATTTAATTGAAGGATTAATAACGATTATTTTCGCTTTTATAATAACAATTTTTGCTACTGTAATTGCTGTTATAACTTATTTTTTTTAGGTATACTCCAAATTACTTTGAGAAAATTTAAAACAGTAAGTATTATATGCAATGTCTTCACTACTATAAGCGTTATATTATCTATTCGAGCTATAGTTATATATGCAAGTGTAGATGAATTTAGTATAATCTTAGCATTCCTTTCAATATTCTATATAATTATTTTGTCATTATGCATAGCGTTATATATGAAATTCAGAAAAGAAGATTAACTTAAGAAAATTAACACAAATAAGATATCAAGGAGTAATTATATAATTTTTTTTAAAGTTTTATAATTCAATACCTATATGTTTACTTCAGAATCGCATTTGATTTTTTATCTAAAATTTAAAAATATTTAGGTCATAATATTATTAATAAAAGAAAAAAAAATTGGAACTAGGTTAAGGTATTTAGAGGATGACTGAGGTATCTGAAACTGAATTTCTAAATAAACTTTTAGAGGTCGTATATAAACTCTCAACCATAGTGAAAACTCAATCCCCTCGGTTCAAGAGAAAATGGGATGAATATTTAAAACCTTTCGATGATAAACCTCATTTAGTTCGCCAAATACCTCTTGACAAAAATAAATTCTTAAAGGATATTGATTACAGAATTAATATTTTGAAAAACGTCGAACAAGCTACCACTGATGGTTTTTATTCAACAAAAACATTATTAAAAACTTTGTATGGTTCATATTTCGATTCAGAATTATTTAAGAAGGATTTCTCGGAGGAGGATCAACAGGTTTTAAAATATTTCATTGCAAAAGAAATCTTAGGCAATTTAATACAATATAATAAGTTAGATCACGAATCTGTTCCATTGAAATACAACATAATTGGCAGAAATTATACATTAATTAAATTGCAAGGTCTAACAGATTCTGAAATTTTAGATAGTTTAAAGAAATTAAATTTTAATGATATAGAAATAGCTGATGTAAATAACCTTATGAAAGAAATTGAAGCAGATGGAATCGTTATTATTGAAAAAAAAGGGAAAAATAATTTCTACTATTTAAATAAGGAATTAAAATTGACTAAAGAAGGAAAGAATTTGTATTGCCAGGTTCTGCAACCTTTAGTAGATTGGCCAACACTTTTTTTTCGTAGCTTTTATAATATCAGAGAATTAAATGTTACCATAGATAAGAGAGTACAATTTCATAATTTTCTTCAGGAAGTCCTGCAAAAAACCGCAACTCAAGGATTTTCTCCAACCAATTATGTCTTTAAAAATTTAGTTAAATATTATGAAAAAATTAAGGAAGAAACTAATTAACTTCAATAATACTTCTTAAATTCTTAAGGATTAAAATTCTTTTGTCTTCTTTATTGGGATTTCAAATTCTTCCAAAAGTGGAATTAGATGCTTTTTGTCATTGGAATTTGTTCCCTTCCAGTCAACAATGAAATAATCAACTTTTTCAAGAGTGTTATCAACCATTTTCTCAACCAAATCTTTATCTAATTGCTGTACATAATATTTAGGACAAATAAAAGACATTGCTACATTTTTATCTCTAATTAATCGATGAAAATTTGGAGCATAATGAGTTCCTCCAAATCCTAGGCATATTAGTTCACTTTTATTTTCAGCGAATTCTAAATATTTGAAGATAGTTTTACTAATTACTTTTGCAAGTAGTTCACCCGCATTATCAATAATCCATTCTTCCTTCCTACTCCCTAATTCCATGAATATTAAGGGCTTTTCTAATTGTGTAGGACCATGATGAGTTACTTCAATATCGAGTGAAAAATCTGTTAATTGTGGTGGAAGTTCTTGTTCAATCAACGAAAAAAATCCTGCTCTGTGAAGTAAAGCACTTGTTTTTGATAAGTCCTGAGGATCGCCACCAAAATCCACATTTTCGCTCCAATTTCCAGTTGTATGGACTAAGAATGCCGGGCGAGCTGTTTTTGAGGTATGTCGGCTAGCAAAAATAAGTAGATCAGGATTTAACTCTGATTTATCCAATTTTAAGTCATTTAAAAAAATTAATGGATCCTTTGTAAGCCCTAGAAATACTTCATTTTCAGTAAACTCCGCTTTTAACTTAAAAATAGGATTTTCATGCCACATGAAATTTGTCTCATCAAAGTCATATACTTTAGAATTTAAAAACTTATCACGTATATTCATTGAAGCTTTATCTTCGGTTGAGGTTATGATTAGGAACTGGATTAAATTTCACCTATGGGACTTTACTTCCATTATATTTATCAAAATCAGTATGACTTTTATAATCTAGTTTATTACTACAACTTTATTTAATTTTAAATCTATTTTCATTATTAATGAGTGTTGATTTAATAATAGTTGCAATTCTTGGAATTGCTTTTGGTGTCTTATTTTTTTTAGCAGATTACTTTGAGAATAAGCACCAAAATAAACGGCATCAGTCTTACCTAATACAGCATTTAAAGATTTATAGTTTTTTAACGGAGCCATTAATTCAACTTTTTTTTTTTTAGAGGTACCCATCATTGTATGTTTCATCATCCGATTATTTGATTTAAGATTATAGTATGTTTTGTAGGCAAAGTAATCAAAAAACTAGTATATGCATCATAGACCACGCTGTCCAATATGTAATGAGATGATGACAGAGTTAATTTTTAACCTTCTTTAGGGATTTCAATAGAAGAAATATCATAGTCGAGAAACTAAAAATTACTAAGAGAAGAGTTGTATAACCTGGGATTTTATCCTCCTCCTTCTCCTCTTTAAATCCACCAAAAACCAAATATGTTTGTCCCGCATCAGCTCCTCCTTCATTATTCCCATATGCTCCAATGAGAATATCGTCGTATCCATCATTATTAACATCCCCTGCACATGCTACTGAGATTCCCGCATAATCGTATGTCCGCTCTCCGATGAAGGAAGCGTTTGCATTAGATAGATCAGTATCCATTGAGAAAGAACCCGCCTCATTCCCGAAGATAAAGTATACCTTTCCTGGGCCTTTCTCATACCCACATGCTCCTATGAGAATATCATCGTATTCGTCATTATTAACATCGCCCGCACTTGCCACGGAGATTCCCGCAAAATCACATGTTTCCTCTCCGATAAAAGAGGCGTTCGCATCGGATAGATCGGTATTCATTGAGAAAAAATCCGCCTCATTCCCGAAAAAAAGGTATATTTTTCCTGCCCAATCCCCGCCTTCATCATTCTTATATGCTCCTATGAGAATATCATCGTAACCGTCATTATTAACATCGCCCGCACTTGCTACCGAGTTTCCCGCAACATCACCTGTTCCCTCTCCGATAAAAGAGGCGTCCGCATCGGATAGATTTGTATGCATTGAGAAAGAACCCACCTCATTCCCGAAAATAAGGTATGCTTTTCCTGCAAAACCTCCGCTTCTTGAATATGCTCCTATGAAAATATCATCGTAACCGTCATTATTAACATCGCCCGCACTTGCCACCGAGTATCCCGCATAATCCTCTTCATTCTCTCCAATGAAAGAGGCGTCCGCATCGGATAGATCGGTATTCATTGAGAAAGAACCCGCACGTCTCCCAAAAATAAGATATATTTGTCCCGCTTCATTCCCACCTTCATTATTTTGACATGCTCCTATGAGAAAATCATCGTATTCGTCATTATTAACATCGCCCGCACTTGTCACTGAGTATCCTGCCCTATCATCTATCGATTCTCCGATAAAGGAGGCGTCCGCATTAGATAGTTTCATATCCATTGAGAAAGAGCCGGTCTCATTCCCGAAGATCAAGTATGCTTTTCCCGGACGGTCCTCAATCCCATATGCTCCAATGAGAATATCGTTGTATCCATCATTATTAACATCGCCTGCACTTGCCACCGAATATCCCGCCCTATCCCATGCTGCCTCTCCAATGAAGGAGGCGTTCACATTGGATAGATCGGTATTCATTGAGAAAAAACCCGCCTCATTCCCGAAAATAAGGTATATTTTTCCTGCCCAATCCCCGCCTTCATCATTCTTATATGCTCCTATGAGAATATCATCGTAACCGTCATTATTAACATCGCCCGCACTTGCTACCGAGTATCCCGCATAATCCTCTTCATTCTCTCCAATGAAAGAGGCGTCTGCATCCATAGTTAATGCTGAACTAGATAGTATCCTATGTGGAGAATTTGAATCAGTATTTTCTTTCAATGGCTGGTTAATAATGGAATTTATATTTAGAATACCTGTCATTGTCATTGCATTGATAAATCCCAATAAAAACACCAAAACGACAACATTATTTTTCATAATTTAATTTCATCATTCATATATGATTCTATTATTGAATTTTCAAGCTGAATATTAATTAGTAAAAATAATATTTATATCTTTAGATTTAGATTTAAGATTTGACAGGCGATATAAACTATGATTTATGTAAATGGACAGGAATTTATGCAATGTAAATTCTTACTACTTAATATTTGAAAAAACTTGCAGAAGCAGGTGACCCCCTCGCTAAAAAAGTTTTCAAGGAAGAAATTATTTATCGCCTTGAAAATGGGAATAAAACAGTATGTGAGTTTCTTAATGTAGTGGGTTATTTAGACAATTTTACTAAAGATGAAATAGAAGTTCTAAAATCTACCCTAAAAAAAGAGGTTTATAATTCGTATTTCTTAAGTTGCGAGATTTGTAAAAAGAGAACCCCTCAACACTTTCATGACTTAGCAACAAGTTTTCTTTGTGGTTATTGTCATTGTAGGGTATGTCTTCGCTGTATTAAATTAGATCTTGTAGAAGACAACCTTTTTATATGCTCTGAATGTGCCGCCAATTTCAACGCAATAAAATTTTTCTTAGCTCAGTTTAAAGAATTCCTTTTATCTGAAAATAAAGAGAATTCGAAAGGACGCAACTATTATTTTTGGCATGAACATTGAGTAATAGTTAAAAAGACTGATTATCTATTAGTAAATCATCAAGCTATTATTATTTATAAATCATTATATCAATTTAATTCACATTACAATAAAAAAAAGTGATATATAAAAATGTCAAACACAAAAATTTGCTTTAAAGAAAAGATAATCAACAAACTAAGGGATAAGGAATATTATAATACTGGCTATTATAAGCGATTATACCCCGATACATTGCTAGAAACGAGAGGGTGCTGCTGAATTTGAGGCTCAAATAGAAATGCGTATGAATGTTCTCAATGAGTTAGGATCATACATAGAGTCTATGAAGCAAAGACAACAAGAGATCAAAGCAAGTCAGCAAGAAGTTAACTCGTTAGCTAATATTAAAGATAATGTAGAAAGTATTGAACAAGCAAGCGGGAAAAATCCAGTACAAATCCGCATTAATCTCGACTTTATGCCGGGCATGATTGCTCACCGACCACATATACAAGCACTTCGAGTCTGGAACGAACAGAACCCTGAAGGTAAGGATTTATACCCCTCTTCTGATTTGATATTACCCCAGTTTGAGTTTTACCTAAGGAACAAGTTAGGATTAGATCGCAGTCAAGAGATTTTCCTTGGATTGACCTTAGTTGACGAGGCTACCAGTGAAATGATTCCGCTTAGGGTAGATGAGAAGATTGGCAATTTGGACATTGATGAGACGACCACTATTGGTGAGATTGCCCAAGAAATAGCTGGATACAGTCTTTATGTAATGCCTGCGACAGCAGGAATTTCTGGTGTTTTATACTTTAATTTTAGGGGAGAGTTAGTCACTACAGATGGAAGCTTAGATACTTCGTCAGATTTTTAAGTCGTTTAAAAAAATTAACGGATCCTTTGTAAGTCCAAGTACTACTTCATTTTCAGTAGAATCCGTGTTTAGTTTGAAAACTGGATTTTCATACCAAGTGAGATTAGTCTCTTCGAAATTATAAACGTTAGAATTCAAAAATTTATCACGCATATTCATTGAAGCTTTGTCTTCGGATGAAGTTATAATTAAAAACTGGATTTAATCTCACCCATGAGTATTTTATTTCTCTTTATTCATAAAAATCTGTAAAAATTTAATAATTTTTTTTATAGTGAGAATTTTTTATAGAGACTATATCTTTTGTATTCATTTGATATTATTATTTGAAATAAAATGAGTACAGTTTTACTCGTTTTGATAGTCTTACTACAACTTTATTATATTTTAAATCTATTTTCAATATTAATGAATGTTAATTTTATAATAGTTATAATTCTTGGCTTAGCTTTTGGTGTCTTATTTTTTATAGCAGATTATTTTGAGAATAAACTTATTCAAGTACATGCTTCCTTAATCGCAGGAATATCAGTAACATATTTTTTCTTAATTGTTCTCCCCGAAATTGCTGAAAGATTACCGAAATTTCCTTTTGATTTAAAATTATTCGAATACCTCTTTGTGTTAATAGGTTTTACGTTTGTTCATGTATCTGAAAAATTAATTTTACAGAATGTTGAATTGAAGACTCAAAGAAAAATGCGAAAATTACTCAAAAAAGAGAAAATTTTAGAAAACGTTGAGCGAAATATAGAAAAAATTCTCACAAATGAATTAAGGCGCGAAAATCTAGATAAACCTGCATTACAAGAAATAGCTCGGACTCTTTTTGCATTAAATGACCAAGAAGAAGGAATGAAAACAGAAATTAACAATTATAAAATAAAGATTCAAAATCATATTAATAAAGAATTAACACGATTCAGGTTTATTACTGATTATGTGTACCACTTTCTTGTTGGTATTATTTTAATAGGATTATTAAGGATTGAGTTAGTAGGAGGGATTCTTTTTTTCATATACGCCTTTTTTAGAACCGTTGTAACTAAACGATCTGAAGCACATCTAATATTTACAGATTTAGAAATCTATGAAGAAAGAAAATATGAAGAAAAACCAATTATTAAGTATATAACATATGGTTCCGCGCTAACTGGTATTATAATTGGGTTAATTATAAATTTATTCTTGCCAGTGAATTTAGAGCTTTTATTTGTTTTCTATTCCTTTATCTCTGGAGTCATTTTATACGTTATTGTACGGGAAGTAATTCCCGAAAAAGAGAAAGGAGATCCATTGAAATTTCTAATTGGATTAGTGGGATTCGCTATAGTAATAATAATTATTAATATTTATACAAATGTTTTATAAATTGATATATCGTTTCTTAGTTTCATTTCATTAAAATAATATATTTCTTATAAATTAGAATATAGAGCCTAAATATTCTTTATTTCAATAATTGTACTCTTTATAAATATTTAAATTCATTAAAACTAAGTTTAAATTAATGTGAGGTTATGAAATTAATGAAAGATATGAAGAAAAAAAGCTTTAATGAAATCCTTTCGATCGACAACGACGATAAAAGGATTATTGAGATGATTGAGAAGAACCCCGATATAACTCACAGTGATATAGCTAAGGAAATTGAGAAATCTCAACCCGCTGTGGGGGCTCGAATCATCAAATTGGAAAGAAAACATCTTTTAACTAAACAAGTGGGCTTCAATGTAAAAGAAGTCGATATTAAAGTCGCTATTGTCTACATCTCTACGAAAGATGTGGATGAAATTGTCCGTAAGATTGAGAACTGTCCCTTTATTAATCATGCGTTCAAGATCAGTGGAGAATTTAATGTACTCTGTTTTATCGCAGCCTCAGATCTACAAACGATTGAAAAACTCGTGGATTTGTGTTTTAGAAGAGACAAGAATGTTATAAATGTAAAAACCAACATTCTAATTGAATCTATTCATGACTTTGTAGTTCCAATTGATTTTCAGATTGAGGATTTCGATGGAAGATATTGTGGACCAGGTTGTAACATGGCTGAAGATCTACCAAAATTTAAATTCAGTCAACAAAGTGAGGATAAAATAGATTAAGTACTTTTTTTTTAATAATTGTAAATATTGGAAAGAAAAAAGATTAAAATATTAAATTAATTCTTTAGCTTTTGCGAGTTTAACCTTACACTTTTCTCCACATCCATTTTCCAATGTAGGATCGTGTTCTTCAGAATCAAAATCAATTGGTAAAATGAAATCCTTAGCAATATCAAGAACGATTTCCATGGAAACACTGCTTATTTGAGGATTATTTCGAAAATGATAATTTACAATATTATCAAGCTTTTGAAGTTTTGAACTAGCGAGTAAGATACAAACGTTATGCTCCCCTGAAAGTTTAAACGCGTTGAGCATAAAAGGACAGTGCTTAGCCATGTCCATAATTTCTTTTGGATCCTTGGTTTTTATCTCAACAGTCGCGAGATTTAAATCTACTTTTTTAAAATTGATTCCAGGTTGAAACTGCAGAATTCCATTTTTTTCCAACTTTTTAATACGCATACCAACTGTTGGTTGCGATCTATTTATTTTGGAAGCGATTTCTGTATGTGTAAGATTAGGATCCTCCTGAACTAGAGAAATTATTTGCCTATCAACATCATCAAGCTTTAATTTATCTGAAATCATAATAATCACTAATTGTAATTTTATTTTCTTCTAATTAATTTATAATATTGAAAATTTATAAAATATTAGTATCAATTTATAAAAAATTAATCTTTATTATTTTCACTTCTAAAAGTTAATATTGAATTTGGTGAGAGGAAATTTTAGAAGATTTAAAGAAAATTATTCTTGAAAAGAATAAGAAAAAATGAATCATAGTTAGTAATACAGTTGAATTGATATATATAAAAAAAAATTTCCCCTGTGAATAAGTCAATAAGATTTCAGCAGTTTCTATAAGTAATTCCTTTAATCTACCTGGGTTGTGTATATGAGCAGTTTCAATACGTCCCTTATATTTAATTTCCCCTATAAATCTATTTGGTCTTGAGAGAAATGTCCCTTTCATTAAATCAGGAATTTCAAAAAGTGGTTTCTTACTACTAATCATAATTCCCTTGTTATATCTTAATATTAATTATAATTAGATTAAATTTTCTTCCACAATTAAGAGGTTTTATTATAGAATATAACCTTAATAGATAAAAAGTGTTTATTATTTGAATAATCATAATGAGTGAAGTAGACGAACGAGCTATGATTGAAAGTTATAAATTTCATCATATAGATACCTCTAAATGTAAGCAATGTAAAGAATTCTCATGTGAAGAAGCTTGCTTTAGAGGAATATATGAGGTTATCAATAAAGAAACTATACCTAAATGTATTGTGGTTGAAAATCGTGAAGACAGGTGCGTTAAATGCCACATCTGTACTACAACATGTAAATTTAAAGCAATAATTATTGATTAGTAACTTTAAGGTGATTTAGTATTCATATTTCCCGCAGCAATATTTTTCTAAATCAATCTTAGTGTAATCGAAGTTTAGATCTATTGGTAAAACAAAATCATCAACAATATCTTCAATAATATCCATATGAACGTTAAAAACATCTGGATTACCTCGAAGATGATGATTAACTACATGATCAAGATCCTTTAAGGTTAAACCTGCTATTAAAATGCTGATATTTGTATTTCCACTCAGTTTAAACGCGGTTAACATAAAGGGGCATTCTTGTACAATACTGAAAATCTTTTTGGGATTTTTTGTTTGAATTTCGGCTCGAGCAAAATATAGATCAGCAACTCTAATATTTATACCCGCCTGATATTTTAAAACACCTAAATTTTCAAGTTTCTTAATACGCATTCCAATTGTCGGTTGGCTCCTATTTACATGACTAGCAATTTGAGTATGTGTGAGATTTGGTTCTTTTTGAATTAAATCCATGATTTTACAATCAATATCATCAATTCCAATTTTTTCACTTATCAGAAACATTCACCATATTGGTTAATTCAATAAATTTATTATAAAGAAATAATTACTATTCATTAATCGCGATACCGCGATAATAGAATATTACGATAACATCATATTTAAATCTTTGTGTCTTTATTATTAATAAAGTAACACTAATAAACCATTAAAAAAAGCTTTAAAAACTAGTAAAAAGAAATTTTTAATAAATCAAAATGAGTGAATTACGAAAATATATTGTTGAGTTCTTAAAGGTATTAGCCCATCCAACAAGATTAGAAATTTTGGATCTATTAAAAAATAGTGAGCAGAATTCATCAGAAATTCAAAATTTATTAAATAGATCTCAATCAACGGTTTCTAAACATCTTAGCATGCTTTTTGAAAATAATATTATAGATTTTGAGAAAAAAGATAACACAAAATATTATAAGATAAAAAATTCAGATATCTTTACTCTAATCTCGAATATAAATGTTATAGTGGGAAATGTTTATAAAGAAAAGTTTAAAGATATTCGAGATGTTGATGTATATGATATATTATCTTAGTTCATTGTAGATATATTAAATATCAAAAATTATATACTAAGTATGAAGACTTTAAAAACCATAGAATCTGCAGATGAATCAATTAAAATTGTACTTATAGGATTAGACAATAGCGGGAAAACATCAATTTTAAGCTGTTTGAAAGGCATTAAGCGCATATCTGCTTTTAATTCTCCCATGCCCACAAAAGGTCTTGATGTCCAACAATTTGAATCTTTACACTCAAAATATGCAATTTGGGATCTTGGTGGTCAACAAGCATATCTAGACGATTATTTTAACGATTTTAATAAATATGTAAAAGGAGCGAACAAAATTATATATGTAATTGATATTCAAAATGTTAAACGTTATGAAATCGCACTTGAATATTTGGAAAAGGTGATAAATTCAATTGATAAAAAAAGTAATATTGATTTTTCTGTTTTTCTACATAAATTTGATCCAGATTTGGTATTTGATCGCGACTTAAATGAGAAAGTTATTAACAATTTCATTGCAAATATAAAAGAGACTATTCCTCCAGAGTTTATTTATTCATTATATAAAACAACAATATATGCAATCTTTGAAAAATCTACAGCCCTTTAAATGATTTTTAATAAGATATTTTAGCTAGTTTATATAAATTGGAAATTTTAAAATATTTAAGAAAAGACAACTAAATAATGTCGAAAGAGAATAATAAATCAACTTCAAATAATGTAAATCCAGATATATTAGAAATTTCGTTTCTTTTTCTGGCAATTTTATTAGTATCATTTACAAGTATCTACAATTATTTGTTATTCCATAGTATAGGCGAGTTATTTAGTATTGTTATTGCTGGAGGGGTGTTCTTAGTTGGTTGGAATTCACGTAAATATATGAAGAGTTCTTTTTTTTTAATTCTTGGAGTTTCTTCCCTTTTCATCGGAATTATTGACTTAATTCATACTCTTGCTTACCCTGGCATGTCGATTTTTAAGGATTACGGAGCGAACCTTGCAACATCTTTATGGATTGCTGCTCGATATCTTCAAGCAGGTTCATGTTTATTTGCTTCACTTTCAATTAAAAGGAATATAAAACCAAATATTCTTATTATTATGTATTTAACTTTATCACTAATTTTAATCGTTCTTATTTTTACAAATTTATTTCCTCTTTGTTATGTTGAGGGTTTTGGATTAACTCCATTTAAGATTATAAGCGAATATATTATTAATTTTATCCTTTTTGGCTGTCTTTTGATAATAATAAAAAATAGAATTGAGTTTGATAAAATGGTTTTCACTCTAATGATTATTTCAATTGTAGCAACAATGTTAGCTGAAATAGCATTCACATTTTATTTTGGTGTTTATGAATTCCCTAATTTTATTGGACACATCTTTAAAATAATCGCATTTTATTTTTTATATAGATCTATTATTCAAATTGGAATTGAAGAACC
This sequence comes from Promethearchaeota archaeon, assembly GCA_013375485.1. Taxonomy (GTDB): domain Archaea; phylum Asgardarchaeota; class Lokiarchaeia; order Sigyniarchaeales; family SOKP01; genus Loki-b32. The sequence continues at coordinate 10,241 of JABXKB010000030.1, read as the reverse complement.
ATTTAATCTGTTATTCAGAAAAATTAAAAGAAGTGAACTTGAATTAAAAAACATTATTAAACATTCTGGAGCAGGCATTACGATGCTTAACGAAAACGGGATGTATCTATTAGTAAATGAAAAAGCCGCTAGTGAATTGGGAAGAACACCGAACGATCTCATTGGAAAAACCCTTTACGATGTTTTCCCAAAAAATGTAGCTGATGAATATGTGATTAGTAATCGTGAATTAATTCGAGATGGAATTATTCGATCCTATCAACGAACACTAGATTTATCTTCGGATAAAAAGACATATTGGATAGTGGAACAACCTATTAAAGGTATTGATGAGAAATTTTCATCTCTTCTTAGTGTTGCTACAGATATTACTGAGAAAATTAAATCTGAAGAATTGGTCAAAGAAGCTGAATACCGATATAGGACTTTTTTTGAACAATCTCCTGATGGTATTATAATTTTAGATCTTGAGACATTAAGAGCAATTGAATTTAATGATGTAGTATGTAATATGTTAGGCTATTCACGTGAAGAATTTGAAAAATTATCAATAAATGATTATGATGCTTTAGAAGATCCTTCAGAGACAAGAACACATGTAAAAAAGGTCTTAAAAGAAGGGAGAGAAGATTTTGAAACTAAATTTCGCACTAAGAATGGAGAACTTAAAGATATTTATGTAATCACAAAAACAATAACATTATCTGGGAAGCAATACTTTCAATCGATATATCGAGATATTACTGACCAAAAAAAAGCTGAAGAAAAAATCCATTATTTATCAAAATTTCCCTCTGAAAATCCAAATCCCGTCTTGAGAGTAAATAGTCAACGAGTATTATACTCAAATAAAATTGCAATGAAATTATTTAATACTTTTGATGACGCTCCTCTTCCAAAAGTATTGGAAAATTACGTAATTGAAGCTATAGATAATGAAAAAATTGTAGATTATGAAATGAATTTGAATAGTAGAATATACACGCTAATTATCAGTCCTGTAAAAAATGTTGATTATGTAAATATTTATGCAATGGATATAACAGAACGTAAAAAGGCAGAAGAGAGGTTATCACAATTAATTTCAACAGTCTCGCATGAATTGAGGACTCCAATTACCGTTATATTAATGTCAATTGAATATCTGACTAAAAATAAAGAAAATCTGAATGAGGATCTGGAAGAGAAATTGATGGATGGAATCTCAAGAAATGTCCAGCTGTTAAACCAATTAGCTGAGGATATTTTATTAATATCAAGGATAGATGAAAAAGTTTTAATATTAGAATGGAAAGAATATAGCCCATTTGAGATCATCAATGAAATCTTGTATCTTATGAAACCGATAGGTGAAGAAAAGAATATATATTTTAAAGTTGATATTGATAAACATCTCCGGCTGATAGGCGATCCTAAAAGAATAGATCAAATTTTCCGAATAATTATCGATAATTCTATAAAATATTCAGATGAAAATTCAAAAGTGGAAATCATATCCATTAACAATTATCAAGGCAAATATAATTTTAATGGAAGTCAGGGAGTTCTCTTTCAATTTATAGATAATGGTCGTGGGATCTCCAAGGAAGATTTACCCCATATTTTTGAACGATTTTTTCGTGCTAGTAATGTATCTGAAATTGCTGGAACAGGATTAGGATTAGCAATTGCAAAAAATTTAATTGAAGCTCATAAAGGAAGTATATTTGTTGATAGTGAATTAGAAAAAGGAACAACATTTCATTTGTTTTTACCTAAAATAAATATTTGAAAAATTTTAAATATTAATTAGATCAATAATATAAATAGCATCATTCTTATAAAATCCTTTATGCCAAATTCAAAACCTTTATTAATAGTAGTCGATGATAACGAGGATATTTTACTTAATCTAAAACTTATTCTTGAAGAAAACGGTTACGATGTAAAAACTGAAATTAATGGGAAAAAAGCACTTAAAATGCTTTCCACGTTGGATAAAATTCCAGATGTAATAATAAGTGATATTTTGATGCCAGAGATGAATGGTTATGAGTTTTTTAATGCTGTGTCTACCAATCCTAAAATGAATCGTATTCCATTTTTATTTTTAACTGCCAAGTCTACTCCTGAAGATATTCGATTAGGTAAAATGTTAGGAGTTGATGATTATATTACCAAACCCTTTAAAAAAGAAGATTTAATAGCCTCAGTCTCCGGAAAAATTATTCGAAATAAAAAATCTAAACTCATTGATGAGGAGATTAAACAGTTACTCTTTTCTTTAGATATTAAAATAGACCCTTCAATTCTTTATAATGAATATACTATGGTATGTTTATTATTAGTATACTGGGATGATGTTGCTGGTCCAATTTTGAAAAAAAGTTACCCCTCTGATAAAAATTGTACTATTTCTATTAATACCATTGGCAAACAGTTATTCCATGCCGCAACGTCCATTTATGGACATGAAAATATTACTAAAGCTGAAGGTATTTTACTTAAAATTGAAAATATTGAGAAACAAGGTTATATATTTTTTGATTCCTTTCCCGATAAACACGAAAGATATAGAGAAAAACAGTATATGTTATCAGTAATTGCTCCAATTTTAACTTATTTTGATTCACTTAAAATTAAGGAAATTTTAAAAGAGATTTCTGAAAAAATTAAAAATAATCAAGATTGGAAAATAAAAGAATATTGGGAAAGAATATTAGAGAGTTTATCAAAAAGATCATACGTACTACATTCTCAATAGAGGTATCTCAATCTTCAAGATTTTTTGATATCTTATAAATTAAAAATAAATCTGCTTTTTAATCTAGAAATAAAGCGAGAAAAATTCCTATTTTTAATAATCTATAGAGAGAACTTTTAAATCAGCTCTTTGAGATGTGTTTAGTAAGAAACCAAACTATAGTTCTTATCATCGAGGTGAAAAATATGTCTGAAGTGAAAGAAGAACAAAAGTATTTAATGTCCCCTGAAGTGTGTTCTTGGGCTGATGATGAAGAGAAAAATTATAAAATTGAGATACAACTGCCGGGAGTAGAGAAAGACTCAATTAAACTCAAAATGCATGATGATAGTTTTTTTATTAAAGGAGAAACAGAAGATACTATTTATATAGGCTCCTATACGGTATGTTGTCCAATAAAACCAGAAGAAGCTAAAGCAGTTTATAAAAATGGACTTCTAAAGATTGAAGTACCATTTAAAGAGCCCGAGTTTCATAGCATTGATATAAATATTGAATAAATTACCTTTTTTTTTTCATTTTTTTAAGAGTAAATTAAAAATCAATTTAAAAAAAATATAGTTAATATTCTATATCCATTTCTTTAACATAATCAAAAGCAGAATATGCCGCAATAACCCCTTCTGAGACACCAGTAATAGCTTGCTTAAAAGGAGCATCAGCTACATCTCCGGCAGCAAAAATACCTGAAATATTGGTTTCTGACTTACGATTGATTTTAATTTCACCTTTTTCATTAGTTTCAACACCGATTTGTTTAGCTAAATCAGAATTAGGAATTGATCCTATCTCAATAAACACACCATCAATTTCAAACTCTTTTCCATTATCAAAAATCACAGATTTTACTGTTCCATCACCTTTAATTTCTATAATATTTGTTCTATTAATTATCTCAATTTTATTGTTATCATACACCCTTTTCTTATTGATAGGTTCAGCTCTAATTTCTTCGCCTCTGTAGATAATATAAACCTTTCTTGTATTCTGTGATAAAAATAAGGCTTCTTTAGCAGCAGAATCACTTCCACCAATCACACAGACAATTTTATCTTTATAAAAAGGACCATCACAGGTCGCACAATATGAAACACCTCTTCCAGCAAATTCTTCTTCACCGGGGATACCTAATTTTCTCCTTTCTGAACCAATAGCTAAACAAATTGAATATGCTTTAAACTTTTGAAAGAAAGAATGGAGCTCAAAATGATCATCAAATTTATCAATACTACGTATCTCATCTGATATGTATGGTATCTTAAGTGAGTCCATATGATCCTTAAACATATCCATTATTCCTTGTCCACTAATACTTGTTATACCTGGATAGTTTTCAACAAGATGCGTCGTTACTATTAATCCTCCAAATGTTTTCCCTACAATAAGCACATCCATAGCAAATCTAGCAGCATATATCGCACATCCAATCGCTGCTGGTCCTCCTCCTAAAACAATAAGATCATATGTTTTTTCTAAATCAAAGTTTTCTATATCAATATTGAACACGAATATTCCCTCCCATTAATTCTCTCAAGATTTCATTTGGTCCAACCATCCCTACAAGTGTTTTTTTATCATTTATGATTGTATATGGAACACCAGCAGCATCATAATATTGACCAATGTCAGGATTTGCCATGATATCAATTATTACAGATCTAATTTTTCCCTCAGAAGCAATTGCAAAGGAATTACTAATTGCTATAACTTGAGGACAATAGGGGCAAGTCTCTGTCATCATTACTTTAATAGTTGATGGTTGTATCCTTTCTAGATTTCGTTTTATTGTAGCTTCATAATAATTGGGAGTTCCTGCAAAGTTAAATATAGCTTGGATGAAAGGTTGAATCTCTCCTCCTTTTGGAGCTGCCAAATATCTGATTATCTCTCTTCCATTATCATCTATAAAAAGTATTGTTGGGACGCGGTTAATATCATACTTTTTTGTGAAATCTGGGTTATCATCTATTGATTGTTCTTCAATTGTTAACATACCATTTGAGTTTTCTTCATAAATCCTTAATAAAGCCATAAATTCCCCACAATCCATACAGGCTCTAATTTGGGTCCCATCTGGTCCTATTCTTTGAGAAGTAAAAACCTTCAGTTTAACAGGCTTTTTTAATTTAGCCATCTCACGTCTAATTATATCTTTATATCGATCATCCGAATTCATTTTTATGAATCACCTTACTTATGCATACATTCCTCCAAAATCTCTTTCCCCCTTGGTAAGTTTATCTAGCAAATCTTGAGGTGAAAACATTCCGTAAATATGATCCTTTTCATTTATTACTGTGTGAGGAACGCCTTGAACTTGGTATTTCATACCGATGTCTGGATTTAAATTAACATCAATTACTTCTGCTGATATCTTTCCTTTAGAAACTATAGCAAAGAGTGTGAGAACAGGTACAGTCACCGGACAATATGGGCATGTTGGGGTAATAAAAATTTTCATTTTTGACTTATCTATCTTCTTAAGATGAGTAAGGATTTGATCCGCATAATAAGGTCTTACTCCTGAGAAATATTGTATACTATTAAGAAAAGGCACAAATTCAGATCCAGTTGGATGAGCCAAATAACGAATAATCTCTCTATTATTTTGGTCAACAAACAGTATAGCCGGGATTTTAGTAACATTGAATTTTTTTGCTTCATCATCATTTTCCTCAGTAGATATTTCTTCAATTTTTAATTTTCCTTCAGAAAGATCTTCTAAGGCCTTTAGTAATTCATAAGTACCCTCACAAGCCATACATTTTCTTATTTTTGTTCCATCTTCTTGAGTTTTGAAATCAGTAAATAGTTTTAATACTACTTTATCCTTTAATTTAGCCATTTCTCTTTTGATATTATCCATTTCATTTTGTGAAAATAACATAAAATCACCCATTACAGTTCAATCTATTATTATGAATATTTGCGTACATACTTAAAATAATTTTTCGTTTAAAATATAAAAAAAAATAGGTATGAATCGTATTTGAATAAAATCTTATAAAATAACCCTAATATTTCAAAAGAATTACTTTTCGATTACTTTTCTAAAAAATAAATAAATCACTAATCCAGTTAGAAAACCAATTGCAATATTGATAAAAAAGCATATAATAGCAGAAGTTAAGATTATTGGAAATGTTTTTATATTAAATTCTCTGAAAGCGATTTTTCCCAATAAAAAAGCAGTGTAAATAAGCATAGCTCCTAAAATTGCCATAGGAAACTCTGTAAATAGTAAAAATAAGGCTTCAGAAAAGAATAATCCGAGAATTAATTCCATTACACCCTCCAATATCATAGAACCACCTGTCCTAGCTCCAAAAGCGTATTGAGCCATTAATCCTCCTGATCCATGGCATAAGGGCATTCCCACTAAAAATGGATTAATTAAATTCATAGCACCCATATTGAAAGCTAAAGTATTAGCATCTATCCCTTCTCTATCAGGAAATAACTCTTTAATTAAAACAACAGTAGCAACCATAACATTTGTCAAAGTTAAAAATAATTGTGCGATTCCAGCATATAACATCCCAAACAAAAAATTGTTCAATGTGGGTACCTGAAAAGTCAATAATGGAAGCCCAAATTTTAATTCTGAAAAACTAATGACACCAGAAAAGAACATCAATAAAATTCCTCCAAACGTAAGAATTATTGCAGAAGGAATCGGTTTATTTTTTATTAGAATTAAAATTATTAAAATTGATATAAAACCAAGTATTAGATTATCGCCAAATAGAACAATTCCTGTCCATCCTAGAATTAACGCTAAACCTAATTGAATACCTCTTACTGTAATAATTGGAACTTTACTTACGATTTGATTAAGTTTTTTTGAAAATCCAAGGAGGAACCACACAACTCCTGTTCCAAATCCAGTAGAGATAACCATATTTGGATCCCATCTTTTTGATATAGCAACTGTACCTATTGTTTTCTGTGGTTGTACAGGAAGTGGAAGGTTAAATTTTATCCCTATTATGATGTTGGTTAAACCTAATGTTAGGAAGATTCCTGCGGGACTTAGACCTACTATTGAAATATAACCAATTACAAATGGAATAAGGGTACCCCAATCTCCAAAAGCACCTCCAAATTCCCTTAAAGTGAACTTTTTAGACTTTTTTTCAATAGTTTTTTCAATAATACTATTGTTAGTTTCCAAACTAATCAAATTTAAAAAATATTCTAAATTTATTAAATTTCTCAAAATAATTCACAAAATAAGGGTCTATTTAGTTATTTTAGGCTTGGAAAAGTATTTATTACCTTTTACTAAGAGTAAAAATGTAACGGTATTGGCATTACTGATGAAAAAAAAGAATAAATATTTCAAATAGGATATAAATAAGATATTGATATCAGCGGGATGGGTATTGAGTTATCCCTTGTGAAAGAGATTATTGAAACTAATAATGGAAAAATCTAGGTTGAAAATCGTGTTGAAGATGAATATTATCAAGAAAGTAATTTTATAGTGGAAATTCCTGAAGACATTTAAATAATACCTTGTTTTTAATACTTTTACAACGATTTTTTTAATCTATTTTATAGTATTAATTCAAATAGATCTATAGCTTTTGGGTGAATTTTGCATTGTTTACTAAATCTTCTCAGAATCCACCAACATGAAGGACAATAAGTTGTAACATACTCAAGATCTTCTCGATCAAAATCAGACATTCTCTTTCGAGCAATTCTTTCTATTACATCGGTTCGTCCCATCCAGCCAGACCCACCTCCACAACACCAATGTGGAATATCTACTACCTCATACCCAACTATTTTAAGTAAATCATCAATTAGTCTATCTACCCCTTCTTTGCCTCTATTCATTAATTGACATAAATGTTGTACCCCAACTCTGCCTGTTTTATTTACATTTATAGCTTTTAAATAATCAGAAATATAGTTTACTTCGGCATTTAAACCATCCATTTCATTTTTGAAAAGATAATAACAAGCAGGACATAAACAAATAATCTCTCTAAATTTTTTAGAATTAAAAATTTCTCTATTCTCTTTCTTACATATTTCATATTCATTGTTCAATCCGTTGATTTTTAAATGCCATCCGCAACAGATTTCTGTATCTAAAATAGTAAAATCAATTTCCTGTTGAATTAGATATTGAAGAGCATGTTCTGTATACTGAGGAATTCTTATCGTAGAAAGGCACCCCATAAAAAATAGAGTATCAGATTCACTCAAAATTTCTTTTGGTCTTTTTATTCGCATTTTATTTGTAGGATACGGCGATCTGTATTTCTCAAAATATTCAAGCATTTCATTTATTCCTTCATATGTATTACCATCTTCAATATATTTTTGTTTTAATGAAATACGTTCAGTTTCAGTCTCGCATTCTCCACAATGGACACAATTATAGAGTTTATTATAATCATCTGATCTAAACTTAATTATGTCTTTTTTATTAATTAGCTCCTTTATCGTTTCATCGCTTAGAAAACTTTTAGGATCTACTTCATCAGTAGGATAGTTTTTTCTTCCTTTTATTCTCTCTTTAACCATAAAATCTCCCAAATAGGATTAATAATTTTTTGTATACTATTTAATTGATATTCTTTCACAAAAAATTAAGAAAAAGAAAAAAATTATTCTTTTTTAAGTTTTACATCAGTTCTTTGAACTCCAACTTCTTTATTGCTTGGTATAGGGGTTCCACAATGATCCCTTAATTTTTCACTTTCTTTAAATGCCTTATCAAGTTCGGTTTCTAAATCGTCATCCGTCAATTCATTATCAGTCATAATTTACAAAGAGTAATTGTACTATTTAAGGATTTTATTTATGTATAAAAAATGGATATAAAATTATTTAAATTATTTTTGCAGAAAAAAAGAGATTTCATAATAAAAATTATGTTTTAAAGTATTCTAATACTGCTTTTTCTTTCTCAACAGGCCTTCTTTCAGGAACAATTATATAAACGGTTCCAATAGTTTCATAATAATCCGGTCGTAAATATAAATTACAGTAGCATGCACCATATTCCTTAATATCTAAAGGGGCATAATCACAAGGACATATTAAATCTCTATCCAAATCTCGATTACCTGAAGCAAGGCGACATGGACATGATTGATAACCACGATTATTCTTATTTTCCACTAAACCGTCAATTAAATTATTTAGAGTTTCTTGGTCTTTATTTAAAATCCAATTATTCGTTTTACAAACTTTATTACAATATTCCATCATCCCTTCTTTAGTTCCCATATCCATTTCAGTCCCCTCCTGATTTCATTAATTCTTCATATTTCCCAGGATTATACCCTACTACGACTTCATTATCACAAATCATATATGGATATGAAACTCTAGCTTGATACTTATCTCTTAAATAATCTATTATTTTTGATTTCTCTTTAAAATCAATTTGATCTACATCAACATATTTATATTGTACATCATGGTCTTTCAACCAAGCTTTACATTTTTTACACCACATACACGTAGATAAGGTTAGAATCGTAATATTTCTATTTTTCTTCGAACCTTCAACAGTTTGTGCTAGTTTTTCTAAAATTTCAGGCATAATTTTATTTCTTCCTCTTTATTATAAAAATCTTTTTAATTTATATAGACTTAATATTTTGTTTCCATTCTGGATCAATACACTCATAAGCTTCTTCTGTTAGTTTTCTAATATCACTATGACAAGAATCTAATAATATGCCTAAATGCTCGAGCGCTCTTTTATCACCAATCTTCATAAGACACTCTATAATTACAAATAATCTTGTTTTATCCTGATCTTCTTCCTGTCTTTCTACTTCTTGTTTTAAAAACTCAATAATTGGCATTGTAGCTTTGGAGTCTCCAATTTCTCCCATAGCTTCAATAATTCGATTTATAACCACATCATCTTTTTCAGATTTTAAGGCTCTAACTAACATATTGATTGCTCTACCTTCTTTTAAATTACCAAGGTTTTGCGCTGCGATCGCCCGCTCTTTAAAACTGGAGCTATTAAATAGTATTTTAATGTATTCATTAAAAGCTTCATTTCGAGTTTTTTGATCCATCTTAAGTTTAGAATAAGAATAAGAAATAAGAATCTGATCATAATAATTTATTAAATAATTTTAAAATTAGGATTAAAAGTTAAGAGACTTTGATTATATTTTTAACATTTGTAAATCTAATCTGCTATTTTAAAATTAATACTCGAATTTATTTAATTATAGATAAATAAATTATAAATCTGGAGATTTCCATTTTTTATAATAATTCTCATATTTCTTTAAAAGATCATTAGGATCCAGTTTTTCATTTTCTTGAATAGCTTTTATTGCTTCCAAGATAATTTCGGTTTGTAGTAGTTGAAATTCTTGAGTTTTCATATCGGAAGTGGTAAGAAACCTATGAGTAATTTCATTTGATTTAAGGGTATCCATAGTATTAATATTATAAATATCCAAAAAATATCCAATTATAAATGCTCCCAAAAGAAGAAATGGAAATA
>JABXKB010000029.1 GCA_013375485.1 Promethearchaeota archaeon | reverse complement strand
ATACGTTTAGCCATTCCAGCAACCCTTCTTGCTATCGATTTATGAATTCCCGCAGCAATATCTTCCTTTTTTGTTCCCTTGGCAAAAAGAGAGATTACTTCTGATTCAGCAAAAACAGTACATGTTGAACTGATTGATGCGGGATTATTAGATTTAAGAGCTAATTCTCCAATTTGTTGGATAGAAACTTCAAGAGCTCCAGTCATGACCTCAATAAATCGTCCTGTTCCCGCAGCACACTTATCGTTCATCTGGAAATCAATAACACTACCTGTCTTCTTAGATATTACTATAGCTTTGCTATCTTGTCCCCCAATATCTATAACAGAATTTACTTCGGGAAAAAAATATTGTGCTCCACGTGCATGTGCGGTAATTTCTGTTATACGATCATCAGCGAAATCCACAATATTTCTGCCGTAACCAGTGCTAATAACAAACACATCACTTCGCTTTAAATTATTGTGTTCTAGTATAGTCTTAAATAAATCCATACCAACTCGCTTGAAATCATAGGTAGATCGTGCTACACGATAATCCAAAATATTCATATCATCGAGTAAAACTACTTTTGTTTCAAGACTACCAACATCCACTCCACATAACTTCAATTCTTTATCTACCCAATTTAATGTAAATCTAATAATCTTAAAAATGAAAGTCAAAAATTAAAAGTTAGGATCTAAAATCTAAAGCTTATCTTTAATTTTGTGAAATTTGTAAAATAAGAACCCCTAAACACTTTCACAACTTACCAACGAGTTACCATTGTGGTTATTGTCATAGTAAGGTATGTCTCCGCTGTATTAAATTAGATCTTGTAGAATATGACCTTTTTATATGTTCTGAATCTGCCACGAATTTTAATGCAATAGAATTTTTTTTAGCACAGTTTAAAGAATTCTTCTTATCTGAAAATAAAGAGAATTTAAAAAAACGCAACTATAATTTTTGGCATGAACGACTTAATGATATCAGAAATCTTAGAATCTTTATTTTAAGTTCTATCCATTCCCTTACCAAAAGACATGAAAACGTATTATTCCTGTTAGGTGATGTACTTTCAAATATTGATGATTTAATGGATGATATTTTTGGGATTATTACAGCTCACACAGAAAATCTAAAATACTCAAAAAAGGTGAAACATCAAATATGAAAGTAAGAATGTTAGCCCTGCACTATTCGAGAGTTAAGAAATATCGGTTATATCGAATTGACTATGGGGTAAAATATGAATCAAAGTTAATTGATTCTTTATGTGATTGGGTTTTAGAATTTCGCGTTAAATTCAAAGACCTCATTGAGTCTTTTTTGTCATTTTTAGATCAGAATAACTTGAATGATTCCGAAATTGCGAAAAAGACACTTCAAGTATATAAAGAATAATTTAGCACAGTTCATTAAACATATTACTTCCTACACGTTTGAAATCAAAAGTTGATCGGCCAACTCGAAAATCTAATAATTCAGTATTCCGTAATAACACAACCTTAGTTTCGAGTGATCCTATATCAATTCCTACGAATGTTGTCAAAATTAATCCAATATGTTTAGTTATTGTATGAGAAAATGAAAATCAGAAATTAAAATTTATCATATATTTTAACTTAACAAAAATATTGAGATTAAAAGAGTTATAAAAAAGGCCACAGTCATTTGAAATATATTTTTAATAATAGATTCTTTTGAAATCATTCCTAAAAATACTCCAAGTAAAATTATACAAAAAAGAATTATAAAAAAGGAAATTATAAAAATTGATAAATCTGCCGTTGAAACAAGGAAAAAGGGAATTAGAGCCACTAAACCTCCTAGAAATGGAGATCCGCCATTTATAATGGAAACAATAATGCTTGCATAATTTTCAGCTTTTTCTTGAAGAGTTTTAATTTTTTTTTTCTTTTTTCTTAATCTGCTTTTAGCTTTTGAATTTACATTATGCTTTATTTTGATAAGCATTGCTTTTTCAATTTCTTTTACATCAATAGAATCTTCTATTACTTCTTCCTCATAACTATCATTAATTACCATTGCCCTATTCAATTCCTCTTTTATTTTTTTTTGTTCCGCCCTTTCAGAAAGATATGAGCCAGACATTCCTGATATTAACATTGATATTGAACTACCTACTCCAGTTAAAATAACAATATGACTATCAATTGAACTTTGATCTCCCTTAAGAATTAAAACGAAGAAACCCAATAGGATTCCTAAAACTGTTAGCATACCATCATAGAAGTTATTTACAAAATAACGTCTAGCAATTCCCCATAATTTCGTAATTCTTGCGTATGTTTTAGCTCTTTCAAACATTTTTAATAGTAGATTGATCTTACTTTTAAGAAGAATAAATTTCTATTTTCTTCTCAAGTTTATTTTACTATATCTACTCTTTCACTCTCATGAATTTTATTTAAAATTATCCTCCTCCAAATTATTAAATACCAAGTAGTATGGAGACAACTAGGGTAACAACTCCGGCAGTCACTAAATGTATCGCATATTTAGCACGTCCACCACCTGAAATTTTTCCTAGAAAGATACCTAAGTATATGAGTAAAGTGGCAAGTATGATGTAAGAGAATATAAAATGAATAAATACTAAAGACAAACCGAAGAAAAATGGAATTAAGGGAAGTGAACTTCCAAGTACTGGGGCACCTCCATCTACTAAAGAAGCAATAATCGTGGCAAAGTTTTCAGCTTTTTCTAGTAATGGCTTCTCTTTTTTCTTATTATTTTTAAAGTTATCTGTTTTCACATCTTCATCACCAATAATGGCCATCTCTTTTTTCATATCTAACATTTTTTTCTTTCGTTCAGCTTCTTCAGAAAGAAATGCGCCCCATAAACCAGAAATCCCAATTGCAAGGGCTGTGGCAAAACCAGTAATAAGAACATCCTTTGGGGAAAAATTGGAAGAACCTGTTAAAAATATAATAAAAACTCCACTTACAATACCAGCACAAGTCAAGGCTCCATCAAAACAATTATTGAAAAATTTTCGTCTAGCAATTTCTGCTAATTCAGACATTTTTGAATACTGTTTCCATTGCTGAAGTATCTCCTTTATTTTCATTAAGTGTTTTTCCCACCTTTAAGTTATTTATAAATTAAATTAAGAATATATTAAAATTTCTCTAAATACTATATTTTTTATTGATCTAATTTTTTATATTTATAAGAGTAAATTAAATATTTAAATTGAATTCTCATGAATAAGATTAAAGAAGAAATCATTTCAATGCTTATTGAGCATTCTCGAATTATTTATTCCGTTCTTAGTGATATGGGTGTTTTTTACAATAGATGGGCAGAAAATTACGAGAAACATAAAACATCACTAGAAAAGAAAAAAAGCAAAATGCAGTTATCTGAAGAGGATGCAGATAGTATTAAAATTCAGTTGATTCAAAATTATTCTGAAGCCGAAATTGCTGGTTTGGGCGATTATATTGCCTTAATTTTAAAAATGGATAATTTAATTAACTATCCATTAGAATTTGTAGATATGCTGCCAATGATTAAAGTAGATGGTAAAAATAATGAAGAAATAAAGAAAAGATATGAAAAATTGATTAATAAAACAATTGAAATGGCCAATGTCCTTAAATCAACAATTAAAAGCCTTAGAGATAAACCAGACGTAGTGTTTAACAATACCACAAACATTCATGAGATTGAAAATGAAGTTGATACAATATATCGACAATTTTTAGAATATTTATATTCCAATGAGAATTTGAATATTAGGGTACTCTTGCGTTTACGAGATAGTATTGTATTATTGGAACAACTTTGTGATAGAATTCATGATATCGCAGATCTAATAAGAGTTTTACTCTATCAATAAGACCTTTTCTTATTGAAGATATAATTAAATATTTATTATTTAATGAAATATAATTCAGTGTCTTTTTCATCAATCATTTTTTTATTACTTGATAAAACATTTTTCCTTTATGTATTGAATGAGAATATTTATACGCAAAATTAAATTCTTTTCATTTAAAATAATAATTATTTTAAATAAAAACTAAGGTGTAAATATCATGAAGGGTAAATATAAATTTTATTTATTACTTGGCAGCTTCCAAATCATTTTGATTTTCTTGGTAATTTTTACTTCAAATGGAATTATTTCTCTCGTAGCTGCTCAGGTTCCTGATACATTTGATTACTATGATTCTGCTACAACTATGGCATTAGGGATAGCTGTAGCAATTTCTGTAAGTGCTTCAGTATTAGGAAGCGCATGGGCTATAAAAACGGTAGGAACAGCAGCGATAAGTGCACTTTCAGAACGAGAGGAGGCTTTCTTTAAAGCATTCCTAGTAGTTGCGTTATGTGAAGCTTTAGCAGTTTATGGATTAATCGTAGCCATCTTGCTCTGGACTAAAATTCCCACACCACCAGCTTAGATTGTTTTCATTTAATATAAAATTACTCTTACTGGTGAATGCTAAACGAGTATCGTAATCCCCAACTATGCGTACACTTTCATCAAAATTGGGTTTTTGAAACAATTAATAATGGATGAAACAACGCTTGAAAAATTAAAGGAGATAGATGGTATAAAGCAATTTATTGAATTCATTAGCATCTATTATCCCGGTCTTGATCCTCCCTCCTATACAATTGAGGAAATTGAAAAAGCGTTATTTCATACGTATATAAAATTAATAGGAAAGATCATACTTATTTCTCCAAGGAATATGAAAATTTTTTTGAAAAATTATCTGATAAAATACGAGATAATGAATATCAAACGTATTATTTTAGGCACGATTCTTGGAATGAGTATTCGTGATAAATCCTTAATAGTTAATAAATTAGTAGAAAAATATTTGGATAATACCAAATTCATAAATGAATTAATAGAGATATCATCTTTAGAAGAGATTCAACTATATATGAAACTTACAAAATATAATAGAGTAATAAGGGAAGGAATCCTCTACTTTAAAAATACGAATGAAATTTTTGTTCTAGAAGCATTTTTAGATCAATTCTATTATGATCATATGAAAAAAGAGATAAAGTTATTAGCTAAAAAAGAGAGATTTATAATTTCCTTGTATTTGAAGTATATATCAGAGATTTACAATTTAAATATAATATATAGGGGAATTAAAAATAATATTGATAAAAATTTATTGCTTCAGTTCTTAGTTGACAATTATTTATTTTTAGACAAAAATAAACTTATAAATTTATTGAATCTGGTAAGTATAGATGATTTTATCTTAAACCTTAATCAATATTTAATTAAAATAAAAGAAATCAGACCATTTTATCTAAAATTTAATCTTGATAAAAGTCATTTAATTTGGTCGATTGAGAAATTATATTTAGAATATTTTTTTAATAAATTTGAGGTTAAGATCGATGATATCGATTATCAAGCAATTTTTAAGATTATAGAAGTATTAATAAAAAAGGATAAAGAAATTCGGTTATACATATTACCTAGGCTTGTAGAGATTGGGCATGAAAGGTATAAAATATTAAAATAAGATAATTATTGATATGAGAAAAAAAAATTATTTTCAATTTTGGTGGTTAGACGATGCATCTTTTTGAATGGATAAGGGATATTCAAACGGTTTATGAGAATTTAATATCTAATGCTAAGAATATCAACTTAAAAGAAATTGAAACATTTAGAGAAGACCAAGATAAAAAATTTGACATTTTTATTAGTAAAATAAATGTACTTGTTAATACTGCTTTAGGAAATCTGGCAGTAGATATTGATGGTAAAACTAATATTTTTGAAAAAAAACTAAATAATGCTCTAAAAAATATTGAACTAGAATTTCAAAAAAATATAGAAGACTTGGAAAAATTAATTATTGAAGAAGTTGGACTGGATTTCTAATGGTAGCTCAGAAAATTCATATTTTAGGGGAAGAAGAAATGGTATCGATGTTAGGACTTCTAGGATTAGAAGGCACTGTAGTAGAAAATGAAGAGGATTTTCTTAAACAATTCATAAAATTAACAAAAAAATCCTCAATTGGTATGATAATTATAGTATTTCGTTTATCGCCTGAAGTAATTGAATTTTTATTAGATTTTAAGCAAAGTAATAGATTTCCCTTTATTTTTATTTTACCAGATATATTCCAACCGAATATTGAGAAAGAAGACATAATTTTAAATAAAATAATTAGTGCAATAGGTAATATTATTTCAATCTAATGAGCTGAGTAAAAATTTCAGAAGAAAAAGAAATTAAAAAACAGTTTGGTAATTTAGGAAATTATCTAATAGAGAAAGCCCAAAGAGAAATTAAAGAATTAAATCAAAAAACATTATTTCAAAAAGCTGAAATTAAAAAAAGATATTTAGAAAGAAGTTATGAAAGATCATTGAAATTAAAAGATCATCTTATAGAAAGTTATGAACAATTCTTAAATCAGTCACTATCATCAACTCTCTTAAAGGGGAAAGAAAAATTTTTAGATCTTAAGAATCGATTGATTAAAGAGTTAAAGAACACTCTATTTAATCTTATTAGAGATAAAATTAAAAAGAATTATTCTGGTTATATTACCCATTTATTAAAATCTATTAATAGTCTCAAAAATACTATAGATAAACCTCAAGGTATAGAACTAATATTAAATTTTAAGGACTATAATTATTTTATCAAAAAATTTGATAAAGTTGCGGGTTTATTTAAGAATCCAGTTGAGATTAATAAGGATCAGCATGATTTTATAGGTGGTTTTAGAATATCACTTATAGGAGGTATTATTTCTTATAATTATACCATAGATAATTTGATAGATAAGTATTCTTCATTTATTCAAATCGAGATTTCTAAAATTGTAGATGATTCAGAAATTAAGGAAAGTGAAAAAGAATTTGAAAATTTTATACAGAACCAAAAAGAAAAAATAACAGAGTATTTAGGATTATATGAGCAGATCCAATTTTGAAACCAATTCTCAGGAAGGTTATATTTCAGCAATCATCGGGTCATTAATCAAAATTAAAGGATTAGAGGCCGAAATTCGACTTCATGATTTAGTTAAAATTATTAAATATAATATTTTGGGAGAAGTAATTCAAATTTATTCAGATCATGTAGTTGCCCAGTGTTTTGAGAATACTGCTAATTTGCGGATTAATGAAAAAGTTGTTAATTTAAATGAACCACTTTCAATGGAATTAGCACCAGGATTATTGGGAAATATTTTTGATGGGATTCAAAGACCTTTACAAAAAGCCTTTGAGATTTATAAGAGTGGAGAATTAAAAAGAGGAATAGAAATTCCATCCTTATCAAGAACTAAGAAATGGCATTTCATTCCACTAAAAAAAGTGAATACTACAGTTAGCGGGGGATTTGTGATTGGTACTGTTCAAGAAACGCCAGTAATTGAACATAAAGTCATGGTACCTCCAGAAATTTCAGGAAAATTAATCTTTATAGCAGAAGAAGGAGAATATACTATTGTTGATGAGATTTATAAATTGAAAATAAACAATAAGGAATACTCCTTTTCTATGTTACAAAAATGGCCAATAACCATACCTCGACCTTTTAAAGAGAGAAAAATCCCTGATGAGCCATTAATTACAGGGATACGTGTTATAGATTTATTATTTCCTATTACTAAAGGAGGTACTATAGGAGTTCCAGGAGGATTTGGAACAGGTAAAACAGTGATACAACAATCTTTAGCAAAGTGGTGTGATGCTGATATAATTGTATTCGTAGGTTGCGGGGAACGGGGAAACGAGATAGCAGATGTTTTAACCCAATTCTCTGAATTAATAGATCCAAAGACTAATCAACCTTTATTAAATCGAATTATTCTAATTGCAAACACTTCAAACATGCCTGTTTCCGCACGAGAAGCTAGTATTTTTTCAGGGGTAACTATTGCTGAATATTATAGAGATATGGGATATGGTGTTGCGGTTCTAGCGGATAGTACATCAAGATGGGCAGAATCCTTAAGAGAAATCTCTGGATTATTAGAGGAAATGCCTGCTGAAGAGGGATATCCTGCATATTTACCATCTAAACTATCTAGTTTTTACGAACGCGCGGGTCTAGTCAAATTAATTGGAGATAATGAATCTGGAAACGAAAGAGTAGGGTCTTTGACTATTATTGGGTCAATCTCTCCTCCCGCGGGAGATTTTAGTGAACCCGTTACTGCTACAACTAAAAATTTTGTTCAAGGGATTTGGGCTTTAGATGCAGGATTAGCATATTCAAAACATTATCCTGCAATAAATTGGTTGAATTCATACTCTAATTATCCTGATTATATTTCAGAATGGTGGTATGAGAGGGATATTGATTGGTCAGAAATAAATGTTGATTGGTTCGACTGTCGAAAGCAAATGAATAATATATTATCTCAAGATAATGAATTAAAGTATATTACTCAATTGATTGGTGAAGAAAATTTACCAGAAGACCAACAATTAACTTTATTTATTGCAAAACTAATCAAAAATGGATTTTTAATCCAAAATGCATTTGATGATATTGATAATTTTACAGCTACTACAAAACTTTTAGGAATGATTAAAATGATTCTCTTATTGTATAAAGAGGGTATAGAATTACTGAAACAAGGCTTTCTTATTGAAGATATTAAAGATCTCAAAACAACATTTGACATTTTAAGAATTAATCGTTCTATACCTAATGAGGATTTCGATAAAATAGAAGAATTAAAGAAAAAATTACTTAATGAAATTGAATCCTTAAAATTAACCAGTGGTGTATTTAAGAAAAAATGAGTGTAATTTATAAAAAGATCCAGCAAATAATTGGACCATTGCTATTTCTTAAAAATGAGCATAATCCTCAATATGGAGAAATAGTGAAAATTAAGACAGATGATAATAAAATTCGTACAGGACAAATTGTAAAAATGAGTGAAGAAGCAATCATTGTTGAAGTATTCGAAGATACTTCAGGAATATCTTCAGAAAATGCAGAAATTACATTTACAGAAGATACCTTCAATGTAAAAATCTCTAAAGACATGTTTGGTCAAACTTTTAATTCATTAGGAATACCAATTGATATAAGAACCAAAATGGTTTCAGAATTTGATATTTTAACAGATGTTCAAAGAGACATTAATGGGATTACGATTAATCCATTTGCTAGGGAGTATCCTATAGATGTAATACAAACAGGAATTTCAGTAATAGATGGATTGTTTACATTAATAAGAGGCCAAAAACTTCCGATTTTCAGTGCCCAAGGATTACCCCATAATAAATTAGCAGCTCAAATAACAACTCAATCTAAAGTTATCTCGGAAGAGCCTTTTTTAATTATCTTTTGTGGAATTGGGATAATTCAAGATGAGGCAATCTATTTTTTAAATCGGTTTCAAGAAAGTGGTAATCTACAAAATATTATCTCTTTCATAAATTTTGCTGATGATCCAATAATTGAGCGTTTAATTATTCCAAGAGTAGCCTTAACAACAGCAGAATACTTTGCTTTTGAAAAAGGTATGCATGTACTGGTTATTTTAATTGACATGACAAATTATGCTGAGGCTTTAAGAGAACTGAGTTCAGCGAAAGAAGAAATTCCTAGTAGAAAAGGATATCCCGGATATATTTATTCTGATTTTGCGTCTATTTATGAGAGGACTGGAAAAATTAAAGGAAAGAGAGGGTCAATAACTCAAATACCAATATTAACAATGCCAAATGATGATATATCTCATCCCATTCCTGATACAACAGGATATATTACTGAGGGACAATTAGTTCTAAGCCGAGATTTACATAAAAAAGGTATTTATCCCCCTTTTGAAGTTTTAGCATCAATATCGCGATTAATGAAAGATGCGATTGGTAAAGGAAAAACAAGAGATGATCATGCTGATATTAGTTCCCAATTATTAGCATCATATTCTAATTATCTTGAAGTGAAGGACCTTATTTCAATTGTAGGAGAAGATGGTTTGAATTATGAACAAAAAAATCTATTAAAATTTGGAATAGATTTTGAACGAAGATTTTTAAATCAAAAAGCAGATGAAAATCGAAATTTCATTAAGACTCTTGATATCGCTTGGGATGTGTTATCTCATTTAAGTCTAAATCAATTATTTAGGATTCATCAAAAATTTATTGATAAATATTATTCAGCAAAGGTGTAGATCTATAAGCTTTAGAGAAATAAAACCTAGTAAAACCAATTTGATTAGTTTGCAAAAAAGATTAAACTTTGCGGTAAAAGGAGAGAATTTTTTAGAATTTAGAAGAGAACAGTTAATTTTCCAGCTTAGAAAATTGTGGAAAGATTATGTTATAACTAGGAAAGAATTTCTCTCTTTATTTAAAGAATCACTGAAATTATTATATTTCACTTATGAAGAGATGGGTAAGAATGAACTCTTTTTAATTAGTAAGTTAAGTAGAATTCAATATAAACCTGAAGTAGAGATTCATCATTTAAAAAAAGCAGGAATCACATTCCCACAGATTAAGTATGAGTTAATCCAAGAAGAAAAACTTCCTGCTTATACATTTGAAAACACAAGTCATTATTTGGATGATTTAATTAATAAATTAAAAAGTTCTTTTAGTATACTTATCCAATTTTCTGAAATTGAAGATTTAATTCTAAAACACGCAATAAATTTTAAGAAAATCAATCGTAGGATAAATGGTTTAAAAAGTATGATAATTCCTAAGTTAAAATTTAATATCAAACAAATAAAAGGGATATTGGAAGAAATAGAAAGAGAAAATTATATTAGATTAAAAAAAACTAAGGATCTAATTATTAAGAAGTAAAATTAAATTTGAGTTTGACAAATATGGGGAAAAAAGACGAGTTTAGTTTAATGAAAGCGGAAATCAATCAAAATTATAAAGACCAATTTCTCATAGAATTATCAAACCTTAACGCAGTACATATAAAATCAATGCAAAAACCAACAGTTAAGGAAAAATTGGAAGAAAAAAACCCTTTCATAGAAAAAATTAAAGATTTGAGGAAAAACTTAAACAACTTATTTAATAGATTTGATATAACTGAATATGATCTTTTAGAATTAAAAATTGATAAAGAAAAAAGAATTGAATTCGCCGCTAAAGATTTGCGTGAATTAATCACCCATTTACTCGAAGAAATAGATTTTTATACAAATAGGGCTATAGAATTAAAGAGTTATATTTCAAAAGGTAGAATTGAATTAGAAAGCCTCATAGTTTTAAGTGTTAGCTATAAGTTTTTAGAAAAATTAAATTTAAATAAAAAAAATCTAGAAAGTATAACACAATTTAAGTTCCGAATTTTTACTACCTTTTCTAAAAATATAACCAATTTGCAGAATCTTTTTGAATTTTCAGAATTCCCTAATTTTTATAAGACATTTGAAATTTCTAATGATCGAATTGGTTTTTTTATAATCTATCCAAAAGATAGGCAGGACGAATTTAATGGTAGAATTCGTTTAATTCATTCTGAAGAAGTTCTAGTATTAAAAAAATATTTAACAAATGAAGGAATTAATTTTGCGAGATTAAATAAGGAAATTAAATTCATAGAAAACTTAGTAGGTAGATATGAAAAAGAGCAAAATAGACTTAAACAGGACAATTTGAGAAAATTTGCTGGAATAAATGAAATTGTGCAAAACATTGAAGAATACACATGGGTAGGACAACAATTCGAAAAATCATCATCAAATCGCCCTATTCTCAAATTTTTTGTCCCTCTATCTAAAAAAGAAGAAATAATGCATTCTTTATTCAATAGTTTTAAAGAAAATATAACAATTGAATCAATAGATGTATCTAAAAAACGTCCTATTCCTGAATCTTATTCATCAAAAACAGATAAAATAAAAAAGGGTAAAGTAAAACCAATAATAAAAGAGGGGCAAACTGAAGAAATTGAAACAGATGAAGATGAGGAAGAAAAAGAAGATTTAAGAGAAAAAACTCCCACAATCATGAAGAATTTCTTTCTTGTAAAACCCTTTGAAACAATTACTAAAATGTATGGTACTCCTACATACTCCGAAATAGATCCTACTCCTATTATTGCTATTACTTTTCCAATCCTTTTTGGTTTAATGTTTGGGGATATTGGGCATGGATTAATTTTAATAATTTCAGGATTAATAGGGGGATTGGTATTAAGGAAGCGTGGGAAAGATGTCACAAATCTTTCTTGGATCATATTTTTTTGTGGATGGGCTGCTTTTTTTGTTGGTTTTTTATATGGAGAATTTTTTGGGACCCATGAGATAGAGATTTTTGGAACGGTTTATTTGCATTTAGAACCAATAACCATCCCTCTTCTCAACATTACTTTATACAATCCATTAGGTAATATAATGGCTGTATTTTACTTTGCAGTATTAATTGGAGTTTTTCATATAAATTTAGGATGGTTTATCCAGTTTTTAAATTATTGGAAACAACATCGAAAATATTTAGCATTTAGTGATTCTTTTATCAAAATTCTATTATTAACTGGAGGAGCTATTTTAATTTTAGGATATGGCTTTGATATATATATTTGGATAGCGTCCCCTTATCCAATTTTATTAGTTATAATCCCTGGGCTTCTCTTATTGGTGCTGAAACCTCTTGGGAAAATATTTAAAATTTCCTATTTAAAGAAGGAATCTTTTGGAGGATTATTAGGTGAAGGTACAATTGAAGCGTTTGACACAGTTTTATCAGTTATGAGTAATGTTGCATCTTATATTAGATTGTTAGCTTTAGCACTCGCTCATATTGCATTATTATATGCTATAAACGCAATGTCAACATTAATTGAGGGAGAAGGTTGGGGGGTAGAAATTGTAAATTTTATTGGCTCAATATTTGGAAATTTAATAGTAATCTTATTAGAAGGATTATTAGTTTTCCTCAATACTATACGTCTCCATTTTTATGAGTTCTTCTTTAAGTTCTATCAAGGGGCGGGTATTGAATATTTTCCTTTCTATTTAGATAATAATTACTCGATTATGAGATTTAGGGGAGAAATTGAAAAGGATATTATCTCTGAAGAAATTGAGAAAGAATTTGATACTACAATAATAAAAGAAGAAATTGACAAAGCAAAAATGTACATATCAAAAAGATTTGAATAATATATCACGATAGAAGCGAAATATAAAGATAATTACTATTTATGTCAAATAAAATAACAAAAAAAGAGACTATTCGGAAAAAGTTACTTGTTCAGCTCGTCGTGTTAGTAATTTATTTAATCATCTTACTATATTTTTATTATTTTTTTTTTAACTTTGGAGCTAATCCTTTAATAATCATTTTATTAATTGTTTTTACGTTTTTAATGATTATTGGTCCTTTTTTAAGAAAAAATAAAAGGTCTCTTTATTCTAGAATGTTCCCAGATAGAAAAAGAAAACCATCATTAAATTATAAAAGAAAGTTAAGACCTATTACAAAGGAAAAAGAATTAAATCTAACCCAGCAAAGAATTTTCAAACCAGTTAATCTTGATTTCAATTATCGCAAACCTATAATTAAAAAATGTGAAAATTGTGGAAATATCGTTCCAAGTTTCGTAAAAACATGTCCATTTTGTAAAAAACAAATAATACAATAAAATAGTAGATTTTAGGAAAAACTAAATGCACTTACAAGAATTTTATGAGGAATGTAATTTTGGAAAATCTCAGAAATAATTGGGTTACTCATAAAAATTAAAGAATTAAAAGATCATGAAAAACTTATATTAAACATTATAAAATATTTAAAATTTTAAAAGAATAAGTTTAATTATTTGATTAAATGCCCTAAAAAAACATATGATAGACTCTAATAACTACTCAAAATCTGGGTATATCTCAGCTATAGTCGGATCACTCATTGAAATTAAGGGTTTAGAAAATCACGTTCGTCTTTATGATCTCGTGAAAATTTCTACATATGAAATCTTAGGTCAAGTAATACAAATACATTCTGATCACATTATCGTACAATGTTATGAAAATACGGTAAAAGTAAAACTAAATGAAGAAGTTATTGGTTTACACGAACCACTTTCAATGGAATTAGCTCCAGGGTTAATATCACATGTTTTTGACGGAATACAGAGACCATTAGAAAAAATGTTTGAAACCAATGATACTGGAAGTCTAGAGAGAGGTATTAGATTTCCTCCATTATCCAGAACTAAAAAGTGGCATTATATTCCAATGAGAAACATAAATGAAGAAATTAGTGGAGGAGATATAATAGGAATTGTTCAAGAAACACAATTTTTAGAACATAAAATTATGGTTCCTCCCTATTTTTCAGGAAAACTTTCATTTATCTCCAGTGAGGGAGATTATACAATTTTAGATGAAATCTATAGATTGAAAATAAATGGAGAAGAAAAATCCTTTTCAATGTTACAAAAATGGCCAATAACAGTTAATCGACCTTATAGTAAAAAAGAAGATCCAACTGAACCATTAATTACTGGAATGCGTGTGACAGATCTATTATTTCCAATTGCAAAAGGTGGTACTATTGCTATACCTGGTGGTTTTGGAACAGGAAAAACAGTAATACAACAATCTTTAGCAAAGTGGTGTGATGCAGATATAATTGTATTCGTGGGTTGTGGCGAGCCTGGAAATGAAATAGCAAACATTTTAAAACAATTTTCTGAACTAAAAGACTCTAAAACAGGGCGTCCTTTGTTAGAACATATCATTCTGATTGTAAATACTTCTAATATGCCAGTTTCAGCTAGAGAAGCAAGTTTATTTTCAGGGGTTACAATTGCAGAATATTATCGAGATATGGGTTATAATGTGGTTGTTCTTGCGGATAGTACTTCTAGATGGGCAGAATCATTAAGAGAAATTTCTGGATTATTGGAAGAAATGCCGGCAGAGGAGGGATATCCCGCATATTTACCATCAAAATTGTCAAGTTTTTATGAAAGAGCTGGTGTTGTAAAAACATTTGGGACAGATCATCAAGGAAATGAAAGGATAGGGTCATTAACAATTGTTGGTACGATCTCGCCACCAGCGGGGGACTTTAGTGAACCAGTAACTGCAACAACAAAGAGATTAGTTCAAGTTTTTTGGGCTTTAGACCCTAAATTAGCTTATTTAAAACACTATCCCGCTATTAATTGGATGAATTCCTATTCAAATTATCCCTCTTACATCGCAAATTGGTGGTATGAAAGAGATGTCGAATGGCCGGAGATTGATATTGAATGGATGGAATGTCGAAAACAAGTAAATGAGATTTTATCTAAAGAACAAGATTTAAAATATATAATTCAATTAATTGGAGAGCGGAATTTACCCGAAAATCAACAGCTCATTATTTTCATAGCAAAATTAATCAAAAATGGTTTTTTAATCCAGAGTGCTTTTGATGATATTGATAATTTTACTGATACTAAAAAATTATTAGGGCTAATTAAATTAATTCTCTTAATCTATAATGAGGGAAATAATCTTATAGATCAAGGTATTTTAATTGAGGATTTATTAGATTCAGATCTTCTTAATGAAATATTAAGAATTAGAAATACTGTCAAGAATGATGATTTTCATCAAATTGAAAATTTAAAAGACAAATTGGTTAGAAAATTAAGAATTTTATCTATTTAATAAACAAATCCTTCAATACAAGTATTATTTTTTATGGTTTAAACCACTCAAAGAAATAATATGATTTCGTCAATGGATTTGCTATGACAAACTTTTTCCTCACTGAGGTTGCAAGTCTACCCGCTCTAACCATATCAATAGCAGTAATTTCAGAATCATGTGGTAAAACATGAACCATAAAAAGTGAATGTTCGAGTCCTGGTCCTTTTTTATAAACGACATAGTCTGCTCCAAATTTAAGCCCAGGTCTCGGAATGTATCCTTTTTCCCTTAAATCTTTGTATATAATATATTTTTCTTCAAACTTATGATGAATTTCAATAGCAATCTCGAGAAATTCCTTAGGGCTTAAGGTTTTGTTTTCTTTTACATCGTGAATAGAAATTTCATCCAGTTCCAATAAATAATAAGCCTCTATTAAAGATAATTCACTTGGTTTGGAAAAATATTCTAACCTAGGCTTATTTATTCCTAATGGGGAACCAAAAAATCCTTTCTTAACATATAAATACGAAGCATATAAAGGATTGAAAACGATAACCCTTGAATTGATAAATTTCGTTGGAATTTTATCTGGTACTTCTATATCATCAAGAGAGATTTGTTCATCGTTTACTTGGTTCATTACTATAGAGGTATTAAAAATAACTTAATAAATCTTTCAATTTTACAATGATTGAGGGAAATTATATAATTTTTAAAATTAATATTTTTAATATTAAAACTAAAAAATACTCGTGTTAAAAAAATGGTTATAAGAAAGGCTGCTGTAGCCGGCACCTTTTATCCACGTTATAAACCCGACTTAATTAATATCTTAAAAGAATCATTTATTAATGATGAATACGGACCTGGGGAAGAACCTAAAACTTTAGACCAAGAAAAAAGAACCATAGTTGGTGGTGTATCTCCTCATGCGGGATACGTATATTCTGGATGTTGTGCTGCATTTACATTTTTAAATTTATTTAAAGAAAGAATACCTGATACTGTTATAGTATTAGGTACTGATCATATTGGCTATGGAAAAGTTGCTTTAATGGATGAGGGAGAATGGGAAACACCTTTAGGGAATATCAGTATTGATGGAGAATTATCTAAGAAAATATTAGAAAATAGCGATATTATAAAAAATGATGAATCAGCATTTATGGGTCATCCTTTTGGAAGAGAACATAATATCGAAGTTCAGTTACCATTTATTAAATATTGCTCTCAGGAGAAAAACGTTAAATTTATTCCAATAAAAATTGCTATAAAGGATTTCAATACCCTAAGCGAGTTATCAAGTGATATTGCTAAAGCAATTAACTTATATGATAAAGAAGTAGTTATTGTTGCATCTTCTGATATGACTCATAAAGAAGTTTATGATACCAAACAATTGGAGAAATTTAAAGAGAGAGATCAACAAGTAATTGATGCGTTTGTTAATCTTAACCCTGAAAAAACACTTGAAACAGCTTCACGAACAACTGTATGTGGTGCTCAAACTATAACTTCTTTAATGATGATATGTAAAAATTTAAATGCAAGTAAAGGAAAATTATTACAATATTATACAAGTTCCGAAAGAACTGGAAATATTAGTGGATATTGTGTGGGATATTTTTCAGGAGTGTTAATGAAATAAATCAAGTTAAATATTCAATAATTAGGATAAAAAAAGGTTTTGAAGTAAAATGCCGGAAGATAATGAAAAAGTAGAAGATTTTATCAGTCTTTGGAGAAAAAAAATGGAAGATGAGATAAATACGCCAAGCGTAATTGGAGAAACACTCGATAAAATTAAAGATGTTGAAGATGAGAATGAACAACTGAGAAATAAAATTAGAGAGAATATAGAATTAATAACAAAAACTGAGGAAATTATTAAGAAAACGATCGAAGAAAACGAGAATTTAAAAAAACAATTAGAAAAAGCGGGAATGATTGGTGAAAAAGAAGTAAGTGATATTCAACAAGAAAATATCATGTTAAATAATAAAATAATAAACTTAGAAAAAAATCTAACTGAAAAAGAAATAGACTTAAGAACCAAAAATAACGAAATTAACGAATTAAAAATGAAATTAGAGACAGCTTCAATGACATCAAAACCCACAGTGAGCCCTTCTATGGGGAAAGGTTCTGAAGTGACTACATCTTTGATTGATAATTTACAATCTGAATTATCGAAAAAGAAGACTCAGATCGATGATCAAGAAAAGAAAATTAATGAATTAAAAGAGGAAAACGAAGCTTTAAACCAACAATTGGTAGAAAAGATGAAAAAACTCCCTATTGATTATGTAGTTCCTGTGGCGGAACCAAAATCATCAGTAATAAAACCCCAATCAACAAAACCCTCATCAGAAACGTTAGAAATATTATGCCAAGATCTTCAATCAGATCTTAATAAATATAAACGAATTGTTGAAAAATTAAATAATGAGAAATCTACACTTGAACAAACAATTGAAAGTGGAGGGTTCCAATTAGAACCGAATGAGCTAAAAGATCTTAAGAGAGAGAATGAAGACCTCAAAAATGAACTTTCGCAGATACTGATAACCTTACAAAATAAATCGCAAGAAGCAGTACAGGCTAATCAAATTAACGAAGCAGAAAAAAAAATAAATATTCTTCAAGAGCAATTAGAAAAAAAAGAAAAATTGATAGTAGAATTAAAAACTAAGCAAAAATCTCAACCAATTGTTCATGAAGGACCGATGTCAGGTTTAATTGATGACTTGCAGAATAAAATAAATAAGTTAAAGTTCACAATAGAAGAAAAGAATAAAATTATTGAAGAATTAAAATCTTGAGCGGCGCGAGTTGCGCACAACCTGGTGACGTATGATGGTGACGTATGATAAGCACCAAAATCATTCTACAATTTTTTTTGCAGGACACTTTTCTTTTGATAATATAATACGATTTAAGCGCATTCACAAGCCCAGTTTAGGTGGAAGTGTATCTTATTGCACTCTAGCGTTAAGAACTTATGCTCAAGATGTAAATATAGGTATTATTTCTCATATTGGTAAATTAAATTTTAACAGTTCATTATTAGAGAAAATTAAGAATAAAAATATTGATTTAAGGGGAATTAAATATTCGGAAGTTAAAAATACAAATTTTGTTTTAGATTACTTTGATCATACGAGAACATTAACTCTTAAATCAAAGAGCCCTAATCTTAATTTTAATGATATCCCGTTAGAATTTCTTAATAATCCTCCAGATATATTTGTTCTCGTACCATTATGTAACGAAATCTCTTATGAATATGTATCTCTAATTTTAAAACAATTTCCTAAGGCATATATCGGCATTGATTTACAAGGTTTCATAAGAAAAATTGATGAAGATGGTAAAGTTGCTTACATTTATGATAATGAAATCATTTCTAATATGAAAAAAATAATTAATTTAATTGGAGACAGGTTAATACTGAAAGGTTCAGAAGAAGAAATGAACCTACTTGCCGGGGAATGTGATGATTTCGAAAAAGTTATGGTTCACTGCAGTAAATATGAAAATAATGGAATCTACATTATGACTTTAGGAGAGAAAGGGTCTATGCTCACTAAAAAAGGAGAGAGAATTCTTAAAATACCCGCTTTTGAACCCAGAAATGTTGTAGATGAAACTGGTGCGGGAGATGTCTATTTTTCTATATTTTTCTATGAATTTATTCATTCTGATAAATCTTGGAAATCAATAGAAAAGGCTGCTTATTTAGCATCCTCCGCTGCTTCTTTTCTAGTTGAAAAAAAAGGCCCTGCGGGGTTTGAAACTAAAAAGGCTGTTTTAAAAAGAATGAAAAAAGAGAACTATATCAATTAATCATACAACACCAGGTTGCGCGCAATGCATATAAACAGCCACTTTGCAGTAGGAGTTATCATCGCATCAATTCTAAACTATTTTTTTAACTTCAACATCATTGAATTTTCTGTAATTGTTTTATTCTCTTTTATATGTGATTTTGATGTAATTCTTTCTAAATTTGCGAAAGATAATAATCACCGGATGCTGATGACCCACTCAATTATTCCAAGCTTAATTATCTTATTTTTAGGATTGATTTTTAATTGGGTAGTTTTAATTCTATCTGGTATTTCATACTCCATTCATATTATTATGGATGCTTTTGATTGGGGTACAAATTTTTTTTATTTTCAAAAAAAGCAAGTAGGCTTTAAATTATTGATTTCAAAAGAAGAATTTGAAAATCTACCTAAATATTTAGCTAAATATAAAGTACCTGCATCCTTTTTTGATGAGAAATATTATAACAATAAAATCTGTTCAAGTATTGAGATTTGCTTTTTTATTCTTATGATTATATTTGTAATTATTTATGCATTCCAATTTATCCTTATTACTCTCCTCTATCTTCCATTTATCTTGTTTCATTTATCTAGACATTTTCACTTAAAAAAAATTGAAGCAAGTTAAAAAAATTCTATTGATATCCTTTAATTATTAGGTCTGTTTAATCACTATTTTTAAACAATAAGTTGAAGATATTTGTATGATACAAATTTATTGTATATATAATAAGATATTTTTAGGAGGAATTTGAATGAGTGACGAGAAGATTTTTGAATGCAATTTAAATGATACTAATTTATTTAATTGTATTCTTAATGAAGTTGGTGAAAAAGATTTAAGCTTATTATCGGATTCTGCTCCATCATTATCCAATAAAACATATATTAATTGTATAAACGCTAGTTTAGTAAATTGTTTAAAAAATAATAAAGAGGAATTAGAATATCCTCAAGTACAATTACAAATCATAAAAGATGAAAGTGAAGAGTGGTTAATTAATCAAATTAACATTATAGTTAATACACAATTTGATGATAATCTAATAATTGAACGAATTAACCAATGTTTAAAATTTGTTAAAAAGGCATGTAAAATCGATGAATCGATTCAATTATCAATAATTCACTCCGAAATTAAGGAAAATCTAAAGTATTATAAATTAAAATTAAATGAAGTAAATCAATTGCTTCAAGAAGTAAAAAATGATAAATCAAAAAAAGTGGAACTATTCTCTCTTTTTAAAAATATAGCTAATAATAAATAAAAATCCAATAATCTAAAATTAATATTGATGAGGTGTATGTTATTTCAAATGAAATGAAAACAAGAGTTGGCTTAAAATTAGATGAATTTGAATCTCAGATGATTTTTAAATGCGATTTAGGAGATATGAAGGTTAAAGATTGTTATATCGATGAAGAACATCACAAAGAAGTTGATATGTTGGGACCAAATCCTTCAAGAATGCTTTCACTAGGTGTTTTAGGATGTTTGAGCGCAAGTTTTATCTTCTGTTTGAAAAAAAGGGGTTTTAAAGTAGATGATTTCAATGGGGAAGCAGAGGTTACGATTACCAGAAATGAGAAAGGTTTTTTGAGAATTAAGAAAATTGATGTTGATATTGAACCAAAAATAGAAAATCCAGAAACTCTTAAAAGAGCAAAACAATGTCTAAAGCAAGTAAAAGATGGTTATAGCTTTTTCGAACAATATTGTATAGTCACCCAAAGTGTCAGGGCAGGGATCGAGGTTAACGTTAATCTTAATTTATAGTTTAAAAATCTTCATGATTTTATAATTTATTAAATGAAGGGTAATTTTTTATGACAAGTGAATCAAAAGTTAAAGTTGGCTTAAAATTAGAAGAACAGATGCTATTTAAATGCGATCTTGGAAAATTTATAGTGAATGACTTATATATCGACGAAAGAAATAAAAAAGGAGTTAATAAAATAGGACCTTCTCCAGCAAAATTACTAGGCTTATCTGTTTTAGGGTGTTTAGCTGCAAGTTTTGAATTTTGTTTGCAAAAGAAAGATTTTCTTTTATCAGATATAGATGGAAGATCTGAACTTATAATTACTAGAAATGAAAAAGGATTTTGGAGAATAAAAAAAATTGATATAGAAATTCTTCCTAAAGTTGATAATCCTAAAATGCGTAAAAGAGTAGATCAGTGTAAAAAATTCTTCGAGCAATATTGTATAATCTCAGAATCCTTAAGAAAAGGAATTGAAGTGAATATCAATCTTGAATATTAATTCAATATTTAATTTAAAACCTATAAAGAGTTTTACAAAATTTAATCTGTAATACCATCTTCAGTAATCGAAAAAACAGTATCACTTTCAGGGATATGTGGAGCATCAACAACTTTAGCAACTCGTTGTTCTCCCTTCCCCTTTCTTAAGTATATACGTATCGTGGAACCATGAGCCACAATATGCCCACCGGTATGTATTAATGGATTTCCATAAAACACATCTGGCCTCGAAGAAACTTGATTCGTAAATATAACCGCTAACTCATCATAAGTTTCAGTTAATCTTAATAAATCATGTATATGAGTATTTATGATTTGTTGACGACTTGCTAATGTACCACGTCCTATATATTCACTACGAAAGTGGCCAATAAGTGAATCAACTACTATAAGTTTTATATTTTTTTCTAATATTATTTTTGGAGATTCTTTCACTAATAAGATTTGATGATCACTGTTATAAGCTCTCCCAACAGTCACATTTCTTAAAACCATATTATGATCTAAATCTTTAGCTACTGCCATTTGAATTATTCTTTCAGGTCTAAAAGTACCTTCTGTATCAATATATAAAGCACCACCTTCAAGTCCACCTTCTTCATAAGATAATTGTACATTAACGCATAACTGATGGGCTATTTGTGTTTTTCCAGTTCGATATTCACCAAAAAGTTCTGTGACTGCCCCAGGTTCTATACCACCATATAACAGATCATCTAAATTCTGACTGCCTGTGGATAATTTGTTTAAAGTCTTGCGTTTTTCCCATATTTTATCAGCAGACTTGAATCCCATTTTTTCTATATCCTGGGCAACTTTTATTATTTTTTCAGCTGTTTTTTCACCTATACCCGCTTCATCCATTAACTTACTCATAGGATACATAGCCAGAGTTCTTATAGATAAAATCCCCGCCTCTTCCAATTTCTTTACAGTCGCTTCACCGACTCCAGGTAAATCTTTTAGGGTATAAGAAGATTCGGTTTTAGAAACTTCTTTACCGCTGTCCTCCTCAGATTGAGCTTTTTTTTTTGCCATTATATAATATTAAATGTTAACTTTTTATTTGAATTTCTTATAAAATTGATAGTGAAATACATATAAAAATAATAATAAAAAGTAAATAGAAGATTAAGATACTTTTATTTTGCTTCTTTCCCCGATCTCGTAATAAGTAAT